>NZ_LDUK01000014.1:0-112815 GCF_001043575.1 Bacillus sp. LK2
CTTGACATTTCATAGTTGGTCTTTAATGCACAACGAAAAAAGTTATACTATCTCTTAAATATTATATACTAAATATGCTATTCGAAAAAGAAAGTATGTAAAAAGGACCGTATACGGCCCTAATTATATCTGAAACTTATCAAGTTGTTCTAGGAAACGCCTTGATTTCAAATAAATCCCACAATATTCATCATAATATGTATTCAATACTGTGCGCATTTGTTTTTTTGTACTATCCTTCACCGATACATTACCGAGCCGGTGTAGATCGAAGTGAAAAAAGAGACGTAATAATTTATGAACAGCCTCTCCCACCGGGATACGATACGGATCTTGCTCCGCATGACGCGAGCACAGAAAACCACCTTCTCGGACAGAGAAGGCGACAAAATCTGTTGCTTGATGACAAATAGCACATGTATCAAAATACGGGCGCATCCCTAATACCGGAAGCATTTTCGTTTGATAAATTAACGATAATACCTCTGGGTCAACACCCTCACACATATAATGCAACGTTTGATATAACATTTCAAATAAATACGGATTATGCTTCTTATCTTCTGTTGCTTTATCAGTTAATTCAATAATAAATGATGCATAAGCAGTTAAAAATATATCCTCACGAATTTCTTTCATAGATGAAATAATCTCGCCTTGTTGCAAAGTTCCAAGTCCAGATCCCATTTGAATAAGAAAATGACCATGTGTCATAAGTTGCGAAATAGCTGCTAACCGACTTTTCGGTTTTTTCGCCCCTCTTGCCATTGCACTTACCTTACCAAATTCCCGTGAGAATATTGTAACAATCTTGTTCGTTTCTCCGTAATCTGTCGTACGGATAACAATGCCCTCAACTTTTTGAAACATGTTCGTCACCATCCAAGGTTTGAACAAAACGGGTCAAGAAATTGGAGAATCTAAATGCGCTAACTCCTCTTCATGTTGATCCATCTCATCGTTTACGTCTTTTTCCATTTCTTTCAAAAGCAAATACGTTTCAATGCTTCCTGTTTTGGAGAAAAACTTCCAGGTAAAATCTAGCATAAGAATCCACCTTTCTCAATAAGCGTAGCCTATAAACCAATTTCTTTTGTTGTTATTAAATTGACCCATTTTGTTCATTTTCATGTGAGAAAAATTTTTCCTAATTTATCAAGGTTTATGAAAACCAATAATCAGTGGATGAACAAAACATCCACTGATCGCAACTTTACTTCATATTAATATTCGTCTTCACGGAAACCAAGGTCACGCAGCTGTGACATTTTATTGCGCCAATCTTTTTGCACTTTTACCCATACTTCTAAAAATACTTTAGAACCGAGAAGTGCTTCAATGTCAAAGCGAGCTCGCTTACCGACTTCTTTTAACATCTTCCCTTGCTTACCGATAATAATTCCTTTTTGTGATGCGCGTTCAACAACAATCGTTGCATTTATATAAACTGCCCCGCCTTCACGTTTTTGAATTGCATCAATAACAACAGCTACAGAATGCGGCACTTCTTCACGTGTTAAATGTAATACTTTTTCACGAATAAGCTCTGCAATAATAAATCGCTCTGGATGATCCGTTACTTGATTATCTGGGTAGTATTGTGGTCCTTCTGGTAAATACTTTTTAATTGCTCCAATTAACGCTTCCACATTATTACCGTCTAATGCAGAAATTGGTACAATCTCTGCAAACTCATGTAGCTTACGGTATTGATCAATTAACTCTAATAATTGCTCTGGATGAACTTGGTCAATTTTATTAATTACCAAAAATACCGGTTGTTTCGTTTCTTGTAATTTCTCAATAATGAATTCCTCACCACGACCAAATCCTTCAGTTGCATTGACCATAAACAGAACAATATCAACTTCTTTCAATGTCGTTTGAGCCATCTTCACCATGAAGTCACCTAGTTTATGTTTAGGTTTATGTATTCCTGGTGTATCAATGAAAATCACTTGTGAATCATTTTCTGTATATACACCTTGAATTTTATTACGAGTTGTTTGTGGCTTGTCGCTCATAATGGCAATCTTCTGGCCGATAATACGATTTAAAAATGTAGATTTCCCAACATTCGGTCTGCCGATAATAGAGACAAAACCTGATTTATAACCTTTTCTATTCATGTAAATCCTCCGCTAAAAATGCTCCTGGTAACAATTCTCCGACTGTTGTCTCTTGAACGTCACCATGTAAGTTTGATAAGTATACTTTCGTATCCTGTTTACATAATTCTACCATAACTTGTCGACATGCTCCACAAGGAGGTACTGGGCGCTTTGTATCCGCTACGACTGCAATAGCTACAAACTCCTTATCCCCTTCAGAAATCGCCTTAAATAAAGCTGTTCTTTCTGCACAGTTACATAAACCATATGATGCATTTTCAACATTACATCCACGATATATTTTTCCATCTTTAGTTAGTAAAGCTGCACCTACTTGAAATTTAGAATATGGTACGTACGCTTGTTTACGCGCTTCGGTTGCTTCTTGAATTAATTGTTTGCTATTCATATTCCCGCATCCTTTCCGTTCACAGATGTGAATAGATACATTCTTTCATTAAAGGCCTTCACGGCGCTCCCAAAGCTTAATAAAAGCTTTGGAATGCCAACTATACCATATACGGTAAAAAGATAATAGCACCAATTACAACAGCTATAATTGCAAACAATAAAACCGCTCCCGCTGCAACATCCTTTGCAATTTTTGCAAACGGATGAATATCAGCGGTTGCTAAGTCTACTGTTTTTTCAATAGCCGTATTCACCATCTCTAAACTTATTACAATCCCAATCACAATAAGTAATATGATCCATTCTGTTTTTGTAATATGGAAATAAAAGCCGCAGCATATAACAATGACTGCGGCCAAATAGTGAATTTTCATATTTCGTTCATGACGAAGACAAAAGTATATGCCAGCTATAGCATATCCAAAACTATTTATAAGTTTTCCTTTTTTCATCGTCCTAATCCAAATGCCTCTAAAATTTCTTTTTGTCTTCCAAACATTTCTTTTTCATCCTCTTCTGTCATGTGATCATAACCAAGCAAATGTAAAAAGCCATGTAACGCTAAAAACCCGAGTTCACGATCAAAAGAATGTCCATATTCCTCAGCTTGTTCTTTTGCTCTTGGAATAGAAATAATAAGATCCCCTAACATACGTGGCATCTCTGCACCGACGATTTCCATTTCGCCTTCTCCCATTTCTTCCATTGCAAAAGAAATAACGTCTGTAGGCTGATCCTTATCTCGGTAGTCGCGGTTAATTTCGCGAATACGTTCATTATCTACAAACGTAACCGATAATTCTGCTCCTTCTTCTATATTTTCCATTTGGGCTGCTTTCTCTACCAATCCTCGAATCAAACTTATATATTCGTCTTTCACTTCTTCTGTTTCATCAATAAAATCAATTAATAAACTCATTCTTTCTCCTTTCTTCCGGCAGTTCCGGATATGTAATACGAGAATGGAAAATACCATTTAATGTTTCACATAACGTTTTACCAACAATTTGTAATTCTTTAAATGTCAAATCACATTCACTAAATTGCCCATCTTGCAAACGATCTCTAATAATACTTTGCACTAAATTATTAATTTGATCTGGCGTTGGATGATTCATCGAACGTACCGCCGCTTCTACACTATCAGCAATACCAACAATTGCCGACTCTTTAGATGTTGCTTTTGATCCTGGATAGCGGAACATCTCTTCCTTATATTTCTCTTTATCCTCTTTAATCGCTTTATAGTAAAAATATTTAAGCAACGTTGTACCGTGATGCTGTCCGGCAATATCAACAATTTCTTGGGGAATATGATACTCTTCCAACATCCTCACCCCATCAGTTACATGAGCAATGATAATATCTTTACTCGTTACAGGATCTAATTTATCATGCGGGTTTTTAATTCCCATCTGGTTTTCAATAAAAAACTGCGGTTGTACGGTCTTTCCTACATCATGATAATATGCCCCTACACGCGCTAACACTCCATTTGCTCCAACCGCTTCACAAGCAGCTTCAGACAGATTCGCTACCATTACACTATGGTGATACGTACCCGGTGCTTCTAATAAGATTTTACGCAGGAGCGGGTGATTCGGACTTGAAAGTTCCATTAATTTCATACTCGATACAATTCCGAGTCCACTTTCTAAATACGGTAAAATCCCCATAGCTAGAACAGAAGAGATAATCCCTGAAACTGCAGCCATTAATAATTGCATACCAATTTCAAGAGGCGAAAAGTTCCCATTTCGCAATAGTAGCAAAGCCGCCAATACGACTACATTTAATACAGAAACGAGTATACCAGCTTGTAAAATCATCGTACGACGATTTTTTTCTCTCAAGAAGATGCTAACCGATAATGAACTTAATAAAACATAAATACCTACACTATAATTCAGTGTACTCGTTACACCTTCATTAAACATAATACTTCCGCACACAGAAAAAATCATACTTGTTAAAAATACAAATCGATCACCAATCATTAATTTTACAAGTATCGTCCCCATCGCGACCGGAACCACATACGCAATCCCCGCATAGTCAAGCTTTTGAAATAAACTAATGATTTTCATTAAAACAATCGTGATAGACAGAATTGTGATGTATGCTAAGACATACGGCCTATCTTCTCTTTTTCGCTGTAAAAATACTTCAAACTGCTTATGCATAAAGTATAGCAACACACAAATGAGCACCGCCAAACCAACATAAGGTTGGAAGGTATTACCTTTCTCTAGCAACCCAACTAATTTCAACTGATTATACATATCACTTGAAATCGTTTCTCCTTCCCTAACAAGAACTTGTCCTTGAAGGATATAAACAGGTGCAACTAAATCTTCCTCTGCTTTTCTCTTCTCTTTTGTTAAAGTCGGATCATAAAAATAATTCGCTGAAATTGCATATTTCCCTAGTGCCTTAACAGCCTCTTTTAGACCACTATCGACATTAACACTATTCATCTCACTTACATACCGCTCTTTTGCGTCCTTCAATTCGTCCATTTTAATATGCATAGTCATTATACTATTAATGGCTGTGACTGCTGCATCTTTCGCTAATACCAATTGGCTTGAATCTGCGTTAATCAAGTTTAGTAAGTTTGAATCAGATAAATCTTTTGTTAAATCGACAGGTAATTTCTTTTTCAACTTGTCCACTTTATCAGCATCAGTAATCTTTTTTTGCTCATCTGGCCCAATAGCTTTAATCTCTTGTACCACTTCATCTACCTTAGCAAAAACATCATTAACAATATCCACTTTATTTTGTTTAAGCTCACTTCTATATGTATACTGATCTTCAACTTTTGTAGCGGCATCTTTTTTCTTTTTTTCCGTTGTAACTTTATCTTCAATTTTAATAGGAGAGTGGATTGTTTTTTTTGCAATAGAGTATATTTCAACATCTAATTGCTCTGGTTTCACATTATTCATAAGTGCAAAAAACAGTACCGCTCCTAATAAAACGTAAGAAATCCAACTTAGTTTTTTCGAATGTTGTAAATTACGAAACCACTTAGAAATTTCTTGAGATCTTGACATGATTTCAATACCTTCTCCTCTCCAGAAATAAAGTGAAACTATTCATACTTTCATCTCTTCTAGCCAATGATGCTTTTTGGGGCAACATTTTTATACAACATCACCTATAGTTTATTTCCCTCGTCTTTAATGATAGTAAAAAATATGCCGTTCGCCAACCTTATCATACAAAAAGAAATGATCCTGACAAATAGGATCATTCCATTTTATCATATGCCTCAATAATACGTTGCACTAACGGGTGTCTCACAACGTCTGTTTGTTCCAGTGTAATGAACGAAAGACCTGATACACCAGACAAAACATTAGCAGCAATAGAAAGACCTGATTTTACCCCTTTTGGCAAGTCTACCTGTGAAGGATCTCCAGTAATAACCATTTTAGAAGTAAAACCTAATCGTGTTAAAAACATTTTTATTTGGGCACCAGTTGTATTTTGCGCCTCATCTAATATAACAAATGAATCATCAAGAGTACGCCCTCTCATATAAGCAAGGGGTGCAATTTCAATTACACCTCGCTCCATCATACGCTGTGTATATTCTTGTCCAAGAATATCGTGCAATGCATCATATAGTGGACGTAAATACGGATCTACTTTTTCTTTCAAATCACCCGGTAAAAACCCTAGACTCTCCCCAGCTTCTACAGCAGGTCTTGTTAAAATAATTTTCTTTACATACCCTTGCTTTAACGCTCTCACAGCCATTACTACAGCCAAGTATGTTTTTCCTGTCCCAGCAGGTCCTATTCCAAATACAATATCATTCTTTTTCATTGCATGAATATATCGTCTTTGTCCCATCGTTTTCACACGAATGGATTTTCCTTTTGCTGTTTTAAAAATTTCCTCTTCATATAGTTCTTCGAATTGAGCGATTTTTCCTTGTTGCCCAAGCTGAATTGCATACGCAACATCTCTTTCCGAAATTGACACACCTTTACGGATAACAACAAGTAACTGTTGTAAGATTTTTTCTACGAGCGCCACAGTTTCATCTGCGCCAGATACACGAACAGACTCTCCTCTAGTCACAATCGATACACTAAGTTCTCGTTCAATTACTTTTAAATGAGCATCATTTACCCCAAAAAGAGCGATTGCCTCGTTGGGATTTTCCAATTGTTGGTTCATTTCTACTAATTGTTCTGCCATTACTCAGTCTCCTTGAATATCGGATTCAGATATTGGTTGTGGCTCTGCAATATTTTCAATCACTGTATAATGTAATGTGACCTTTAGGTGATCCACCTCAACCTCTTGACTCAAAATCTTATCACTTACAATCATAGCATGTTCATCCAATTTTTTCTTTAGTTCTTTTTCTGCCATCTCTTTTGCTACTTTCATCGCTTGCTTTTCAGTATATTCTCGGTTCGCTTCTTCCTCTTCTCGCACAATATCTTTTTCGTATGCAATTGGTAATGTAAAACCAAATAATTTCACATCATGTTTTACACTTTCAGTACGAGAGCGCTTATACTTATCATGTTTAAATCCCCAAATTTTTATTTTAGCACTCCCAAATTTAAGAAAATATTCATTATACGAATTACCCGTATACACATGAAATTGTGTCTTTAACGGTACATCCACCTCAGATTTGTACCACGTCTCTCCATATACAATACCTTTAGCCGAAACAACTGTTGGATTCTCCTCATTACCATACACCCCTGATACGAGAAGTTGCCCCTTTTCTACATGGTCATTTTTCATAACGACTGGTTTTCCAACTTCCACAAACGTTTTTGTAATAGTCGCTTCTTTTTTTGCCACTAAGTTTTGTGGCTGTTGTTCCTTTTCTTTTTTCGGTTCATTTTTTTCAACAATTTTAAAATGATATGTTGTCCCTCTTATTTCCAATCCTGCCCAAGTAATCGCATTAATATTATCCGTTAAATGACGTTGAACATCTTCTACATTAGGCATTTGGAACTGTAATTTCCCTTTTTTAATACCCATTTTGTCCAATTCTTTTATCAATATATATTCTGTTTCAGGTTTTGCTCCTGTAATTTCGATTTTCCATACCATATTCGATAATGCAATCATTCCGAAAAAAAACATTAAAAAACCAATTAAAAATCCACTATTTTTAATTAAACGCTTATTCCAAAAAGGAAAACCGTAACGTCCAATAAAATATAATTTGCACTCATTTTTTCTATAGATTGGTTTTATTTTTTTCACATCTCGTAATAACATGCAAAAAACTAACGTTTCATCTGCAATCTTCTTTACATCCCAAACTAATAATTTTCTACGAACACACTCGTTAACAAAGCGTTCCGCCCCTCTACCTTCAATCCGTACCTTTACATACCCAAGCCACTTTATAAACCATTTATTTTTCATCGACTATCTCCACTACCTTTCTAAAAGTAGATACAATACCTTTCACTCTAAGTATCAAAATAGCTCGTACTAAAATGAAATAAAGCGGAACTTTAATCAGCGAGGGTTTCATCCCCACTAATTATCCCCTCACTAATCGGGCATTTTCTTTGTATGAACTGAATATTAAGATTGGATTACTACCTGTTAATGGGGATAAGGAAGAAAAACTTCACAAACGGAAGTTTCCCCTCACTCCTCTTTCTTTTCATTTTCTAAAAATGTCACTTGTTCAATTATCCCTTCAAGTAAAAGTTCTTCTGGAAGGATTGTTTTAATAACAAAGGATTGACCTTTAATTAATAATTGACCATGTTTTAATAGCAATCTTACCTCTTTATCTGAAAACACTAATAATCCTCGATGATTTTCTATATAGATATGCACTTGCCCAACAAGCGTGATCCGAGGTAGATCCATTAACACATCCACTGGCAGGTCTATTTGCTTCGTTAACCAATTCTTCATTTGTTCTAATTTCTTCATCTCCAAAAGACCCCCTCTCATCCCATATGTATGAAAAAAGAGCTTGTAATATCACGTCCAAACTGAAAAAAAGCATAAAAAAACGTCTCATACGAAATGAGACGTTTTTTTATGCTAATAGCTGTATAACCAGCTTATTCACTAGTGATCCGTCTGTTTTACCTTTTACTTTCGGCATAATAGCAGTCATCACTTTACCCATATCTGCTTTAGAAGTAGCACCAACTTCAGAAATAACTTGCTTAATTAAATCAGCTAATTCTTCTTCTGTTAATTGCTCCGGCAAATATGCGCTTAAAATCTGAATTTCACTTTGCAGTTTATCAACAAGGTCTTCACGACCAGCTTTTTTAAATTCAAGGAGGGAGTCCTTATACTGTTTTACTTCACGAGCTAAAACTGTTAATTCCTCTTCTTCAGTAAGAGTATGTTGCAGTTTAATACCTTCATTTTGTAAAGCAGCCTTAACCATACGAATGACGGTTAATTTTTCTTTTTGTTTATTCTTCATCGCTTGTTTCATATCATCGTTTAAACGACCGAGAAGACTCATAACTTACACCCTCTCTTAGAATTTACGCTTTCTTGCCGCTTCAGATTTCTTCTTACGTTTTACACTTGGTTTTTCATAAAACTCGCGCTTTCTTGCTTCAGCAAGTGTACCAGTTTTAGAAACCGATCTTTTAAAACGGCGAAGTGCATCCTCCAAAGACTCGTTTTTACGAACGACTGTTTTTGACATTCTCTTTCCCTCCCTCCGAAACATCACACTTACATACTAACTTCAGCATGCAAAAAGAAACACTTCTTCAGCATGTCTTTTACGATTATAATACATTTTATCACTTCAGGTCAACTATTTGGCAGAATAAAAGAAGAAGAGATGCTCTTCCTTTTTCAAAAACTATGTAGATAGCTGTTATCTCTTTCCCTTAAAAATAAATATATTTTTATCACTAAATTATTTTTATACAGAGAACTGCTAAAAAATACTCAGTTAACGAGCAATCCATTACACCCTCTTTCAATACTTAACTTCTCCACAAACGGAAAAAGCATGCAAACCCTTTTTGTTTGCATGCTTTTTATTATGCGCTTGCTGATTCTTTTTTCACATCATCTTCAAGAACACGAACAAACTGCGCTTCGTTATATGGATAACCAGCTTTTGTAATCTTCACTTTTACTAACTTACCAATTAATTCTTCAGATCCTTCAAACACAATTTTTAAGTAGTTATCTGTATAACCTACATATAACCCTTCACGGTCACCATCTTTAAATGTCTCTTCCGGAATAATTTCAAGTACTTCACCTTCAAACCCAGAAGCATACTCTTTCGCTAATTGATTAGATAGCTCAATTAGACGATGAACACGATCGTTCTTCACATCTTCAGGAACTTGATCTTCCATACGTGCTGCTGGTGTACCTGTACGTTTTGAATAAGGGAAAACGTGTAATTCAGAGAAACGATTCTCTTTAATGAAATTGTACGTTTCCATGAATTCTTCTTCTGTTTCACCTGGGAATCCAACGATTACATCTGATGTAATCGCAAGACCTGGTAGCGCCTCTTTCAAACGATCTAAACGCTCTTGGAAAAATTCCATCGTATACTTACGACGCATACGTTTTAATACAGTATTAGATCCTGATTGCAGTGGAATATGCAAGTGACGTACAACTACTTCAGATTTATCTAGCACTTCAATTACTTCATCTGAAATTTGACTCGCTTCAATAGAAGAAATACGAAGACGTTTCAATCCGCCTACTTCTGCTTCCATATCACGAAGTAGTCCAGCTAAGTTATAATCTTTTATATCTTCACCGTATCCACCTGTATGAATACCTGTTAATACGATTTCTTTATAACCTGCATCTACTAATTGCTGTGCTTGTTTAATAACTTCTTTTCCATCACGAGAACGCATTAAACCACGCGCCCAAGGAATGATGCAAAATGTACAGAAGTTATTGCAACCTTCTTGTATTTTTAAAGATGCACGTGTACGGTCCGTGAAATATGGTACATCAAGCTCTTCGTATACACGTGTTTTCATAATATTGCGGACAGCATTAATTGGTTGACGCTCTTTACGGAACTCTTCGATGTATCCTAACATTTTCTCACGATCTTGCGTACCAACAACAATATCTACACCTGGAATTGCCATGATTTCAGCTGGAGATGTTTGTGCATAACATCCAGTTACACAAATTACCGCATCTGGATTTTGACGTACAGCACGTCTAATTACTTGACGGCTTTTTTTATCTCCAGTATTTGTTACTGTACATGTATTAATAACATATACATCAGATTTCTTTTCATATTCAGTTCTTTCATAACCACCTTGTTTAAACAATTGCCAAATCGCTTCTGTTTCATAGTGGTTTACTTTACAACCTAACGTGTGGAACGCAACAGTTGCCATTGATTATCACCCCATCAATTCAAAATGATAAGAAGCGGCACTTAACGCATAAAGCGGAGCCGTTTCTGTTCTTAAAATTCTTGGTCCTAAACTACATGGTACAAATTTATGTTCACGAAGTGCAGTAATCTCTTCCTCCGCTAAACCGCCTTCTGGTCCAAATACAATTAACAGCTTTTGACCCGGTTTAATCGTCGCTAAAGCTTTCGCAAAATTAGATTTCTCACCTTGTTTTGCTTCCTCTTCATACGCAACAAGACAACTATCATACTCACTACTCATTGCAAGTAATTGCTTAAATGATGCAGGAGCATGCACTTCTGGAATTTCACTTCTATGTGATTGTTCCGCAGCTTCTTTCACAATCTTTTTCAAACGCTCAACTTTTTTATCTGCTTTTTTCGCATCCCATTTTACAATAGAGCGAGATGCTTGAAAAGGTAAAAATGCAGCTGCCCCAAGCTCAGTTCCTTTTTGAAAAATTAACTCTAGCTTGTCTCCTTTCGGCAGTCCACTTGCAATCGTCACGAACACAGGAAGTTCGCTTGACGCCTCTACCCATTCTACAATAGCGGTATCCACAAATTCACTGGTAATTTCAGCAATTGAACATTCTGCTGTTTTACCATTTACACAACAATAAATGTGGTCACCAGCTGACATACGCATCACTCTTGCGATGTGATGGACATCATCACCCATTATGCGAATACTTGTCTCATTTACATATTTCTCTTCTACAAAATAACGTTGCATATAATCACCTTAGTAGAGTTTCGTTCCTTTCGTAAGTCAGCACTTACGAAAAGAACGAAACGTTATCATTTTCATATAACAAACGGCAAGTCCCTCACCTTATATAGTGAGAGACTCCCCTGTTCTTTATAGACTAAAATCTATATTACGCATTTCGTGCAATAATTGCTACCCAATCTTCCATTCGTAGCACTTCTTCAATTGTAAATCCAGCTTTTTCTAACGCCTCAGAAATTACTTTTTCTTTCGCCGCAATAATACCAGATGTAATAAATAATCCACCTGGCTTCACAACTCTCGCTGCATCTTCAGGGAATAGAAGAATAATTTCCGCTAATAAATTTGCTACGATTAAATCAACCGGACCTTCAATACCTTCTAATAGACTATTCTGTCCAACATTGACAATGTCATCTGTTTTATTTAAGCGCACATTCATCTCTGCACTTTCAACTGCAACTGGGTCTAAATCATACGCTTGAACAGAAGCCGCACCTAATTTTGCTGCTGCAATACTAAGTACCCCCGAACCTGTCCCCACATCAATCACAGTATCACCTGGCTGAACCGTTTTTTCTAACGCACGAATACACATCGTTGTTGTTGGATGTGTCCCTGTACCAAACGCCATACCTGGATCTAATTCAATAATTTTTTCATCTGGAGAAGACGGTGTATATTCTTCCCACGTCGGCACAATTGTGAATGTATCAGAAATTTGAACTGGATGATAATATTTCTTCCAAGCAGTAGCCCAATCTTCCTCATCGACTTCATTAATTGTAATGTTTCCTGTACCAATTTCGATGTCGAAAGATGGTAGCGCATCAATAGATGATTTTACACTTGCAACCGTTTCGTGTAAAGAATCCGTTTGTGGGAAATATGCTTTCACCAAGACACCCTCACTTGGGTATTCATCTGGGTTAAGTGCATAAATCTCACCGTATTGTTGCTCACGCTCTTTCGTTAACTCAGCCGGATCCTCAATTGCAACCCCGCTAGCGCCTGCTTCGTGCAAAATATGAGAGACAGCTTCTACTGCTTCTTCTGTTGTATGAATACTAATTTCTGACCATTTCACAATTTACCAACTCCATTTTTTATTTCCATTATTCCCCTTTGAAAGCACGTTTAAGCTTTCCGAATAAGCTATCATCTTGATTTTCCTGACCTGCGAACTCACGCAATAATTCTTTTTGATGCGAAGTTAATTTCGTCGGTACAACGACACGAACCACTACGTATTGATCTCCTTGGCCATATCCACGTACATTCGGAGCTCCTTTTCCTTTTAGACGGAATTCCGTTCCTGTTTGTGTTCCTGCTGGAATTTTCAACTTCACTTTCCCGTGAACTGTAGGTACTTCTACTTCAGCACCAAGCGCTACTTGTGCGAATGTCAATGGCATTTCACAAATAATATGATCGCCATCACGTTCGAAGAATTCATGATTTCTCACATGAACAACAACATATAAGTCACCTGCCGGCCCACCATTCACACCTGCTTCGCCTTTACCAGACACGCGAATTTGTTGACCATTATCAATACCAGCTGGAATTTTCACATTAATTTTTTTGCGTTTACGTACTTTACCAGAACCATGGCATGTCGTACATTTCTCTTTAATCATTTGACCTGTTCCTGAGCAATGGTTACACGCTTGACGGTTTACAATACGGCCAAATGGTGTATTTTGTTCTACACTTATTTGACCTGTTCCTGAACAATGTTTACATGTTTCTTTTGAAGTTCCCGGCTTCGCTCCACTACCGTGGCAAGTATCACATGGATCTTCTACTGGAATCTCAACGTTTAATTCTTTACCAAAAATTGCTTCTTCAAACTCTAAAGTAACTTGATATTGTAAATCAGCACCTTGACGCGGAGCATTTGGATCACGACGTCTGCCGCCACCACCAAAGAATGAACTAAAGATATCTTCAAAACCGAAACCTCCACCAAAGTCTCCACCACCGAAACCTTGATTTGGACCAGCGTGACCAAATTGATCGTACTGTGCGCGTTTTTGATCATCACTTAATACTTCATATGCTTCTTGTACTTCTTTAAACTTGTCAATTGCATTTTCTTCTTTACTTACGTCTGGATGGTACTTTTTAGCCAAACGACGATACGCTTTTTTAATTTCATCTTTAGAAGCGCCCTTGCTAAGACCAAGGACCTCATAATAGTCTCGTTTATTCATAAATTTGTAACCCCCGAATCTTTCACATAAACGTAATTTTAACATCGAAAGAAAGTGCTTTGCAACAAAGTTTCCTCACTTACAATATGCAAAGTTCAAAACTTAAGACCTTCTCAAGAATGTCTTAGCTCAAATAACCACTTTTTTCTTATTCGTGAAAAAAGCCAAAGCCAAGGCACGCTTGACTTTGACTTTTTGTCATCTTACTTATTGTATTACTTGTCTTCTTTTACTTCTTCAAACTCAGCGTCAACTACATTGTCTTTTTTCGCACCAGCGTCTTGTGCTCCTTGTGCACCTTCTGCTTGCCCTGCAGCCGCTTGAGCTTGCTCATATAATTTAACAGTTAATTGTTGTACGATTTCTTGAAGAGCATCTTTTTTCGCACGGATTTCATCAAGTTCATTTTTCTCGATTGCCGCTTGTAATGCTTCTTTCGCTTCTGTTGCTTTCGCTACTTCAGCTGCATCTACTTTACCTTCTAAATCTTTTACAACTTTATCTGTTTGGAATACAAGTTGGTCAGCTTCGTTACGAAGTTCAACTTCTTCCTTACGTTTTTGGTCAGCGTCAGCATTTGCTTCAGCTTCTTGTACCATACGATTTACTTCGTCATCAGAAAGACCTGAAGAAGATTGGATTGTAATAGCTTGCTCTTTACTTGTTCCTAAGTCTTTCGCACGTACGTTAACAATACCGTTCGCATCAATATCGAATGTTACTTCGATTTGTGGAATACCACGTGGTGCTGGCGGAAGGTCTGTTAATTGGAAACGACCTAGTGTTTTGTTATCAGCTGACATTGGACGCTCACCTTGTAGCACGTGAATGTCTACCGCTGGTTGGTTATCAGCAGCTGTTGAGAATACTTGTGATTTACTTGTTGGAATTGTAGTGTTACGCTCGATTAGTTTCGTAAATACACCGCCCATAGTTTCAATACCTAAAGAAAGTGGAGTTACGTCTAATAATAGAACGCCTTCTACATCACCAGTAAGTACGCCACCTTGAACTGCAGCACCTAATGCTACAACTTCATCTGGGTTTACACCTTTATATGGTTCTTTACCAGTTTCACGTTTAATTGCTTCTTGTACAGCTGGAATACGAGTAGATCCACCAACAAGGATAACTTTATCTAATTCGCTTGGAGCAAAACCAGCGTCTTTTAATGCACGACGAGTTGGCTCTAATGTTCTTTCAACAAGACCTGCTGAAAGCTCTTCGAATTTCGCTCTTGTTAACGTTAATTCTAAGTGTAATGGACCAGCAGCTCCAGCACTAATGAATGGTAATGAAATTTGTGTTTGCGTTACACCAGAAAGATCTTTTTTCGCTTTTTCAGCTGCATCTTTCAGACGTTGAAGTGCCATTTTATCTTGACTTAAGTCAATGTTGTTTTCTTTCTTGAATTCAGCTACTAAATGATCGATGATAACTTGGTCAAAGTCATCTCCACCAAGACGGTTGTCACCAGCAGTTGAAATAACTTCAAATGTTCCATCTGCTAACTCAAGGATAGATACGTCAAAAGTACCGCCACCTAAGTCATATACTAGAATTTTTTGTTCTTCGTCTTGCTTCTCTAAGCCATAAGCAAGTGCTGCTGCTGTTGGTTCGTTAATAATACGTTCTACTTCTAAACCAGCAATACGACCAGCGTCTTTTGTCGCTTGACGTTCTGCATCGTTGAAGTATGCCGGTACTGTAATAACAGCTTTCGTCACTGTTTCACCTAAGTACGCTTCAGCAGAAGCTTTTAAGTTTTGTAAAATGATTGCAGAAATTTCTTGAGGTGTATAATCTTTACCTTCAACTTCTACTTTATAGTCTGTACCCATATGACGTTTAACAGACATAATTGTATTTGGGTTTGTAATTGCTTGACGTTTCGCAACTTCCCCAACTTGACGCTCTTCATTTTTGAAAGCCACAACAGAAGGTGTTGTACGGTTTCCTTCTGGATTTGGGATAACCTTTGGTTCTCCACCTTCCATAACAGCTACACAAGAGTTTGTTGTACCTAAGTCAATACCGATAATTTTACTCATAGCGAATCCTCCTACATTTATGTAAATTATTGATTTACTTTTACCATTGATGGACGAATCACACGGTCTTTTAGTTTATAACCTTTTTGGAATTCTTCCACAACCGCGTTTGATTCAAACTCACTGTCCTCTACTTGCATAACAGCTTGGTGCTCATGAGGATCAAACTGTTTACCAACAGCTTCAATCGCTTCAACACCTTCTTTAGTCAGTGCTTCTAACAATTGACGATGCACCATTTCCATACCTTGTAATAAGGACTTCATTTGCTCATCAGTTGCTTCCACTTGCATTGCTCTTTCAAAATTATCAAGAGCTGGCAGAATATCTGACACAAGACTTTGTGCTCTATATTTTTCAGCAGCCTGTTTATCCATTTGGACGCGGCGCTTATGATTTTCAAAATCAGCTTGTAGACGTAGTGTGCGACCTTCCGTTTCCGTTAGTTTCGCTTGTAACTCATCTACTTTCTCTTGTAAAAGAGCAGCTTCACTTTTTTCTTCTACAGCTTCTTCACCGTTTTCTGTCGTGATAGCTTCTTCAACTTGCGCTTCTTTCACTTCTTCTACCACTTGTTCGTTACGCTCTTCCACAATTTTCACCTCCTTAAAAGGTATTAGGTATCATGTATAAGCATGATTACCTAAGCATTATATATTACACACAGCAATGAAAATTTCATCACTTGAGCGAATGTATTACTCTCATTTACTTTTTAAGTCCGTCTGTAAATTGTCTTGTAAATAACTGCAGCAAACTAATTACACGAGAGTATTGCATTCTCGTCGGACCCAAAATCGCAATTGTTCCTAGTTGCTCTTCTCCAATCGAATACGTTGCAGAAATTAAACTACAATCTTCCATAGCTATCGAAGAATTTTCCCTGCCAATTTTCACTTGAATACCTACTTGTTTATGACGCAAAATATCATAAAACTCAGCTTCGTTATCAATCATCGTCAGCAAGGACCTTACTTTTTGAATGTCATGGAACTCTGGCTGCGAAAGCATATTTGCTTTTCCTCCAAAGTATATCTTTTCCGATAAAGGAACTTGAAATGTACCATCTAACATTTTTATTGCACTATCGTAATTATGAACATACCCACGCAAGACTGTAACAATCTCTTTAAAGATTTTATTATGAAGTTCCGACATAGGTACACCCGATAGCTTTTCATTTAAAATATTAACCATTTTTTCTAAATCTGATAAATCAACAGATTCCGGAACGGTAATCGTTTTACTTTGTACATGCCCTGTATCCGTTACAATAATGGCGACTGCTGTTTGACGATCAAGCGGTACAATTTGTACATTTTTAAGTTTATTTGTGCTTAATTTTGGGCCAAGAACAATAGCCGTATAATTCGTAAGCTCTGACAAAATCTGAGCAGATTGTTGTGCAATCTTTTCCGCTTCAAAAATTCTTTCAGCAAATAAATCTTTAATTTGTACAATTTCATCGTTAGGTAAGTTTTGTGGTGCCAAAAGATGGTCTACATAAAAACGATACCCTTTTTCAGAAGGAACACGTCCAGAAGAACTATGCGTTTTTTCAATAAATCCTAGTTCCTCTAGGTCAGCCATTTCATTTCGAATAGTCGCTGAACTAAACGTAATTTCATCTTTCTTAGCCAACGTCCTCGACCCAACAGGTTGCGCTGATCCAATAAAGTCATCAATAATTGTTTGTAAAATTAAGAGCTGACGTTCCGTAAGCATCTCATCATCACCTCTGTTAGCACTCTTTGTCTTCGAGTGCTAAATCTATTAATAACTTACCAAAATTGACATTCAATTGTCAACGGAAACGTCACGAAATCACGAAACTTTTTCACACTTATGGAACATTTAATCAATCAAAAATGACTGGAACACTTCATTTCCTAATAGTTTCCCTTTTCTCGTTAAACAAACATGCCCATCTCTGTTTTCAAGTAACCCCTGTTCTTGGTTGCTTTGTAACTGCTTTGCAAAAACGTGATCCATTTCCACATTAAATTTCTTTTGGAATTCTACCTTAGAAACACCTTTTGTTTTTCGGAGCCCTAAAAACAACTCTTCTTCCATTTTTTCTTTCTCCGTCACTACGTGAACATCTAAATATGGAAATCCTGTTTCATCAATTTTAGTGAAATATTGCTTAAGTGGCCCTACATTTTGGATACGTTCCCCATTTACATAACTATGCGCTCCAGCTCCAAATCCATAATACTCTTCATTATTCCAGTATGTGAGATTATGTCTACTTTCATTATCACCTTTTGAGAAGTTGCTAATTTCATACTGGCTATAACCATGTTTCTCCATTTCATCCATTACCATTTCATACATTTTCGCTTCATGGTCTTCACCTGGAAGTCTCAACTTCCCTTTATTCATTAAGTTATAAAATACAGTCTTCGGTTCCACAATTAATGAATATGCTGAGAAATGTTGTACACCAAGCGTGAAGGCAATGTCTAATGTTTCTTTTACATCTTCTATCGTCTGTCCTGGCAAAGCATAAATTATATCTACATTAATATTTGTAAAGCCAACTTCCTGCGCTTCTCGAATTGCTACAAATGCATCTTCCCTCGTATGTTTACGCCCAATCTTCTCAAGTAACTCATCACGAAACGTTTGCACACCAAAACTAATTCGATTTACTCCACCTTCTAGTAATAAGTTCAACTTCTCTTTCGGTAAATCACCTGGGTTCGCTTCAAACGTTAATTCACAATTCGGAGCAAACGGACGCAAACGACGGTTTATAATGTCGAGTAGTTTTTTTGTTTGCTCCATATTTAAGGCTGTCGGCGTTCCTCCGCCAACAAAAATCGTTTTCATACTTTCAAACGGTACTTTTTGAACCGTATTTATTATTTCTTTCTCTAAATATTGCAAGTATTGATCAACCGGTTGGCGTTCAATAAATACTTTATTAAAATCACAATAGTGACAAATATGCTGACAAAACGGAATATGAATATATGCAGCTTGTACCAAATATAACTCCTACCTTTCTACAAAGAAAACCTCCGCACTCGGGAGGCTCTTTTACTTCTCTAACATATTACGAATTTGTTCCATTCGCATTTTTCCCCAATCATACATCATTTCAACGATTGGTAAAAGCGACATGCCTAATTCCGTCATATAGTACTCAACACGCGGAGGGATTTCTGGATATACTGTTCGCTCAACAATCCCATCCTCCATTAATTCCTTTAGTTGATTCGACAACACTTTATGAGAAATGCTCGGGAATAGTCGTTGCAATTCACTAAAACGATGGGGCCCTTCCACACCGAGATGCCACAATATCACAACTTTCCACTTCCCACTAATAATAGAAAGCGTCAATTCCTTTTCACAATTAAAATTACCATTTTGTATTTTATCTTGAATATCTTTTCGAATATTTTCGGACATTAATAGTCTCCTAACTCTAGATCAATCACTAAAAAGCTCTCTCATCATTGTAAATGAGAGAGGCTCAGATGTCTAAAAAGTACTTAGCAATAAAAAAGAAGCCGAACGAACGGCTTCTACTTTTAATCCAATTAGTGCGGACTAATAATCAATAAGGATTGAAAAACCACTGATTATAGTTTCACTTTATTAGTTATCATCCATTTTCAATACAGCCATGAATGCTTCTTGTGGTACTTCTACAGAACCAACAGACTTCATACGTTTTTTACCTTCTTTTTGCTTATCAAGAAGTTTACGCTTACGAGAAATGTCACCACCGTAACATTTTGCAAGTACGTTTTTACGCATCGCCTTAATTGTAGAACGGGCTACAACTTTGTTTCCGATAGTTGCCTGAATCGGCACTTCGAACTGTTGTCTTGGAATTAATTCTTTTAGTTTCTCTACAATTACTTTACCACGGTCATACGCTGAATCACGGTGCACAATAAATGATAAAGCATCCACTTGTTCATTATTTAAAAGAATATCCATTTTCACAAGTTTAGATGGTTTATAACCAATTAACTCGTAGTCAAATGATGCATATCCTTTCGTATTTGATTTCAATTGATCGAAGAAATCATATACGATTTCTGATAACGGGATTTCATATGTCAATGTAACACGCGTTTCATCTAAATATTGCATATCAATAAACGTTCCACGTTTACCTTGGCAAATTTCCATTACAGCTCCAACATAGTCATTCGGAACCATAATTGAAGCCTTCACAAACGGCTCTTCTACACGATCGATAGACTGTGGATCTGGCATATTTGATGGATTATCAACAATAACATCTTCACCGTTTGTTAAATAAACTTTATAAATAACGCTTGGCGCTGTTGTAATTAAGTCAATCTTAAATTCACGTTCAATACGTTCTTGAATGATTTCCATGTGAAGAAGTCCTAAGAAACCACAACGGAAACCAAATCCTAGCGCCTGAGATGTTTCTGGTTCAAACTCAAGAGCAGAATCATTCAATTCTAGTTTTTCTAATGCATCACGTAAGTCGTTATAACGTGCAGAATCAATCGGATATAAACCACAGAATACCATTGGGTTTAATTTACGATATCCTGCTAACGGCTCTGCAGCTGGACGTTTCGCGTGTGTAATTGTATCACCAACGCGTGTATCACCAACGTTTTTAATCGATGCTGCTAAGAAACCTACATCACCTACTGTTAACTCGTCACGTTGCGTTGTTTTCGGTGTAAACACACCTACTTCTGTTACTTCAAATTCTTTTCCAGTTGCCATCATACGTACTTTATCGCCAACTTTTACCGTTCCATTTACAACACGGATATAAGCAATTACACCGCGGTACGGATCATATAAAGAGTCGAAAATCATACATTGTAACGGCTCTTCCGAATCACCTGTCGGAGCTGGTACTTTTTCAACGATTTGTTCTAAAATTTCTTCAATACCAATCCCAGCCTTTGCTGAAGCAAGTACTGCTTCTGATGCATCTAAACCAATTACATCTTCTACCTCTTGACGCACACGTTCTGGGTCCGCACTTGGTAAGTCGATTTTATTAATTACTGGTAAAATCTCTAAATTGTTATCAAGCGCTAAATATACGTTTGCTAACGTTTGCGCTTCAATACCTTGCGCTGCATCTACTACAAGAATTGCGCCTTCACAAGCCGCTAAACTACGAGATACTTCGTACGTAAAGTCGACGTGTCCTGGTGTATCGATTAAATGAAGAATATACTCTTCACCGTCTTTTGCTTTATACGTTAATTGTACTGCGTTTAATTTAATTGTAATACCACGCTCACGCTCTAAATCCATAGAGTCAAGCAATTGAGCTTTCATTTCACGTTGTGTTAACGCGTTTGTTTTCTCTAAAATACGGTCTGCTAACGTTGACTTTCCGTGGTCAATATGAGCAATGATAGAGAAATTACGAATGTTCGACTGTCTTTTTGCTCTTTCTTCTTTATTCATCTATGTTCTCAACTCCTAATAGTCTCGCCAATATACACTAGCACTGATTATATCAATAGAGCAGCAAAGATTCAATGAAAACTCGTGCTGCTTACAATACAAATCATTCTATCTATATCTTATGCGAACAAACCATAAGAGACAAACCTTTTTCAAATTAAAGGACGGCTTTCTTACAAAACAATAGACAACCGTCCTTCCCGCTATCCTTCACTAAAAATTCCTTTTATTTTCCCAACAACTATATCCGTTCCAAACTTAGTTATATCGTAAGCAACACTTGCTATTGCCATACCAATACCTTCTACGACATTAAAACTCCTTAAGTTTTCCAGCTGTTTTTGTTTTTCAGCGGCTGAAAATACATTTCCCAAAATCTCCGATTCAGCCCCGGCACCTTCTGTTCCTGTCATATGAGCAATTTGTTCATATGACAACTGACGATACCCCTTCATACTTTTTAAACCTTGATTAGCGAGTCCCACTCCAGCTATCATCATAAGTAAACATACGACTGTACCGCATATACACAAGAGCGCAAATCGACTCAAAAAACTTCTGTTTCTTTCCATTAATGTGTATATGCCCCTGTATTATCTTGATCAATTTGATGATGTAACGCTGCATTTAAACCACTTGCTATTACATTTGCCATATCTTCAATAAACGCATCTACTTCTTTTGGAGTCACCATTAAATTATGACCAAGAGGTGATAACACTTCATAAATCAACTTTCTCTTTTCTTCGTCTTCTAACGTACCAACAGCTCCTAAAAACATATTCCTGCTCTTCTCATCCGGCATATCTTCTTCTGTTAATTTTTTCTTTTCTCCAAATGTAAAACCTGCTGGCAATAAAGAGCGTGACGGTTTGTTTCCTTCTTTCAGTTCCCGTCCAAAATGTTTCAAAATAAAATCAATTGTATCGCTTGTAATCGAGACGGCATCGACCACTGTCGGAACACCAATTGCGATAACAGGAATACCTAATGTTTCTTTACTTAGTTCCTTACGCTTATTTCCAACACCAGATCCAGGATGAATTCCTGTATCAGAAATTTGTATCGTGCTATTTACTCGTTCAATAGAACGTGCAGCTAATGCATCAATTGCGATAACAAAATCTGGTTTTATTTTCTCTATAATTCCATAAATGACGTCGCTTGTTTCAATTCCTGTAATCCCCATTACCCCCGGACGAATTGCACTAACAGGCCTGAAACCTTCTTCCACACTTTCAGGCTGCAATTTAAACAAATGTCTCGTCACCAATATATTTTCTACAACTATCGGTCCGAGTGCATCCGGTGTCACATTCCAATTCCCAAGGCCGACGATTAAACAACTCGCTTCTTTTGTAACTCCAACATCTTCTAAGAAATAAGAAAATTCTTTTGCAAAAATACGCTCTACCTTTTGCTGAAGTTCCGTATCTTGCTGCCGTATACCTTGCACCTCAAGAGTTAAATAATTCCCGGGTTTTTTCCCCATCGATTCAGATGCAATTTCATCAATAGTTACTTTCGTAATTGTAACACCCTCTTCTTCCCTCTCTTTTACAATTACTCCTTGTATCCCTTTTTGTTCTTCTTGGCGTTCTTGCAGCATTTCGTGCGCCTCTACAGCAAGGTCAGTTCTAACATTATATTTACTTAAATCTAATGGTTCTTTCATCGTATCTCCTCCGTAATTCATAGTAAATATCGTTAGATTTCCCAAAGTTATATAAGGCCATTCTTTCCTTTACGTGAAATTTCATTGATATACTATTGCAATTCTCTTCACCGTTTGATAGAATATCACTTGTTCTATGTAAGAATCGAGTCATTCGATTGCACCAGGGAGGTGAAAAGTATGGCAAACATCAAATCTGCTATCAAACGCGCTAAACTTAGCGAAGAGCGTCGTGCACATAACGCTTCTATCAAGTCTGACATGCGTTCTGCTGTTAAAACTGTAGAAGCTTTAGTTACTAATAACGATCTTGAAAATGCTAAAGAAGCTTTCAAAACTGCTTCTAAAAAACTTGACAAAGCAGCTCGTAAAGGTCTTATCCACCAAAACGCTGCAGCTCGTCAAAAATCTCGCTTAGCGAAACAAGTAAACGCGTAAGGCGTTTAAAAAACGATCCATTTGGGTCGTTTTTTTACATACAAAAAGTTCATGTACTAAGTACATGAACTTTTTGTATCATTACATATGATTTAAACGCATTAAGAAAAACTCGAGTACAAGCTTCTTATCCATCTTTCCCGTCTTCATACTGTAATCAGCTTCCGCCAATTCTATAATAACTTTTTTTAATTCTTCAAAAGAGAAAAACTTCGTTTGATTCATCGCCAACTTTACACGATACGGATGTACACCAATATGAGACGCAATTTGATTTTGTCCATAACCACGCTGTTGCAACTCTTTCACTTGATGTAGCAAGCGGAATTGACTTACTAATAACGCGAGCAGCTTAATTGGTTCTTCCTGCTGAGTAAATAATCCATCCAAAATTTGCATCGCACCCGCGATATCTTTTTTTACCACTTTCTCCGTCAAAGCAAACACATTTTGCTCAACAGATTTCGGCACAAGCTCTGCAACAAGTTTCGGTGTAACCTCTCCTCCCATACCGACGTATAACGTTAACTTGTCCATTTCCTTCGCCAACATCGTTACATTACTTCCTACAAGCTCTAACAACAAACTAACAGCTGCATTATCAATATGCACATGCACCTCATCTGCACGAGACACAATCCACTTCTGTACATCCTGCACTTGCATAGCATTCGCTTCTACTACATCCGCTGTTTTCTTTAATAGTTTTGTAATTTTTTTTCGTTCGTCTAATTTTTCATACGGCGCAACAAAAACAAGAATAGAAAAAGGAGATGGCTCCCCAATATATTCTTCCAAAATTTTTATATTTTGCTCTAATTTCTCTTTTTGTGACGTTAAAAATAACGGTGATTTTATTAATATAACTTTACGATCCCCAAAAAAGGGAAGCGTACGTGCATCCTCAACTACATCTTCTAAGTATGCCTCTTCCAAATCGTATGTCACAACATTAAACTCTCGATCTTCCTCTTCAAGCGCTTCCGTTGTAATAAGTTTTATCGTTTCATTTATAAAATAGGCTTCCGTTCCATACAGTACATACAACGAAGCAAACTGTTTCTTTTTTATTTTCTTATGTATATCACTCATACTTTTTCCTACTCCCTAACTTGGCAATATATATTTATACTAATGCCCTAGCTTTTGTTTTACAAGTACAAAGGAACAGGCTTTATAACCCGTCCCTTTATTTATATAAAACGCCACACAATAAGCCCCGGGTTTCTTATTGGTGTGCGATAATCACCTTCCCTTTATTATTTACAATAATAATTCTAGTATAAGTGCCAACTGTTAACATGCTTGGAAATGAAAAACTCACACTTCTTAGCTAACTAGAAATAGTATACAAATGCTCTATTTTTCTTCATATGGAAATTGTAGATTTTTTTCTGACAATATTTTATACTAAAATGGAATGTTGGGGAGGGATTCTAAATGAATGATTTTGAACAAAACGTTCAAAGTAAACGCAATGACGCTATTGATTCAGGGGTAGGATTTATCGTCTCATTTGGTTTTTTCGCAACACTTTTCATTATTGCAACTGTTATTAAATTCATCGGTTCTTAAAGGCTGCTGCTTAATGGCAGTCTTCTTTTTTTCATCTATTATGTATTCCATCATATGTGATTTTACTTTGAAAGGTTCCTTTTTCTCCATTAAAAACATAGGAAATAGCACCTTGCTTATCCGTGCGCCATATTTCAGTACCTATCTTCTTAAAACGCTCTATAACTTCCTTATGCGGGTGCCCATACCTATTACGTTCTCCCACAGAAATAATCGCCACACTAGGCTGTACAAGGCTTAAAAAGAGATCTGCAGACGATGTTTTACTCCCATGATGGGCGACTTTTAAAATATTAGCCCGCAACTCAGGATATGTCGATACTATAAACTCTTCTCCTGCTTCTTCTAAATCACCCGTAAATAGCCACGTTAGTCCTCCTAATTTCGCCCATATTACAATCGAGGAGTCATTTTCGCCTTTTTCTTTCCCCTTTGGAGATAATACGAAAAATTCCGCTTCATTTATCCTCCAACTCTCACCTTCTCCTACTACACTTATCTTCACTCTCTTTTCTAATGCCTGTTTCTTCAACACTTTTTCTAATACAGCATCTTGCTCCTTTCTCCCAAATACAACTTCTTTTACAGTAATAGAAGATAATAAATCCAGTGCATCACCTATATGATCCGCATCTCCATGCGTTACAATTAATTTATCAATTGTTTTTATACCTTCCTTTTGTAAAAAAGGAACAAGAATATCATGCCCAACAGAAAATTCATGTTTTTTTCTTGCCACGCTTCCTTCTTGACATGAAGCGCTCCACCTGTATCAATAAGGTAGACCCCTTTATCGTATGGGAGACGAATTAATATTGCATCTCCCTGACCAACATCAAGAAATGTAACACTCCCACTTGCGCGAAAATATGGAGATACATAATGACAAATACTAATAAGAAGAAATACACCCACAACTATGACCAAAATTTTTTTCATTATTACTCTTTCCCAGATCACAAATATACTAACAACACTAAAACAATATATAGCTACAAGAAATAAAGGAGTTTGACCAAAAGTAAGTCGGATAAAAGGGAAACTTTCACAGTAACTTAGAAAATCATTAGAAATGGTTAAACATATTGAAAGTGCATATGCAATTCCTTTTGCGAAAAACGGAATGATTGGCATACATATAAAAATAAAAATGCTACACGGTAATACAATAATGGATAGAAAAGGAACATATATAAGATTGAGGAAAATACTATAAGGAGAAAAATAACCAAAATGATATAACAAGATCGGGGTACTAGCGAGCTGTGAAATTATAGAAATATAAATAGAATTCCGAACTACCCCATTACTACGCCCTAATAATATCGGCGCAGATAGTAATAAAGCAAAACTACCTACAAATGAGAATTGGAATCCAATATTAAAAACAAGATACGGGTTGTATATAAGCATACATATGGCTGTTATACTTAGGGCATCTAGGCTAGATAAGCGAACAGAACACATGAAAGCTACCAATAATAAAACTCCTGTTATAGAAGCCCTCACAACAGATGGCGACGCCCCCGCTATGATCATATACAGAGGAATACAAACTATAAGGCATACTGTTGCTACCTCCTTCGTCACACCACTTCTTAGTAAAACAAAATACATCATAACCATTAATAATACGATATGTGATCCTGAAATTGCCAACAAATGTATAAGACCAAATTGTTGATATTGCTCTTCTACTTCAAACGTCATTTGTTGTCGATCTCCAAATAATAATGCATTCATAAACACACCTGATTGTTCTGGAAACATTTCTGTAACTTTTGAGATTGCTTGCTGCCTGAGAAGGAAAATCCATTGCACGAGTGACAACGATGTTTTTTGACATTCAGAAATGTTTGTCACATCGAATATAAAATGTATCTTTTGCTGATATAAATAATTACGATAATCAAAAGCATGAAAATTCCGAGCAGTTTGTGGTTCTTTCACCTTCCCTTTAAATTCACATGATATTCCTGCATATAAGCGTTGCAATTGCTTCTTTTCCGAAGCAGATTGAATTTTATAGTTTAACTGCACTATATTTTTATTTTGATCTTCAATTTGAAAAGAAAGGCGATCCCCATTAATAAGAGGTGTATTTTGTATAACCCCTCGTGTAACTTCGTAGGGCTCTCCTAGCGGCTTGTTTTGACTCTGAACATACGTGGTGTACATAGCGCCACTAAAACACGCTAACATACAAAAAATGAAGGTTTTACGCGAAGTACGATATAAACAAAATAAAACATAACAAACGAAACAACAAGCATTCAACAAATACGACGAGGAAAAGGCAATTGCAATCCCCATTATAAACGAGATTGCAACATAGCCCCATTGTCCCTGCAACTCATATCCACCCCTTATAGCATCATTTTTGCTTCAGTGAATACACGCTGTAATTCTTCCATTGACAAGTTATCTTTTTCTAAAGATACAAACAGTTCTTTTAGCTGCAAATGACGTTCTTGTTCCTCTAGCGATGCAATGTCATACTCTAGCGGAACGTGCTTCACTGTCACATTTGCTTGTTCAAATAACTCTATAGCATACGGATGATTTTTATAATCCTGTGCATAATAAACTGCTGTAATACCACTTTGAATAATCGCCTTGCAACATTGTAGACAAGGGAAATGCGTAACGTATATTTCCGCTTCCTCTGTTTTTACACCAAACTTCGCACATTGCAATAAAGCATTCATTTCAGCATGAATTGTACGAACACAATGATTATCAATGACGTAACAACCATCGTCTATACAATGTACACCACCTTTAATTGAACCGTTATATCCACCAGCAATAATTCGTTTATCACGAACGATCGTCGCTCCTACCGCAAGTCTTGTACACGTACTACGCAAAGATAACAGATGGCTTTGCGTCATAAAATATTGATCCCATGAAATTCGTTCCATATTTTTCACCTACTTTTTTGTCTACTTGTAGTGTAGCGAAAGAAGAAAAACTTCGTCAATCTTTTATGGAATAATTATTTGATCTTTTATTTTTTCAAGGGACTTCGTTCCAATCCCATCAATCTCCAATAAATCTTCTATTTTCCGAAACGGGCCGTGTTCTTCTCGATATTTCAAAATACTTTCCGCCTTCCGAGAACCAATACCCGTTATTTTTTCCAGTTGCTCTTTAGAAGCTGTATTTATTTGCACTTTATCCTCGCTTTTTGAAAAAGCAGCTCCTTCTTGCACTAGTTCATTTTTGTTAGGAACATAAAGAATCATTTGGTCTTGGACCATTTGTGCCAAATTCACTTTCTTCATATCTGCATCTGGCAACAAACCACCAGCTTTTTCAACCGCGTCCTTCACCCGGTCCCCTTCCTTCATTTCATACACACCCTCTTTAAAAACCGCTCCTTTTACACCAATTATAATTATTTTCTTTTGTTCCTTTGTATCCGATACTTTCGGTTTTCTTTTTTTCTCCACATCTTTCGCTTGAACATCCATTGTAATGAGTGATTGTTCTGTATGCTGGTTCGTTTTCCAGAAAAAAAGGAATATCACAGTGCCAATAATAACTACTAATCCCAACCATTTTTTCGGAAAATCCCACATCATTTTACACCTCTAATCATAAATTTATAACATCATTCATATTGTTTAGGAGAACGCTGTTACGAAGGAGGGATGAAACATTGAATATAGGAATTATAGGGACAGGGAACATGGGGAATATACTAATCGATGCATTTTTAGAAACCCGTGCTGTCAAACCTTCGTGCCTTACTATTATTAATCGGACGCCTGCCAAAGCATATCATATAAAAGAAAAATACCCTTCTGTTCATATAGCCAAAACAATCCAAGAGGTAATCGAACAATCGCAGCTTATTTTCATTTGCGTAAAACCGATAGATATATATCCTATCCTACAAAAATACGCTGAACATTTCTCTGATGAAAAGTGCTTAGTTTCTATCACAAGCCCAATATCTCCAGCACAATTAGAAACACTTGTACCTTGCCATGTCGCGCGTATCATTCCAAGCATCACAAACCGCGCTTTATCCGGCGCATCACTTTTTACCTTTGGAAATAACTGCTCTGAAGAATGGCAGCAAAAACTAATTCGTCTATTCAAAAACATTTCTACTCCCCTTGTTATAGAAGAAAATATAACGCGCGTTTCATCTGATATAGCAAGCTGTGGCCCTGCTTTTTTTAGTTATTTATTACAATGTTTCATTAACGCTGCTGTAGATAAAACAAATATTACACATGAAGAAGCCACTACTTTAGTAAGTGAAATGGTCATTGGAATGGGGAAATTACTTGAAAAAGAGATTTTCACATTACCCACATTACAAGAAAAGGTATGTGTCAAAGGCGGTGTTACAGGAGAAGGTATTCGCATTTTAGAAGAGCACGTCGGGGATATGTTCCATAAATTAATTGAACGGACACATGAGAAATTTGATGAAGATTTAAAGTGCGTTGAGCAGCAATTCAATAAACACACATAATAAATACGCCATCGTAATTCCAAATCCTTTTTATTAATACGTATCTTTTTCATACTACATTTTCACTAAAATTAGCATTTTTACACTTTACACATTTCATCTTTTTATTTTTCTAGAACTAAAACTACATCTTTTCTATAAAACAAAAGCAACCTTATCGGTTGCTTTTGTTTTATCCATTCTTCTTCGCCATAAAAAAGATGCGCTCTGTTTGTTCCGTCACTTCAATTCGTTCAAAATCACCTGTGACGCGAAGCACCGTAAACCCAGATTCTTCAAGCCATTTCGTTAACACTTCAACCGAATATGCACGCTGCACGTGACATTCGTCAAAACGATGATACACATCTTCTTCTGAATCTTGTACAAAGAATGTCAAATCATGTTCCACACTATCTGATTCTTCTCCAGGGAAGCAGTTCCAAATAAGTGATATTTCTTCGCCATTCACTGTATATGTTTCATTTTGAAATACGTGATGTATTTTATATAAAGAGTGTACATCGAATAAAAACAAGCCATCCTGACGTAAATGGTGGAAAACTCTTCTAAATGTTTCTTGTACTCCATCTTCTTGCAATACATAGTTTAATGAGTCACAAAAGATTGTCACACAATCAAATTCACCAGGAACATCGAGCTCTCTCATGTCCTGTTGGTAAAAAGGAATAAAGTAACCTTCTCCCCCCAATTTCTGCTGTGCGACAGTTAACATTTCTTCCGAAAGATCTACACCAATTAAATCATAACCTTTTCGCACAAGCGGAAGTGTTACGTTACCAGTTCCACATGCTACGTCAAGAATTTTTGCCTCTTTCATAGATGCCTGTTGCAAACTTTCTTCTGTGAATTCCACCCATTTATCATAAGGGACATCATTCATCAGTTCGTCATACAGCAATGCAAATTGTTCGTATTTCATTGATCTAACTCATCTGCGATATCTTCACGTGGCACATCGCCCCATAGACGCTCTAAATTGTAGTGATCACGCTCATCTTTATGGAATACATGTGCAACTACATCACCAAGGTCTACTAAAACCCAACGTGCTTCATCAAAACCTTCCATACGTTGAACATCAATTTTCAACTCATGTGCCTTCGACTTAATTTCACGTGCAATTGCTTGCACTTGCTTGTCTGAATTCCCGTGACAAATAATAAAATAGTCAGCAATTGGTGAAATTCCTTGCATATTTAGTACAACCATATCTTCTGCTCTCTTATCATCAGCTGCTTTTGCCGCTAATACTAATAACTCTTTATCTTTCATTTAGTAATTTCCTCCTTGATAACTGCGTTGTATGTTTGGAATGTTAATGGATAAATCGTTTGATCTTTTTCCATTAAAAATTGAATTGTTCGCTTTAAAGCAAACAATAAAGCTTTATTTATATCTTTATATGCGAGTTTTCTCGCTTCGTCCACACCAGGAAATTTACGACCTGGTTCAATGTAATCTGCCACATAAATAACTTTATCTAACATTGTCATTTTTTCATGACCACTTGTATGATATGTAATAGCTTGTAGAATTTCAGGATCAGTAATGCCCACTTCTTTTTCTACTAAGTATGCCCCAACAGGTGCATGCCATAACTCTTTGTTATAGTGAAGTAGATCCTTCGGCAAAGCTTCTCTCTTAATAATCTCTTCCATTTCTGGAATCGCTCTACATTTTGCATAATCGTGAAATATAGCAGCTATCTCTGCCTTTTTCTCATCTACACCATATAACCGAGCAAGTTCAATCGCTGTTTCCATTACACCAATCGTGTGTATATAACGTTTTTCATGCATTTGTTGTTCGACAATTTTAAGTGCTTTTTCACGATTCATACAACCCATTCCTCTCGATATATACCTGTACTTTTTCAGGAAGTAAATATTTGCACGTTTTCTTCTCCATGTATCTCTCACGCAACAAAGAGGAAGAAACTGCAAACTCTGGAATTTCCACTTTTACGATATCATAAGGCGTATGCAATGTATAACCTGGTCTTGCAACTCCAACAAAAGTTACAAGCTTGAGTAACTCCTCAATGTTATACCATTTCGGTAAATACTCAACCATGTCTCCGCCAATAATAAAGTGAAACTGTACATCCGGATACTTCTTTGTTAATTGTAACATTGTGTCATACGTATAAGATGGGCCTTCTCTGTTTAGCTCTTCTAAACAAATTGAAAAGTATGCTTCTTCTTCAGTCGCCATTTGCAGCATGTTTAATCGGTTGTTCACACTCGTAATGTTACGGCCTTGTTTGTGCGGCGGAATTTGGTTTGGCAAAAACCATACCTCTTCCAAATTTAGCGCATGATACACTTCATTCGCAATTAACAAATGCCCATTATGAGGTGGATCAAATGTGCCGCCAATAATGCCAATTTTTCTCAAAAGAAACGCTCCTTCCTTTTACATACAGCAACTCTCCCCATAAACATTCGAAGAGAGTCTACTGTTAATAAAAGTTCAATTGGTTTCGCTCTCTACATATCAAGCGTCAATTACGAAACAACTCACTTACACCTTTTATCGTGGAAGCTTAATTTGCTTATTTTCTCTTGATTCTTTGTATAAAACAATTGTGCTTCCAATTACTTGAACGATTTCAGCACGTGCACCTTGTGCAAGCTCTTCTGCAACTTCACGGCGATCAAATTCACAGTTTTGTAACACGCTCACTTTGAATAATTCACGTGCTTCTAAAGTGTCTGCAATTTGTTTAATCATATTTTCATTTACGCCGCCTTTTCCAACTTGAAAAATCGGTGTTAAATGATGTGCCTGCGCACGTAAAAATCTTTTTTGTTTTCCTGTTAACATATAATTAGCCTCCAAGCTTTCTCATTACTAATTGTTTCATTCTATCAATATTCGGCACACGACCTGTCCACATTTCAAATGCAAGTGCACCTTGATAAACGAACATATCGATTCCATTTTGAATTGTTGCACCTTGTGCTTTCGCATCGCCTAAAATTTTCGTCTCAAATGGATTATAAATAATATCAGAAACAATCGTTCCTTGTTTCAACGAACGAATTTCTAGCGGTGCATACTCAACATGCGGATGCATGCCTATCGTTGTTGTTTGAATGATAATATCATATTCCCCTTGAACTTCCGCTGCGCGTTCTAGCGATAGAGCATGTGAATTAACATTTCCCATGCATCCAGCGATAAGATTTTCCGCCTTATCTACAGTACGATTAGCAATATCAATTGCTTTCACACCTACATCTGCAAGTGAAAAGTAAATAGCTCGACTAGCACCGCCTGCACCGATTAATAAAATACGTTTCTCTTGAAGCGGATCTTTACTAATTGACTGTAAGGCACGAACAAAACCAATTCCATCCGTATTATACCCAATCAATTTTCCCTCTCGATGAACGACCGTATTTACTGCACCGATTTGCTCTGCTAGCGGGGCAACTTCATCTAGATACTCCATAATTGCAACTTTGTGCGGAGTTGTTACATTAAACCCTGAAATTCCTAATGCTTTTAAACCTTTTACTGCTTCCCCTAACGTTTCTTCTTCTACAAGAAACGCGTGATAGTGGGCATCCATATTCAAGTGTTCAAATGCATCGTTATGCATAACGGGTGATAATGAATGTCCAATTGGATTTCCGATTACACCATATAATTGTTTCATAAATCCCTCTCCATATTAAATTAAAGATTTACGTAATGAAACACTTACTCCTTTTGGTACATGAGCAACAATTTTCGCTCCTGATTCATTTACAGTAACCCAGCCCAATCCAGAGAATACAACGTCCGTTTTCGGTTCACGAATATTAAATTCATATTTCACAAACTCAGGCATATTTTCTAATTCTTCTGGTGTCGGTGGATTCAATAATTCCCCAGCATGTCTTTCGTACAATTCATCAGCCTTTTCGAGCTTTGTGCGATGGATTGTTAAACGGTTTGAGAAATGACAAGTGAATGCACGACGGCCTCCACTTACATAATCAAATCGTGCTAATCCGCCAAAGAATAATGTTTGTTCCTCATTTAATTGGAATACCATTGGCTTAATCTCTGTAGTCGGTGTAATAAGCTTTAAGCTTTGTTTCCCAACATAATGGGCCATTTGATGATGATTAATAATACCCGGTGTATCATATAGAGATGATGCTTCATCTAATGGAATATCAATTAAATCAAGTGTTGTTCCTGGGAAATGAGATGTTGTAATTACATTCTCAGTTTCATCACTAAACTCTTTAATCATACGATTAATAAATGTTGATTTACCAACATTCGTACATCCGACAACATAAACGTCTTTGCCTCCGCGGTAATACTCAATTGCCTCAGCAAGTTCAGTAATCCCTTGCCCTTTAGCTGCACTAATTAAAAAGACATCTTCTGGTTTTAAACCAAGTTGCTTTGCACTATAGCGCATCCAATGTTTTACTTTATCATGCTTAACTGACTTTGGAATTAAGTCAGCCTTATTCCCTACAAGTAATACTTTATTATTCCCTACAAAACGATGTAAGCCTGGTAACCAGCTACCATTAAAATCGAAAATATCTACGATTTTGACCACTAATGCGTCTGATTGTCCAATTCCATTCAAAATGCGAAGGAAATCATCATCTGTTAAAGATACATCTTGAATTTCGTTATAATGTTTCAAACGAAAACAGCGTTGGCAAATTACTTGTTCTTTCTCTAAAGACGATGCAGGAGCGTATCCTACTTCATTTTTATTTTCTGTTTGAATTTCTACACCGCAACCAATACATTTAATTGTTTCAGTCAAACTTTATTCCTCCCAGTTAATTAAGCCTTTTTTCTTCATGTTTCTCATAATTCTTCGTTCGATTTTTCGATTAAAGCGCGTCACCAATCCGTCCGTTTGCGCTACTGGCACAACTAAAATTGTATGAAGTCCTACTCGATTTCCACCGAGCACATCCGTTAGTAACTGATCTCCAATTACTACAACTTCATCTGGCTGTAAATGCATCTCTTGTATCGCACGCTTAAATGCGCGAACAAGCGGTTTACGCGCACTATGAATAAATGGAATACCTAATGGATCAGCGAAATCTTTAACGCGTTGCTCGTTATTATTTGAAACGACCGTTACTTGAATGTCATTTTCTTTCATTTTCAAAAACCACTCTTCAAGCTGTGGTGTTGCGTTTGGACGATCCCATTCAATTAAAGTGTTATCTAAATCAGTAATAACCCCTTTAATTCCACGTTTCTTCAAATCTTCTGGTTGAACATGATATACATTTTTCACATATTCATTTGGTAAAAATAACTTCAATTTCTTTCACCTCTTTGAGGATTTTTCATAAAAATTTTTCGACAACATTTTTCGATAGATAACCTGTGGATAAACTTGTACACACTTTCCACATTAATTTTTCAGTTAATTTGGAATTTACTAACAATCTATACACATTTTATCCACTGAGGTATGTGGATAACCCCTTGTTTGTGACTGTCATATTTTTTTGGTACATTAAATGCAACAACGAATCAATCCTTATATTATTAGGAGGTGACTCACCTTGAAAACAAAACATATGGAACAGTTATCTACTGAGTTACTCACTGAGTCTTATTATAAAGCAAAAGAGCTAAAATTAAATCCCGACTTCATTTTACTTATAAAACAAGAAATTATTAGACGCTCATTAAAGGACAAGCTTGTCAAATCTTCTTGAGTACATATAGATTACTGATTGACCTGTAAAAAGAGCCATCCTACGATGGCTCTCGAATAAACAAGTACTCCCATCTAGGGGATTTCTTCATTAAGCACCTTTGTCCATATTTCTTAATTAGAGCCTTCACAAGTTTATAATAAAATCTTTTCTTTACTTATGAGATAATCGAGTTGCAATTTTTTCACCAAGACGAAGCTCTTGTCCACTTGTCAATTCCTTCATTACTTCAATCATATCTTTTTCAAACAATAAAACAACTGTTGAACCAAATGTAAAGTATGCCATCTCTTCGCCTTTTTGAACAGTACTTCTTTCATGAAGAAGCTCAATACTATTTACAAACATTGCCCCTACTTTTACAAGCGCCATATGTTCGCCTTCACTATTTACTTCTGTAACAGAGCGATAATTTTTCGACAACGGTTCTTTTCCATATTCCATACCGGCTGCATTTACTGGATATGATTTTCTACCGAGTACAAATCTCTCAGTTACAGAGCCTGAAAGTGGACTATGAATACGATGATAATGACTTGGACTCAAATAAATTACCATATATGTACCGCCTGCATATCGTTTTGCACGCTCTTCATTACCTAGCATATCCACTATTGAATAACGTTTGCCTTTAATATCGAATGTTTTTGTATCCTCAATAGGACCTTGATCAGCAAAAACACCATCAACGGGACTAATGATACTCGATGCGTCTGTATCAATACTACGTTTTCCTTCTTTTAGCCTACGTGTAAATAAATCATGCAATGTTCGATATTCCTTCAAACCCTTTTCCATCTCATCTTGATTGATTTGAAAAACTTTCGCATACGATGGAATAATGATAGAGCTTAAACGAGATTGTGCAAATTTACGTAATATATAAGAAGTAAAACGACCATTTGTAAGTTCGATCATAAGTCGATATAATGTACGTCGCAAATTGCGAAACCTCCTAATCAGTCTGTAACTTTAGTTTCCCCTTCTTTTCTTTCTATATCATATGTAAAATTGGTTCTTATTCCCACATATAGAATGGAGCCGCCTCGTTATACACGAAGAAAAACTAAGTATAATTTTTATTCTTAAATTGGTTAGCACCTTCTAATATTACAGATAGAACTCGTCATTTTCAACAGTGAACATGTATTTCTTCTTAGAGCGGCTCGTTTTCTTTCCTTTTTTCCGAAAGAAAAGCAGCCACTTTTAAAGTGTAGCTGCCTACAATGTACATTATTCTTTTGCTTTCTTCTCTTTCTCAGCTCGCACAAATTCATGGAACATTTTCATTAAAGCACGCTTTTCAATTCGTGATACATAGCTCCTTGAAATACCAAGCGCCTTCGCAATCTCCCTTTGTGTTTTCTCCTTATCAAGCCCAAGCCCAAAACGCTTCACAATCACTTCTTTCTCTCGTTCATCTAAAATATCGATATACTCTTTAATCTTCTCTAATTCCATACTTAACTGAATCATATCAATTACATCTTCAGATTCTGATTTTAATATATCAATAAGTGATATTTCATTCCCCTCTTTATCTTGCCCGATCGGATCATGAAGTGAGACATCTTTTTTCGTTTTCTTCAGTACACGTAAATGCATCAAAATTTCATTTTCAATACAGCGTGCTGCATAAGTTGCAAGCTTTGTTCCTTTCCCTGCTGAATAGCTTTCGATCGCTTTAATAAGTCCAATTGTACCAATTGAAATTAAATCTTCTGCATCTTCACCGGTGTTTTCAAATTTTTTAACAATATGAGCTACAAGCCGTAAATTATGTTCAATTAAAAGATTTCTCGCTTGAGCATCACCTTGCTCCATTAACTCTAAGTACTTTCTCTCATCATCTGATGATAACGGCTGCGGGAACGCATTGTTCTTCACATAAGAAACAAAGACAAACACTTCTCGAACCATATATCCAATTGCGGCGAATAGACTCAAACCCTTCACCTCCGCCAAAATAGTGGTCTTTACTATGTGTATGTGGGCGTGAGGCTGTTTGTGTCTGTACGATATCATTCCAATATGTTTTTTAAGCATACTATTTGTCTCACAAAGCTTCGCTACGGATACTTAAACAACAGATAGGAGGGTAAAATATGAAACATTTCATTACCTTCTTGTACCTGAGTAGCTTGTAAGAGATGAACTCCATGTACGCTCTTGCAAGCTGCTTGTACTACAAGGAGGGATTACAAATATGAAATTTGAAAGAACACGTGCTTATACAACACACCAACGTCAGCGTACAATGCGCCGAAAAATGAATATTGCAAAACACGCATGGGGATATACTCCTGAAATTGCCGGTATTTTGCAAAAGGCAAAGTTCACTGTTCTTGCGGAATGTGTACAACAAAGTGGAGAACAGAAGGACCACCTGCTAGTGTACAGAAGTGGTTATACAAAATTGATACATACGAAGAATAATCGTTCTTTCTAAAAAAAGGTCTTCTCCCGAAGACCTTTTTCCCTATTTAAAGACTTATTTACTCCAAATCTTTTCCCCAGTGCGAGCATCAATATAACGAATTTCTCGACTACACTCGAAGGGTTCTTTATGATTTTCATCCGTCGTGTGTTTATACAATAACTGATATACCGTTTCCTCTGCATCATTATCTATATACCATTCTAATTTAACTCGGATAGCCTCTTTGTATATTTCTAACGCTTTTTCTTTTGTTACTTTTGGTGTTGTTTCATATGTGAACAATTCTTTGATAGCATTACTAGATTCTCCTAAGTAGTGCATCACAGCACCATTTTCTGTATTGATGTTGATCATAATATATTTTCTCGCTACATGAATATCATTTATATATATTGAAAAGGAAAATCTCTCTATCCCTTCTTCTTCCTCATCATGTTCATCCCAAAGACGAAGATATTCTGTAACATCTGGAATCACTCGTTCTAAAAATTGAAGTGCTTTTTGTAAACATTCCTCTCTAGATAATATTTGTTTTGCTTCTTTATCCTCTGTCAGTTTTATAAAGCCAATTAATGCATTGGTTGATTTATCCTTGGTAATTCCAACTAAATTTTTATATTTTAACATCGGTAAATGCTTTTTAAAGAATTCATTCATTAAATACGGATTCTTTTCTTCTTTCTGTTTTTGTAATTCCTCTTTCGGAACAAATTTCATCCTTATTCCATCTTCATTTTCCGTCTCATCTACTTTTGTAAAACTTTCTTTATCCCAGTCAAATAAATCGAATATATCACCTTGTTGACTACCCTTTTTCGGTTTTTCAACAGCTACAGTTGGAGGCAATTTATAATGATCTGGGCCAAACAAATCTTTACCTGTACTTGCATCAATAAACGCATGACTAGGTTCTGGCTCATACACAAGATGGTACCCTTTTACTTCTTCTCCACTTTCATATTCACATGAGGAGTATGTTAAATCAGCAAATACAAGTCTTATATCTTGTCTAGCCTTGAGGTTATCTAAAACAGTGCTCTCATCAACAATTTCAATTGGCCATAACGGTTTTTCCTGTATACTTTCCCCTCCGTTATAACGGAAATTCACAACATTACCTGAAGGATGAACTCGCACAACACATCCTGTATCCGGCAATGGATATCCTTTCACTTCCTGCATATAATTTATTTCTTTCCAACCACGCCAGTCATCCTTAATTGACACATATGTATAAAATTCTAATCCGTCTTCCACATATTTTTTTATAAATACATTTGCAACCTCTCTCGCCTTATTCTCCTCTATCACTTCTTTATCACTCGAAAAATAATTTTCATCATCTATCCTGAATTCAAATAGATTACCAGTATACCTATTTAATGAAATTTGTATCTGTTTCTCCTCATCCTCTTTATGCCCCCACCATAATAAATGATGAGGATCATCCACTCCTTCTTGATCATCTACAACAAGACTATATTCATCTGGAATTTCAATAATATGAGCCACTTGCTCTTTTCTTTCTTTATCTTTTTGATTCATCATATCCTCCCTCTTATTACAATTTAAGGTAATTATAACAAAAAAAGACTAGAGATATCTCTAGTCTTTTACTTCGTTTCACGATGTAACGTTACTCGCTTTAATCTTGGACAATATTTTTTCAGTTCGATGCGCTCTGGGTTGTTTCGTTTATTTTTTTTAGAAATATAGTTACGATCACCGCACTCCGTACAAGCTAATGTAATATTTACCCGCATATGTAATTCTCCTTTCTTTCAAAGATCGCAACTAAAGCGTAATGATTACGATTTATATATTATAGAACTTCATTCTATTTGTCAATTGCAAAACAAAAGGATTCTATATGTCCTTCTCAACAATCAAAGTTTATATTAATTTATAAAGATAAATAACTAAAATAAAAACCTTTAAATTGCGACAATAATTTTTATTTACAAAAAAAAGACAAAAAACTGAAACAATTAGTTCATACGAATTTCACATGAATCTATTACTATAAGAATTGTACATAGCGAACTTACTAACAATCGCGTTTATTCATATATAAAATTTCATTTGAAAGGAGTTGAAAATATGAAAACTAAATATCGTTTTATGATTTCATCATTTGCTGCTTGCGCCTACATGATTTGGTGTTTAGTATAATAACAACTTCACTTGTAAATAAGAAAAGGTGTGTATATAAATGGAATATAACCAATCAACAGTTAACTACTGGAAAGCTTTTGTATTACCTTATACATTCGCTTTAGAAGAGTTAAAAACTAAATTTGAAATTATGAACCGGGAAGCTCAATTTTTAGAGGACTACAACCCGTTTGAACATATAAAAACAAGACTTAAACAACCCGAAAGTATTATTAGGAAGCTTGAGCGTAAAAACTTATCACCAACAGTTGAAAATGCTCAAACACAATTACAAGATATTATTGGCATCCGTATTACATGTTGCTTTGTAGAAGATATTTACCATTTAAAAGAGGTTATTGAGAAGCGCGAAGATATGGAAATTGTAGAAGTAAAAGATTATATCGCTAGCCCAAAACAAAATGGTTATAAAAGTTTACACATGATAATAAAATATCCATTGTCACTAAATTCTGGTACGAAAGATGTCTTTGCAGAAATTCAATTACGTACACTTGCTATGGACTTTTGGGCAAGTTTAGAACATAAACTTTACTACAAATATGAAGGAAACATACCTGATTATTTGAAGGATGAACTGCACGATGCTGCTATGAAAGCTGAAGATCTTGATAATAAAATGGCGACAATCCGTCAAGATATTGATGATATTGAAGCATGTTCAAATCAAATTTTATTACCACTTTAAAAAGGTTCTCTTCTATGAGAACCTTTTTTATTTCTTTTCTATCGTACGAACCTCTTCAATTTTCCATCCTTCATCTTCTTTTCCAAGTGCATACTGTACTTTCTTCTGCAAAGTAACTCCTCCGTCTACTTCTTTTTCCTCTGTTTCAACAATAACAAGTCCCTCTTTAAGAGCTTTCATATTCATATGCTCTAATTCAATTTTCTTATTCCCCTTTTGAAATGCCGCTTCTTTTTGTGTTTTTAAGTCTTCCGCGCCGAGCATTTTGTTTGAAAATAATGCCATATGCTCAGTGAAGTTTTTTTCATTCGTCGTTCGTACGAATGCTTCAATAACCCCTTGAATAGAGCCCTCTTCTTCTTTCGTTATATGTACTTGTTCTTCCATCTTCTTAGCTACGGTTTTCTTTTCTACATGCTCCTCTTTAGATTGACAACCAACTAACAATAGCCCGATTAGCATAACGACTCCTAATTTCCCCGTAAAACCTCTCATCTTTTCACCCTTCCTAAAAAGAAAAAATGAGGCAAAAATGCCCCATTTTCGTTTATAATTAGCGTCTTCCTTTATTTGGATCGCCACCGCCAACAATATCAAAGACACGTTTAGCTATATTTGTATTCTCTTGAACGCCAGAGAACAAGTATTTACCTGGGCCAAATGCATACACGTTCACATCTTCACCTGTATGTCCACCCGTTGTCCATCCTGTAACCGAACGCTTATTGAAAATATCCTCAATCGCATTATCAATCTTTGTTACATCTTTTGATGGAGCTATATCATTTACTGCTTTAATTTCTTCTGGTGTCAATTGTAGATCAATATACTTTTTCAATGTTTCTTCTACATTTGCACCTTTTACAATCTCATTTGCCATAAAGTCTGGCGTACGTTTTGCAGCTTTAATCGGCTCTACTTTAAAGTTATACTCACCATTCGCACCTAAAGACAATCCTCCAGTAGAATGGTCTGCAGTTGCAACAACTAATGTATTTTTATCTTTTTTAGCAAACTCAATCGCTGCTTTAAATGCTCTTTCAAAGTCTTCCATTTCACTCATTGCTGCAACGATATCATTATCATGTCCAGCCCAATCAATTTGACTTCCTTCAACCATTAAGAAGAAACCATTTTTATTTTTGTTCAAACGATCAATTGCTGCATTTGTCATCTCTTCTAATGAAGGTGTTTTATCATTACGATCAATCATTTTATCTAATCCGCCTGGTGCAAATAGGCCAAGAACTTGATCGTTTTTATCATTTAATAATTGATTACGATCTGTTACATAACTATAACCAGACTTCTTAAACTCTTCGGTAAGATTGCGGTCTTTTCTAACAAAGTTATTTACGCCACCGCCAAGCATAACGTCTATTTTATGCTTATCTTTTATTTTCTCATCAAAGTAATCATTTGCGATTTCATCCATATTTTTACGACTAATGTTATGTGCACCGAAAGCAGCTGGTGTTGCATGTGTAATTTCAGAAGTTGCAACAAGTCCAGTTGACTTTCCTCTTTCTTTCGCTTGCTCAAGCACTGTTTTTACTTTTGCTTTATCATTATCAACTGCAATAGCTGCATTATATGTTTTTATACCTGCTGACATCGCAGTTGCTGCCGATGCAGAGTCTGTAATATTTTCATGTTCATCTTCTGGATATGTTTTTTGTGTTCCTACAAGATGTTTATCAAATTCTGTAGATTCCATTTCAAATGTTTTCGGATTGTCTTTCATGTAACGATGAGCTGTCATATATGAAGGCCCCATACCATCCCCAATTAATACAATGACATTTTTAATCTTTTGATCGCTATCTTTCCCATCTGCTTTCACACTGTCTGTGCGCGTGAAATTCCACGTCGCTACAGAAGTAATTGCCAATGACGCCACAACCGCAAATGGCCATGCTTTTTTTACGAACTTTTTCACTTTTTTGTCCCCCTAATTAGGTTATTCATTTCCCACTATCAAATTTAATAGAAGACTGTTAAGAGAAAATTAGTTATATGTAAATTTTTTGTTAACTTATGTAAATATAAGTTATAATTTGTATAACTGTGTCCTTTCATATCAATCATAGCGCCCTTTACAAACTAAATATAAACAAATTAGATTTCTTTTAACGTAAACCTCTTACTTTACATTTCGTAACAATATCAACTCTATTTTTAAAAATAAAATGGAAACTTGGTGAACCTTTATGAAAACAATAAAACTAAACGAATCTTCCATTCCAGATTTACTCTCTCTTTGTGAATCAGTCGGGTGGATACAGCACGAAAGTTTTATGAAAGAACAATTCCATATGTACCTTTCAATTGGCACAATTTTTGGCTATGTACATGAGAATAAACTTATTGCATCTGGAGGGGTGTTTTCATTCGACCCTGGATTTTCTTCTATCGGCATGTTAATCGTACATCCTGATTTTCAAAGACAAGGCATTGGCCGTATCTTGCTAAACAACAGCTTAAAACTAGCTCATTCACCACTTCCTATTATGCTCATTGCAACAAAAGCTGGTGAACCTTTATATCAATCATATGGATTTCAATCAATAACAACAATTCATCGTTTCGAAAAACAAGCAACTTACATAAATACAAATTCCGTTCCCATAAAACAAATTCAGCAAACTGATCTTCAATCTCTAATTTCTCTTGATCAAACTGCGACTGGTGCACATCGTTCTAAGATTTATTCATCGCTACTATCAAGAGCAACTTACTCATTTAAAATTGAACGGGATAATGAAATTGATGCTTTTGCTTTATGCATACAAAAAGGAAATGTACTATGTATTACTCCACTTATCTCAAAAAAAGAAGCAGACTCTATTCAGTTATTAGAAATAATTTGTAAATCGTGGAATGGAACAATACGCATTGATGTTCCGCATTCACAATTCACATTCCGCAAATTTCTGCAAACTGAAAATTTCCATGAAACACTTCTTTCACCTCTTATGATAAAGAACAGTAATCAACTTCCTGGAAACCGTAATATGCTATTTGCTATGATAGATGCAGCGTTATGCTAGAAAGGGGACAACTAATTGAAGCAACTTACCTATCTTATGGCGGGCTGTCTGACTCTTGCATTATTAGTAGGATGTAGTGCCGCAGAAAAGCCCGTGGAACAAGTAAAACAAGTGAAAAATACAATTACTGCGAAATTAACTACAGAAGAAAAAATGATTGAAATAGATGGTCAAACTATTTACTTTAAGCAAATTGGCAGCAAGAAACCACCTTTACTTATGATTCATGGATTCGGTGGATCATCAGATGGATTCCAAAAGATTTATTCTGATTTAGCAAAAGATCATACAATTATTTCTGTAGATGCTTTAGGGTTTGGGCGTTCATCTAAACCGATGGACTTTTATTATTCCTTTCCAACTCATGCGAACTTATATTATAAGTTAATGAAAAAACTAGGTTATGAGACATTCGCAATACTCGGTCATTCCATGGGCGGAGAAATTTCTCTTAATTTAACATATTTATATCCTGATGCGGTTACCCATCTTATTTTAACCGACGCTACAGGTGGCCCTCACTCATTAGTAAATAAACAAGGCTCTCCTAAACCACAATTGTCGACGGATTTAAGTACAGTTTCTTCTGTTGCAGACTATGATGAGAGCAAAGTAAAATTTAAACGTAATGATGAAGAACATTATAACAAAATGAAATTGTGGCCTAGGCGTCTTCAAATCAATGCAAATGAAATAAAACAACCAACTTTAATTATATGGGGAAGAAATGATAGTAGTGTTTCTTGGAAAGAAGGAGAAACTTATCATCAATTCTTAAAAAATAGCACTTTTCATATTATAGAAAAAGGTTACCACGCACCATTTCGTCAAGAACCACAAGAATTTGTAGGGTATGTACAAGATTTCTTTGAGAAAAATCCTATAAGTGCTGAAAAATAAACAGGTATCTCATTTTTGAGATACCCGTTTTCATATATTAAGCAGCTTGCTTTTGGCGTTTTTGAGTTTTTGATCCTAATACTTTCGGTATAACGAAACCATCGATTCCAAGTTTTCCAGCATTCATACCAGAAACAAGAACGAACATTGATAAGATAACCATTTCAGGGTTTACACCAATTGACCCACTAAACATATAAGAAAAGTTCATTACAAGACCGAAAAAGACCGCTGTTTTTGTTAAACAGCCTACAATTAAACCAATTCCGACTAAAATTTCTCCCCACGTTACAAGTGTATTAAACAGATCTACATTTGGAATTGCAAATTCTTGTAAGAATGATGCCCACCAAGATTGAACCGCCGGTTGTGCTCCTTTAGATTTTTCAATTGCACCTTGTAGATAACCAGTTGCATCGAATCCTTTTCCTTGTAGTTTACCGATTCCAGCCATTAGCCATGTGTACCCAAGATATACTCGGATTATCGCTAATACAAAAGAAACTGCTTTGTTTTCTCTTAAAAATTGAATAACCATATCTTCCTCCTAAAGTTGTAATTAAGTTAGTTACAGATAATATAATATCATTAGTTACTTATTTTTATAATGTTAATTATGAATAATTTGTGACATCCGAATAAAACATCCAAAACTAACGTTTATATAGTAACTTTTATTACCTGTAAAAACTTGAACATATCATACCACAGTTGATAATCATTTTCACTGAAAAAGTGTAAAAAAACTGTGTGCTAAATATGAAACGTGTTCATTCTATATTCGAATAAACCCGTTTCAGACTATTCATATAATCGAAATGTACGAGTCTTCTCATCAATTAATCTTGCTTCTTGAAAAGCATCTTCTAATGGTTTTTTATGATTAATAAGCCCGTAAAATAAGCGAATTGTAAACATAAGTGCTGCATTTCCATCAACATAATCTATCGATCCAATATACGATTTTGCACCATTTTGTAAAAATACTTCTGCTAGTTTTTGTTCGCCTAACGTACAACCACTATTTACAATATGGATATTATGCAATTTTGCATATCTCTTAATTTTTGCTGCACCAAAGTATCCTCTCGGTTCATTTTCGTCATACACATCTTCTCCTAACTCTTCCATTACAAATTCCCCTTCATCACCATGAAAGCAAAAAATAATATAATTGATATCTTTATATAAAGTCTTTCCGGAAAGAACGTCGATGAAATCTTTCGGTCTACCGATCCAATATGTCACAACTCTCGCCCCAAAATATTCAAGCGTTGCTCGAATTGATTACGCTTCCAAATCAGAGTTATAGCCAACTACTAGTGCAATGTTCATTTGACATCCCCTCCCTATAAATCTATTTGATATATCCCCGTTTCTTCTAAAAAATCATCTCTCGTTAAAACTACTTTTTGTAAATATTGTCTATAAGCTGTAATTGTTCCATCATGCGAAACGATACAAACTTTTTCTGCTTTTAACTGATAGCACCAATGCAGAAACTCACCTACTATTTGTTGAAATTCCTTCTCTCGGATTATATTGATTCCCTCATTCCATAACAGTTCATTTGTACTTTCTTCTAACGAAAAATGTGGAAATAAATTTCTAATTATCTTTCGATCTAACAATTGATCACACGGCAATGTTTTAGCTAATTCACGATAAGGGAAAATGCGTGGGGATATATATGGATGAACGATTTTTTGACAAGCAACATTCGAACTCCACATTGTCGCAGTTTGTAGTGTTCGAAGTGTAGGACTAGCGATTAATATATCCCTGTCTTGTAATGGTACATCGCACTGAAGCAATTTAGCCTGCTTCTTTCCTACTCCCGTCAACGGCGGATTCGCCACTTGCAAACTTAATGGTAAATCCTTTGTATGTTCACCTTCACCATGACGAACAAAGACAAGTTTCATACTCCTCTTCCTCTCAATATAAAATAGTCTCACATATTCCTTCCCTATTTTATTCTTCATTCCTGCTATATGAATTTTTTACAAGAAGAGAAGGACCACAAATATGAAATGGATTATCGTCTTTATCGGAATGATCATATAGGGATACATAAATAGCTTTTTTAATAGTGATAAAACTGCTAATCCTTGGATTACAGATGATGAACGTGAAGCAAAAATTAAGCAACAAGCAATTATCGTAAGCTGGTCCGGTGTTTTCATTTTTTGCATCATTAATCTCTTAAACAAATAGTTAGATTTAGGAGCGAGCGAAAAATCCACTTACTTGCCAGACCCTTTCGAGGCTATTTCAAAAGAAAATATAGAGTTACAAGTTTTACTTATGCTATTTATTACGTATAGAATATTTTACCTATATTACCGAAGAAAACTAAGTGCTTAACTTTTATCTCATGATTTTCCTCCTAAATGGTTATAGTAATTAGGACGAAATGAAAAAAGGAGAGATATAAAAATGAGTAACTCAAATGACTTTTTAGATACATTGCATGAAAAGCAAGCAAAAGATGAACAAAATAGAAAACATCAAGGGAATGGAAACCCTGCGAAAAAAAAGCCAAATAAGACGCATAAATAACATTGAAAATCCTGCCTAAAAATTATATTTCAGGCAGGATTTTTTACTCGTCTTTCACCGAAATGACATCTTCCCAATTCCATTTCTCATAATACCACTCTGGTACATCTATATTTTCAATCCACTTCTTTTCATATTTCCCATCGCTATGAGCAAGCCATACATCAGCTTTCTTACGATTTGAACGTATCCACATTAATTGGTTGCTCTTCTTTATAAAGATAGGATTATAATCACCTTGATTATAAGGTGGCTTTGTGATTTGATGTTGTTCATCGCTTGTACTATTTATCTCATATAAAGTTGGTAGTGGCCTTTTTTCCGGATGTATCGATAGTTCTGCTTCCTTTGCCCTTGAAACGATAATTACTTTATCGTTCTTCCATGTGAAGTCCCAATCAACATATCCTTTTGGAGTAAATGTATTTTGCTGTAGGGCTGGTAATTCTTTTACTTTTAAATGTTTATTCTCTAATGCAACTCTTCCGCTACCTTCAATATACGCCAATATATTTTTTGATGGCGACCATTGAAACCATTGTGTATTTAACAACATTTGATCTATTTTTTCAAAACGACTGCCGTCCGCTCGAATTAAACAAAGTGTATTACTATCCGCTGACAAAGAAGCTGTTGGTACTGCTAAAAACGAAATCCACTTTTGATCTGGTGACCACTTAAATCCACTTGCAACTAATGCTAAAAAGTCATCATGCTGATTCGGTAGTGCATATAAATGTTTCATCTTATGAGGATTCATATTTGCATCCTTTTCCGTTTCATATAGCTGAGCTCCTGTCCATCCTGTTGGAAGCAAATACGCTTCAGATGATACAAGAAACCTCTTACCATCAGGATACCATGCATAGTCACCTACACCAGCTGATACATTTTCAAAATCTGCTTTCTTTTTTTCAGCATCAAACGTATTTAATGTACGTGCAAATACAAATGCGATTACATTCTCTATTGGTGACCATTGATAATTCGATGCTTCTGATTGAAACGGTGTAACTTTCTTTCCATCTTTCAGCCGATACAGTTCAAGATGATTTCGCTTCTTTCCTTTTGTATATGCAAGCCATCCTCCATCATATGACCATTTCGGCCCTGTTATGTACTCTCCTTTTGTAATCTGCTTTTCTTTTTCACCGACTTTAATCCAAAGATCATGATTACGAATAAAAGCAACTTTTACTCCATTATTTTCTGCGCTAATAATAGAAATTGTACAGAAAAAAAGAAACAAACTCACGCTGCCACTTACTATAAACTTTTTCATATAACACCCCTATTTTTCCCTATAGCATCCCTCACATTCCGCTTGCTATATGCATGTTGTAGCCATTCGACATTATCCCCCAAAATTTCTTGGGAAATTTTTAATTCAAAGAGGATTGGTATGAATTATGTCGAATGTATAGTTTAGCCAACACCCGTCTTTATAATTAACGATAGAAATATAATATTTATTTCCTGAAAATTAGAACTTTTATTAGTGGGAGTTTCATTGTTGCAACTGATGCAACTGAAAATACATCTAATTTAAACGTTGATTTAGAAGTAAAATAATAAAATTATTGTTGACAAGCTTTTCAATATAGTTTTATAATACAAAACATAGTTTAGTTGAACGAATTATATATCGGCTTTGAAGGAATACTAGTAGCGACTTATATCCCTGTCTCAGAGAACTGATGGTTGGTGCAAATCAGTACATATACAAGCGTGAATTACAATTCTGGAGCTTCTTTCCCGTAATGCTTTTTATGCATGAAGAGAAAGACGGATCTTTCCGTTATCTTAAAGTAAGTGGTAAACAATTAGTTGTTTACAAATAGGGTGGTACCGCGATTTTTATCGTCCCTATCGGATATTCCGATAGGGACTTTTTTGCGTCCTTCCCTTTTAAATAACTTCATATATACGCGTTGAAAGAATCGCAGTAGTATCTTGTATCCCTGTTTCAGAGAGCTAATGGTCGGTGGAAATTAGCACATATATAAGTACGAATTACAATTCTGGAGCTTCTTTTTCGTAGTGCTTTTATGCATGAAGGAAAAGACGGAGTTTTTCCGTTATCATTAGTTGAGATGTAAGTATATTTTCACTTACAAATAGGGTGGTACCGCGATTCTTTCGCCCCTATCGGATGTTCCGATAGGGGCTTTTTCTATTTCTCACGCAAACAGTTGTTAAATAATTCCGAATCTTATGATAAAATTCTATAAGCGCTTACAATTTTGAAGGGAGGTGGTACAAGCTATACGAACCGGTATTCATTTTTATAGAAAAAAAGGAGGATGTCTAAATGACAAAGAAAACAAAAATTCCATCACATTTAAAACCATTCGTATCCACACAGCATTATGATCAATACACGCCGGTGAATCACGCTGTTTGGCGTTACATTATGAAACAAAACCATAACTTCTTAAAAGATGTTGCTCATCCAGCATACGTTAATGGACTACAATCATCTGGTATTAATATAGATGCGATTCCAAAAGTAGAAGAAATGAATGACTGTTTAGCACCAAGCGGCTGGGGCGCCGTAACGATTGACGGACTTATTCCCGGCGTCGCATTCTTTGATTTTCAGGGGCACGGATTACTACCAATCGCAACAGATATTCGTAAAGTAGAAAATATCGAGTATACACCAGCTCCTGATATCGTTCATGAAGCAGCAGGACACGCACCGATTTTACTTGATCCTACATATGCAAAATATGTGAAACGATTTGGACAAATTGGAGCGAAGGCTTTCTCCACCAAAGAAGAACATGAAGCTTTCGAAGCTGTTCGTACATTAACGATTGTAAAAGAAAGCCCGACTTCTACACCTGAAGAAGTTGCAGCTGCTGAAAATGCTGTAATCGAAAAACAAAACTTAGTTTCTGGTTTATCAGAAGCAGAACAAATTTCACGTCTATTCTGGTGGACAGTGGAATATGGCTTAATCGGTAATATAGATGACCCAAAAATTTACGGTGCTGGTCTCCTTTCCTCTGTCGGTGAAAGTAAGCATTGTTTAACAGATGCTGTAAAGAAAGTCCCATTCTCAATTGAAGCTTGTACAGGTACAACTTATGACGTAACAAAAATGCAGCCACAGCTATTTGTTTGCGAATCATTTGAAGAGTTGACTGAGGCACTTGAGAAGTTCTCTGAAACGATGGCATTTAAAACAGGTGGCACAGAAGGATTAGAAAAAGCAATCCGCTCCGAAAACCATGCTACAACTGAGCTAAGTAGCGGATTACAAATTACAGGTACATTTACAGAGACAATTAAAAATGATACTGGTGAAGTCATTTATATGAGAACAAATACACCAACTGCATTAGCAATTCATAATAAACAGTTAGCAAATCATTCTACATCTGTGCATAGCGATGGATTCGGGACACCAATCGGATTACTAGATGGAGATATTGCATTAGAAAATTGTACAGAAGAACAATTACAATCATTATGCATTACAATTGGAAATAGTGCAGAGTTTACTTTTGCAAGTGGCATTCATGTAAAAGGAACAGTAACAGACATTTTAAAGAATGATAAAAAGATTGCTCTTATCTCCTTTATAGATTGTACAGTTACTCATAAAGATCGCTTATTATTTGATCCTTCATGGGGAGCATTTGATATGGCTGTCGGCTCACAAATCACTTCTGTATTCCCAGGAGCGGCAGATGCAGCTGCATTTTTCCCAATGGATGAAGAAGTACAAGAAACTCCTGATCCGCTTGTACTGACTGAGCTTGAACGTATGTATCAAACGGTTCGTGATATTCGAGGTGAAGGTACTTTACACGACGCGCATGTCGAGCAATTAGTAGCAATCCAAGAAGTATTAAATAAATTTTATCCGAAAGAATGGTTGCTTCGTCTTGAAATTTTAGAATTGCTTTTAGAACATAACAAAGGTCATGAAGCATCAGCAGCATTATTACAACAACTTTCTACCTTCACAACTGACGAAGCTGTAACGCGTCTTATTAACAATGGTCTTGCACTACTACAGATAAAGGATGTGAAAAATGATGCTACGATTAAATAATGAAGAAGTACAAGAGGAATTAGCAAAGCTGGATAAATGGACAGTGAAAGATGAAAAATGGATCGAAAGAAAATATATGTTTTCCGACTACTTAAAAGGAGTCGAATTTGTCTCTGAAGCCGCCAAACTATCAGAAGAACATAATCACCATCCATTTATCCTTATCCAGTATAAAGCAGTCATTATTACTTTGTCATCATGGAATGCAAAAGGTTTAACGAAACTAGATTTTGAGCTTGCGAAGCAATTTGATGAACTATTTTTACAAAACGAAAAAGCAATTATAAGAAAGTAAAAAAGAGAAGCCATTTTTAGGCTTCTCCTTTTATTTTGAAATGTATACAATGTCCAAATGGGTCCTCAACTTGTAATATTCCATCTTTGTACGTAGCAATCTTGCCAATATTTTTTAAGCTTTCACATACTTGTTCTTTTTGTTTTTCATCCGCTAGTACAATTGTGAAATATTTCAAGCCGACGGAATTTGGCATTTGCGGTGGTATCCCTTCACCTTGCCATGTATTTAAACCAATATGGTGATGATAACCACCTGCGGATACGAACAACGCTCCATTACGAGCTGGGATGGTTACTTCAAAACCAAGACCATCAACATAGAAACGTTTCGCTTCTTCCAAATCAGCTACATGGAAATGAATATGCCCCATCACAGTACCAGCTGGAAAGCCATTCCATGTACTTCCTTGCTGTAATAATTCTTCACCGGCTAACGGGTTACTAACAAATGGTAGCTCTCCATTTTCATCACGCCAAACTTCTTTTTGGCGATCATGATAAATTTCAATCCCGTTTCCATCTGGATCAGCTAAATAAAGGGCTTCACTAAAGTAATGATCGGCTCCGCCGTGCAGTGGATATACCATCTCTACAAGATGACGAAGAACATTCGCTAAATCCTGTCTGCTTGGTAATAAAATTGCGTAATGATATAATCCTGTTCTCCCTCTTTGTTTCGGAAAAGCTTCTTTCTTTTCTTCAATGATAAGGAGTGGTTCGTCATTTTCATTCCCAAATGTAACGACTGTTTCATCTTCTTTTAACACTTTCATGCTTAGTACTTCCGTATAAAACTCTAGTGATTTCTTTATATTTGATACGTATAAATGAACAACATCAAGTGTTGTATCGGGATGAAGTTGAAAACTCATCTTGTTAGCCCCCCATGTAAATTAAGCTTTTTTAAACACTTTTTCTTTTAAGAAATTATCTATAAAACCGTCTGCTTTTGCAACAAATAAGTACGCACCCATCGCTAACAATGCAAGTTCTAATTCGAAGCCAGGATTTTTTCCATCTCCTAATAAACCAGCTGACCATTTCACTTTTACAATTGCTCCAACCATAACAAGTGCAAATAATAATCCAATATATCTTACACCTAAACCTAGAATTAACAATAGACCACCAACTAATTCCACTGTTGCTACACCGTATGCAAGTCCTCCTGGTAAACCAATGCTTGTGAACCACCCTGCAATATTGTCAATTCCTGATTGGAATTTTGTTAAACCGTGCATAAAGAACGTTACCCCTAACACGATACGAATAATTAAGTTACCGATATGTTGATTCATTTCTTTCTCTCCTTTATAGTTTTCTTATACAAAACTTTTATTTACATTACAAAACATACACTAATTTTTTTTATTCGTCAATTCATTTTCAGTGGAAAAAAATATATTTTTTTTGCTATGATACAAATAGTTGTTTACAAAAAGGAGCTTGATTTTTATGAACATTGGTTCTGCAATACGTGAAATTCGTCAACGTCGAGGGATAACAATCGCACAAATTTGTGAAGGAACAGGTCTTTCTAAAGGCTTTATGAGTCAAGTTGAAAATAATAAAACATCACCATCTATCTCAACTTTAGAAACGATCTCCAATTTTTTAAACGTTCCCCTTCCCTATTTATTATTAGAACAAAAAGATCGGTTGAAAATTGTAAAAAAAGAAGAACGTAAATACAGTGTATACGGAAAAGATGAACAAAGAATTGAACATGTTGCGGAGCAAGGTGGTCTTCGCCTATCTCTAGTAGAAATTCCTACCGGGTTTCCGAAAGAAAACTCACCAAATGCTCATGAAGGGGAAGAATGTCACCTTGTATTACGTGGAAAACTAGAAGTTCAACATGGGGAAGATATTGCAATTGTAGAAGAAGGTGATTCTTTCTCCTGGAATGCATGTGTTCCTCATATTGTTCGTAATGTAGGTGAAGAAACTGCATTATTACTTATCTCTAGTCATGCGGAAAATCGAAAACGTGTTTACTAAATAATAAAAAAGAAGCCTGTTTGAAACAGGCTTCTTTTTTATTCCCGTATAATTCCATAACTTGTCCCGACTAGTACAGTCTTTTCATGTTGGTTACGATAAACTGACTCTATTGAAACTTTTTTATACCCTTCCATTTGTTCAATATTTGTTAAAGTTAATTCACAAGTAATCGTATCCCCTGTAAAAACTGGTCTAATAAACTCACTTACTAATTCCCTTGCGATGTAATGTAACTCTTCGCCTACTTTCGTCCCAATGCTAGCAGTCAATAAACCATGAACCATTAATCGTCCATTCTCATCATATTCCATATGATGTCTACCTTTATCGCCTGTAATATTTGCAAATTCAAAAACTTCTTCCTCGGTAAACTTTCTTTCGTATTTAAATACATCCCCAACTTTTATACTCATTTTTATCCCCCTAATAATAACTGAATTTTCTTTCATTTTACCATAAAATGAGCCTCAATTCATTTTCTATTATGAAAAGAATCAGAATTACTTAACTATGATTTTTCTTTACTTTCCGCTCATTTATCGATGGCCATCCCTTTTTGCCACTTGATACCCATAGTACGCACATGTTCCATTTCTTGATAACTCTCTTACTTCAAAACCACAGCTTCTATAAAAATCAAAATTGTTAGCAGATGTATGCGCAAACCAATCGCCATGTGGAAGCTTTTGCAAACAAAGAGCCACAAGTTTCTTACCTAATCCTTTTCCTCTATACTCACACTTCACAACTAAATTTACTATGTTAGCAACCATGATTTGATCAGAAATCACTCTAACCATCGCGACCATCTCTTCTTCATCCCAAATTGTGAAAGCCCATGTTGAATTTTCAAATGCTATCGTAAATTTTTCAATTTGCCAAGAAGGGATATTATCATTACTCCAGCCAGCATCTTCAAATAATGTTTTAATTGCATATGCTGGCACTCCATTCGTTCCTTCACGAATAATTAGTCCATTATGATAAATATACATTTAATCCCTCCTTTTATTTTTATATACCATTCTTCAAAAAGGACATTTCACCTTTAAAAAAGTGAATTTTTTCATCCAACTCTCTTAATAGAATAAACTAGGACATCAATTCCATGAAATGCAGTTGTTTTTTCATAGCTAAGCCCTGTTTTTCTAGCGACAAATATTGAAGCTGGGTGGTTCGGATTAATAAGTGAAATTAATTTATTCATTTGTAACGCTTGAAAACCATAGTCTCGAAATGCTGCCGCGGCCTCTTTCGCATATCCTTTCCCCCAATACTTAGGAAGTAGCCAATAACCAATCTCAATTTCCTCTTTTCCATCTACTTTCTGCTTGACAAGCCCTGCATGACCAATTCGTATGCCCGTTTCCTTTTCAATCATTACAAATAAACCGAGACCATTTTTATAATTCGGAAGTACCCACTCCTCCAAACTTTTTTTGCATTGCATATATGTTTTTAACGTTCCATTTCCAATATAACGCATTACCTTCTCATTCCCCCATAACGAAGCGTAGAACTGTAAATCATCCATTGTATATTTGCGAAATTGTAGGCGATCTGTATGGAACACTCTTTTATTCACTCCCATCATTTTGAACCTCATTACATAACAACATATTTCAAATTACGTAAGTGTTGAATGCTTTGTATTAAGAAAACCGCTAAAAAGAAAGAAGATTCAGTCTTATTAAATTGTATTATATCAAAAAAAAAGCAGTAGACAAAAGAGTGTCTACTGCATCCATATCATAACTAGTATAAAGAAAACTACAACTGAGGGGGGTGTAGGATTTCGAAATATACTAGATACTTATCCCGTTCTAACGGGCGGTAAACTTTCCAATTTTTCAAGTGGAAAGTTTACCGCACATAAGAACTCTTGCGGTCAATTAGGACCGATTAAACTAGCAATTTCTCCAGCTTTAATATGTACATTTTAATAAGAAAAAAATAGATAAGATCGCTGTGAAAAGCGTAATGGATTTTTTCATTCTTTCACCTCTAATCGATAAGGATTATCATTGTCAATGTGAAACGCATACATTTTCTACAAAAACGAAAAAACGCTACAAAAAGAGTTCTTCTTTTCGTAGCGCCTCATTTAACAATTTTCTTCATATTCGCTCTCCTCTAATTGATCACGCATCGCTTTAGCACGCTTAAAGAAGAGGAATGAAAAACTTAAAAATAATATGATACTCCCCATCATAACAAAAGTTTGTAACGTCTCTTTTGCTCCATTCGGAATTAATAAACCAACCATCAAAAATGTACTTACTGCAAGAAGCACTTGTCCGAATCGGATATAATCTGCTATTTTTTGTTGTAATTCTTTCATTTATTTATCACTCCCCTCCTCACTGTATCATATTCTATGAAGCTTAAAGACAAGTAAATAGAGCCAATCTGGGAGATGTTTTCCAAAGAAAAAGAGCCGCTTAAATGCGACTCTTTCATATATCTATTACAGGCCTTTATATGCTTCCATATAAATTTCTTTCAGTTCTGAAATGAGCGGTAATTTTGGATTAGCTGTTGTACATTGGTCTTCAAAAGCTCTTTCTGCTAACACTCCGACAACCTCTTCAAATTGTTCTTTAGCAACTCCTTGCTCTGCAATGCTCATATTAATATTCAAGCTTTTTCCAAGCGCAATAATTGCTTGAACGAGTGATTCCACACCTTCTGCTGTTGAGCTTGCTGGAAGTCCGAGCATTCTCGCAATATGTGCATAGCGTTCATCCGCTACAAAGTGCTCATATTTTGGGAACAATGCGTGTTTTCTTGGCTTAATAGCATTATAGCGGACTACGTGCGGCATAAGAATTGCATTTGCACGTCCGTGTGGAATATGGAATTCTGGTCCAAGTTTATGTGCTAAACTGTGATTAATACCTAGGAATGCATTTGCAAATGCCATACCTGCGATTGCGGAAGCATTATGCATTTTTTCTCGAGCTTCTTCATCATTTCCATCTTCATATGCTCTCGGTAAATACTTAAATACGAGATCAATTGCTTTTAACGCTAAACCATCTGTATAATCATTTGCCATAACAGACACATATGCTTCAATTGCATGTGTTAATACGTCCATGCCAGTATCTGCTGTTACATGAGGTGGTACTGTCATTACAAATTGTGGATCAACAATCGCTACATCTGGTGTTAATTCATAATCTGCGAGCGGATACTTTATATTATTTTTCTTATCTGTAATAACCGCAAATGGCGTCACTTCTGACCCAGTTCCTGATGTTGTTGGAATTGCAACAAACTGCGCTTTATTTCCTAATTTCGGATATTTACATGTGCGTTTTCGTATATCTAAAAACTTCTGTTTAATTCCATAGAATGTTGTTTCTGGGTGCTCATAGAATAGCCACATCCCTTTTGCTGCATCCATAGCTGAACCACCACCAAGTGCGATAATTACATCTGGTTTAAAGCTTTTCATCATGTCCGCACCTTTAAAAACAGTTTCATCTGATGGATCTGGCTCGACTTCAAAGAAAACTTCAACTTTCACATCATTTACATGTTTACGTAAATAGTGTGTAACTGTATCTACATAACCATGCTCCACCATTCCTGGATCCGTTACAATAAATGCACGTGAAATATTGGGCATGTTTTCTAAATATGCTGTCGCATGTTTTTCAAAATAAATTTTTGGTGGTAATTTGAACCATTGCATATTCTTTTTTCTATTTGCCAGCCTTTTTATATTTAATAAATGAGTCGCCGTTACGTTTTGGGAAACTGAGTTTTTCCCGTAAGAACCACAACCAAGCGTAAGTGATGGAATAAATCCGTTATATATATCGCCAATTCCCCCTTGTGATGAAGGTGCATTTACTATGAGACGGCAAGCTTTCATGCGTAATCCAAATTGTTTTTGTACTTCTTTATTTGTAGAATGAATGACTGCTGAATGCCCTAAGCCACCAAGGTCTAACATTCCTTCGCAGTATGTTAATCCTTCTTCTAATGAATTTGCTTTTACACAAGCTAATACTGGGCTCAGTTTCTCACGAGATAGTGGATACGCTGCTCCGATCCCTTTAATTTCAGCTATAAGAATTTTTGTATCTTCAGGTACAGTAATCCCTACTAATTCGGCAATGTACTGTGCTGATTTCCCTACAATATCGCTATTTACTGCACATGTATTTTCATTAATAACAAGCTTTTCTAATTTTCTTCTCTCTTCTTCTGTTACAAAGTAACAATTGTTTGCAATCATTTCTGTTTTAACATCATCATAAATTTCCTTATCTACAATGATAGCTTGTTCTGATGCACAAATCATTCCGTTATCAAACGTTTTCGATAAAATCAAATCATTAACAGCTCGTTTAACATGTGCCGATTTCTCTATATAACATGGTACATTACCAGGGCCTACACCTAACGCTGGTTTGCCAGTAGAATAAGCTGATTTCACCATACCAGCTCCTCCAGTTGCTAGAACGAGTGCAACACCTTCATGGTTCATTAATTGTTTCGTTGCTTCGACAGAAGGTCTTTCAATCCATTGAATACAGTGTTTTGGTGCACCAGCCTTCACTGCTGCATCATATACTGTTTTCGCCGCTGCAATGGAACAGTTTTGTGCAGAAGGGTGAAATGCGAAAATAATTGGATTTCTCGTTTTTATTGCGATTAATGCTTTAAACATCGTTGTCGACGTTGGATTAGTTACTGGTGTTACTCCTGCTACTACACCGACAGGTTCCGCAATTTCTATTATTTCTTCATGAGGATCTTCGTGAATAATTCCTACCGTTTTATCTTTCTTTATGCTATGCCAAATATATTCAGTGGCAAAAATATTTTTAATGCATTTGTCTTCATATACACCACGGCCCGTTTCTTCAACAGCCAATTTCGCAAGTGGCATATGTTGATCAACACCTGCTAGTGCCATTTCATGAACAATGTTGTCAATTTGCTCTTGTGTAAAACTATCTAATGCTTGTAAAGCTTTTTGACCGTTCTTCACTAACGTATCAATCATCTCTTTTACCTCTTGCATTTCATTTACAACTTTCTCTTTGACTACCATGTAAATTTCCTCCTATTCTACTATCGTGGTCCTTATATGTCCCTATAGGTCAAAATAAGTCCCTATTATCGTAAAAAAAATAGAGTTGCCTTCTTACATGAACCTCATCGTTTGTGAAATATTTCACAAGTTTGTTCGTGAGTAACATTTCATGAATTTAATATACAGGAAATCATTTCATTTGTGTGTGTCTAATTTGTGAAATATTTCACAAATTAACATAATAAAAATGTACTGCTCATATAGAGCAGTACATTTTTATTATGCTAACGCTTGTGCTAAATCTTCAATTAAATCTTCACCATCTTCAATACCGACAGAAATACGAATTAATGTATCTGTAATTCCTAATTCTTTACGGCGATCAGCTGGAATAGATGCATGTGTCATTTGTGATGGAATAGAAATTAAGCTTTCTACTGCTCCTAAACTTTCAGCAAGTGTAAAATATTGTAGTTTTTCTAGTACTTTATTTAATGTTTCTTCACTATCTACATCAAATGAGATGATTGCACCAAATCCGTTCGCTTGTTCTGTTGCTAATTCGTGATTTGGATGTGATTCAAGACCCGGATAATATACTTTATTTACTTTTGGATGGTTATTTAAAAACTCAGCAATTGCGCGTGAATTTGTTTCATGCTCTTCCATACGAATTCCTAGTGTTTTTAAACCACGAAGTAGTAAGAAGCTATCTTGTGGTCCAAGAATGCCTCCTGTTGAGTTTTGTACGAAATGAAGGTCTTCTGCTAATTGTGGGCTATTTACAACTACTAGGCCTGCAACCACATCACTATGCCCACCTAAATATTTTGTTGCACTATGAAGTACAATGTCTGCTCCTAAAGAAATTGGTGACTGCCAATACGGCGTCATGAATGTGTTATCAATAATTGTTAATAAATCTTTCTCTTTTGCAAGAGTGGATATTTTCTTAATATCAGTAATTTTCAGTAACGGATTCGTCGGTGTTTCCACATAAATCGCTTTCGTATTTGGGCGAATTGCTTCTACAACTTCCTCTAGGTTTGTTGTATCTACAAAGGTATGCTCAATGCCGAAACGGTTTAGTACTTTTGTAATAACGCGGTATGTTCCACCGTAAACATCGTCTGTTAAAATGACGTGATCTCCTTTTGAGAATAACATAATTGTTGCTGTAATAGCTGCCATCCCTGAACCAAATGCAAATCCAGCATGACCATTTTCTAATACTGCAATCATTTCTTCTAAAGCTGAACGAGTTGGATTACCTGTTCGTGAATATTCATATCCTTGATGCTTACCAACTGCTTCTTGTTTGTACGTACTCGTTTGATAAATCGGTACGTTTACAGATCCAGTTGAAGGTTCTCCTATGCGAATACCATGAATTAACTTTGTCTTTGCTCTCATTTTTTATTCCCATCCTTTGTATATATCTTTACTTAAATAACGCTCACTACTATCTGGAAAAATCGTTACAATATTTGTACCTGGTTTTGCTTTTTCAGCCTCAAGCAAGCTTGCATGGAATGCCGCTCCTGAAGAACTTCCAACGAGAAGACCTTCCTTTTGCGCCAATTCTTTTACACGTAAAAATGCATTTCGATCAGAAATCGTATGAATTTCATCGAAATAAGATGTTTTTAAAAATGGTGGAATAAATTCAAGACCAATTCCTTCTGTTTCATGTGAACCAGCCTTACCACCATTTAAAATAGATCCTTCTGGTTCTACAATAACCGTTTTAATATCAATGTTTTTCTCTTTTAAATAAGACGCAGTTCCCATAAACGTACCGCCAGTTCCTGCCCCTGCAACAAATATGTTAATCTCTCCATTCAGTGCATCCCAAAGTTCAGGACCTAGTGTTTTGAAATAAGCACGAGGGTTTGCTTCATTAGCAAACTGACTTGGAGAGTATGAATTTGGTATTTCCTTTACTAATTCTTTTGCCTTTGCAATTGCGCCGGTCATTCCCTGCTCAGTCGGTGTATGCACGACCGTTGCACCTAACGCTTTCATTAATTCTTGCTTTTCAACACTAAATTTCTCTGGTACACAAACAATGACGCGTAAATCATGTTCTAACGCTGCAAGTGCCAGTCCAATACCGGTATTTCCAGCCGTCGGTTCAATAATTGTTCCGCCCTGGGTAACAAGCCCTTTTTCTAGTGCATCTTCGATTAATTCCCTTCCTAAACGATCCTTAACGCTTCCGCCTGGGTTGTAAAATTCAAGCTTTGCAAATAAACGGACTCCTTTCGGAAGTGAAAAACGAGTAATTTCTACGATTGGTGTATGGCCAATCAACTCATGAACGCCACGATATACATTCATCGTGTTCTCCCCCTTATTTGCCAATAAAGAAAAGGCAACTGTATGTATTTTCTTTATATGAGACAGTTGCCTTTTTGTTACATTACTTTAACTCTTCTAGTACTTTTACGATAAAGTTTGTAGAATGAAGAGCTGCTTGATCTAAAAATTGATCAAATGAAACATTTGATTCTTTACCAGCAATATCAGAAAGTGCACGAATAATAACAAACGGAACTTCATATTGGTGGCATACTTGCGCAACAGCTGCTGCTTCCATTTCTACTGCATAAAGGTCTTCAAATTTATCACGAATTGCTGCAACGCGGTTCGGATCACTCATAAATGAATCACCTGTTGCAATCATACCTTTTACAACTTGAATATTTTCTTCTGCTTGCATACATTTCTCAGCTAATGCAACTAATGCCTCATCAGCTTTAAATCCAGGTGGCATTCCTGGCACTTGACCATATTCGTAGTTAAATGCTGTAACATCTACGTCATGATGACGAACTTCTGTTGAAATAACCACATCTCCAACATTTAAAGAATGATGGAATCCACCAGCTGAACCAGTGTTGATTACTTTTTCAGGTTTATATCTTTCTAATAAAATTGTCGTTGACATCGCTGCATTTACTTTACCAATACCAGACTTTAGCAAGATTACTTCATGTCCTGCCAATAGCCCTTTCGTAAATTCACAACCTGCAACAGTTTCTGTTTCTGCTTGTTCTAGTTTGTCACGTAAAATACGTACTTCTTCTTCCATTGCTCCAATTACAGCAATTCTCAATCTAATCCCTCTTTCTATTGCTTAGTTGCCTCCATTACCCATACAAAATGATTTAATCTCGTAAACGTTACATGGAAGCCATTGTTTTCAAAAATAGATTGCATGATAGGAATACGTGTATAGTATTCTGTTTGCAAATCGTTTGCTAACTGATGAAAACCTCTTTGTTTTGCTGTTTCAACAGTTTTATCATATGCATCTTGATCTGCAAATATCGTATCAGCAAACACTATTTTACCACCTTTGTTTAGCAATTGACTATACTTCGCAATTGCTACATCTTTTTCTTCATCTGTTAAATGATGAAATGCATAGGTGCTCACAATAGTATCAATTGAATTTGGGACTTCAAATGAAAGAAAGTCACCCTCTGTAATTGAAAACTCTTTTGGTAATTTCTCTTTTGCAATAGTACGCATTTCGCGTGACGGTTCTATACCGTAAACTGTGCGACCAGCAAGTAATAATTTATTTGTTAAATTGCCAGTACCAACACCGAATTCTAATACGTTGCCAAATGACTTGTTAACTACATCCTCTAAAATGTCCTCATAATGGGCGAAAACTTCTTTATATTGTATATCTTCGCCTTGTACAAATGAGTCGTACGTATGAGCCCATTCATCAAATAAACCATTAAATTCTATGCCCATAAAAATTCCCCTTTTTCTTATCGGTTTTATCAGTATGATATTCCCTCTTTCTAAAAATGTCAATTGAAATGCACATAGTATTTCCTTCTTTTCTTTGTTACACTATAGGTGATTACATAGGAGAGGGGTCGTCTTCGTGTCATTTACCTTTGAAATGTTAGAAGATAAAGTAGAGTTTTTTGAAGCAGCGGACTTAGCTTCTTTAGAAAAAAAAATTAGTGAGCAAATTGATAATAATAAAGCACTTATGCTCGAAGTACATCATATCTCGCATCAAATGATTATGGATTCTGAAAGCAAAAGACCTTATTATAGTGCGGTTGTTCATTTTAAATTAAAAAAATTACGCTAACTAAAAAAGAGAAGCTCCTAAGAGCCTCTCTTTTTTAGTTTAGAGTTTGAACAAGTACTGGTTTCCAGCCCTCATTATCTACCCAATCAATGTTTACATAATATTTTTTACCTGATTGCTTATCTTGTACGTTACCGTAGGCTTTATTCTTACCGTTATTTCCGATTCTATGAATAACTAATTGCTCTACTGGAACGTCAATTGCAGCGGAAATCGCTTGATTCATCTCATTCCAATCTGCTGTACCTTTTTTAAACGTCATCGCAGGTGTTGCACCTTGTTCTGTACCTACTGGCTTCCAAGAAGGTTTCGTATAAGCATCTGTTGCCTTTGGCTGTGTTTTTTCAGCTGATACTTTCTCATTAGCTTTTGCTTCTTCTTCAGCTTTTTTCTTTTCTTCTTCAGCTTTTTTCTTTTCTTCTTCAGCCTTTTGCTTCTCTTCTTCTTTTTTCTTAGCCTCTGCTTTATCTTGCTCGTTCTTCTTCGTCTCTTCTTTACCTTTAGCTTTCTCAGCTTTATTCTCTTTTGTTGTTTGCTGAGCTACTTTTTTATCACTAGAAGACGCTTGCTCTTTTGTATCAGGAACAAACAATTGATATGCTACTATAGCTACTGCCACTAATACAATAGCAATCGCAATATTTAAAACACCGTTTTGACGACGTTTTTGTTGTTTCTGTTGGAATCTAGATCCTCCTGCCATTCTTCAAACCTCCATGCAGTTTTTCATACTTGCTATTGTAACATTAAATCTAGAAAGGGTGAACATTTACAATAATATTTTCACGAAATGAAAACATTTCATAAATAATTGCAAGATTACTTTTCATTTTCTAATTGATGAATTGCTTCTACCAGTTCTGTAAAAACTGGTGTAACTACATTTACGTTACTATCTGTTTCTATATCAACTACAACTAAAGCATATCTTGGGTTTTCATATGGAAAATAACCTGCAAACCAGCGATTCACCTTCGTTCCTTTTCCTGTTTGTGCCGTCCCAGATTTTCCAGCGACACTTAGTGGCAACGAACGAAATGCCGTTCCCGTTCCCTTCTCCATCGTTACAACGCCTCTTAATAACTCTTGTAGTTTTTTCACCGTTTCATAAGAAAGTTGTTTCCCATTTAATTTATGGTTTTCAAATGTAAAAAAGTCGGTTCCATTTTTATACACTATTTTTTTCACAGCTTTCACTTCCAGCTTCTCTCCATCTCTAGCAATTGTCGCCATCATATTCGCTATAGCTAGAGGTGACACGCGTACATCTTTTTGTCCGACCATCGTTTGGGCAATCGCTTTTCTACTATCTTTATTTTCTTCGCTTCCCCAAATAATAGCACTCTTTTCTTCTGGCAATTGCTCAAATTCCGGTGTATGAAATACCGAACCTTTCCACCCTACCTTCTGACTTGCTCCTAAGGCCTCTAAATACGTTTCTAAAACTTCACTATCCTTTTGCATTAGTTCATTACCTAATGCGGCAAACGTCCGATTACAGCTTCTAGCAAAGCTTTCCTTAAAATTTAATGAACCCATCATAACTTGTGGCAGATTTTCATCGTATAAATCCGTATTACAGTTAAATGCACGATTAAACCGCACCAAATTCTCATCAATTACTGCCGCTGCAACTACTGTTTTAAAAACAGACCCCGGAAAATGAGGAGTTAACATTTGATTTTCAAGTGTAGCTTTATATACACTCCTATCACTCATCTGTAAAGATGGCTTACTTACCATTGCTAAAATTTCACTATTCTTTATGTCTAGTAATACTAATCCACCTTTTTTTATTCCGTTTTCATCTATAATCTTTTCTGCCTGTCGTTGCAACGTTTTATGTATTGTCGTTTGAATAGTAACTGGATAAAATGGATTTCCTGGTGAAGTATATTTCGCCTGTTTCCCGAAAATCGGTTCTCCTTGTCGATCCACTTGATATAGTACTTTCGCCTCTCCATCAGTTAGTAAAAATTCATCAAATGATTGCTGCAATCCGGAAATACCAATTGGCGTTTGTTTCGAAAGTTTTTTCATTTCTCCATAACGCTTTTGAAATTCCTGTTCATTCTCTCCCACATCACCTATTAAATGATTTGCCTCTCCCGTTTGCTTCAATCGAACTTCTGCTGCTACAATACCTAAAATATCTAAGCGATTTACCTTCTCCATCTGCTCGACCGTTAATTGAAATGGGATATTCCCCCTTCGTAATATAAATGCTTCATTCTTATTTTTTATTTGCAGTCTTATCTCTTGTCTCGACACACCAATGATATGCGCAATTTTCTCTAACATGTCATTTTTTATTTGTAAAAATGGGAAAATAATTAAAACTGGATATTTCTCTTCACCAATTTCCTTACCATTTCGATCTATAAAATGCCCTCTTCCATTATCTACTGTAAGTGATTGTGTGCGCTGCGTAACACTTTTTTCAATCAAATTAATATTTCGGTCAGTAAACGATTCTGTATCTATAATCTGTATTTGGATTAAACGACAAAGTAATAAAAAAATCATACCCATAAAACAAATTAAAACAATTATAATTCTCCGTTTCATTTTCATAAAAAACACCTCGTCTATTTTAGTTTAGACGAGGTACTGTTTTATTTATACAAACTGCAAAATTTAAAGCTATATTACCTCAATATACTTAAAGTCCTCAATTATGATATCAAACTATTTAGTAGTTTATTGCCCTTTCCTGTCGAACCGTTTGAAAGTTCTAACAGTTTTTTATTTGTATAAAAAAGTTAAAATAATAAAAAAGATTCCCCCAATTGGGAGAATCTTTTTTATTATTTTACAGAGATAATCTCTACTTGCATTTCTCCACCTGGTGTTTGGATTGCTACCTTCTCACCAATTTGCTTACCTAATAAGCTTTTTGCGATTGGAGAATCGTTAGAAATTCTTCCTTCAAATGGATCGGCTTCTGCGCTACCTACGATTGTGTAAGCTTCTTCGTCTCCACCCGGTAATTCTTTAAATGTTACAGTTTTACCTAATGTTACAACTGTAGACTCTTCACCGTTGTCTTCAATGATAACCGCATTACGGATCATATTTTCCAGTTGTGTAATACGCCCTTCTACGAACGCTTGCTCATCTTTCGCTGCATCATACTCTGAGTTCTCAGAAAGATCTCCGAAGCTACGCGCGATCTTAATACGCTCTACAACTTCTTTACGTCTTACTGTTTTTAATTGTTCAACTTCGTTCTCTAGTTTTTGCTTACCCTCTTGCGTCATAGGGTATGTTTTTTCTGTTGCCATATTTTCCACTCCTTTTATATACCAATCCCCCGAAAAAAGAGGAGTTCCATATGAAAACTCCCCCACTTATATTAGCGGAGGTTTCTAGTACACGTGGCACTAGTGGAGTTGTCACATACAACCCCGTATTCCAAATTCTTCTTTATAGTAAGAAGATATGTATGGAAACTTGATATAAATATGCCCTCACCTATATATAGATGAGGTTGCATGTTTCATTGTATTCGATAGGAAGGGAAAAAATCCCTTCCTATCGTATATCTTTTACTATGCTATTACAAATTTACTTTTTGTTCAAGAATTGTAGCAATTTTTGTCACCATAATATCAATTGCAACGTGGTTTTGTCCACCTTCAGGGATAATAATATCCGCAAATTTCTTAGAAGGCTCAATAAATTGATTGTGCATTGGACGTACAACACTTACGTATTGATCAACAACTGAATCCATCGTACGACCACGCTCTTTAATATCACGCTGCATACGGCGTAAAATACGAAGGTCTGCATCTGTATCAACGAACAACTTAATGTCCATTAACTCGCAAAGACGTGGGTCTTCTAAAATAAGAATTCCTTCTAAAATGATTACATCTTTCGGCTCAACTGGAATAATTTCTTCTGAACGCGTATGCAATGTATAGTCATATACAGGCTTATCAATTTGCTCATATGCAAGCAACTGCTGCAAATGTTCAATTAACAGATCATTATCAAACGCAAGCGGATGATCATAATTTGTTTTTAAACGCTCTTCCATTGGTAAATGGCTTTGATCTTTGTAATAATAATCTTGCTCTAAGATTAAAATAGAATGACCTTGAAAATGGTCAAAAATCGCTTTCGTTACACTCGTTTTACCTGATCCTGAACCACCAGCAATTCCAATTACAACAGGCTTATTCGTCCCCATTCGACTATCACTCTTTCTTATTGAAGTATGCTTTTGCGCATCATGTTATTCACATACACTGGTTGATCCACTTTGAATTTCACGATTTGCAACGGATGTCTCGCTGCATCTAATTCGTTTCCATCCTCATCCCAAATTTTCTCCACCGTCTGCGTAAAGTTTTCTATTTCTGGTCCAAAGAACTCCACTTCATGTCCTGGTTTGAAATGATTACGTTGCTCAATCGTTACGATGCCCGTTTCTTCATTATAATCTAACACTAAACCAGCGAAATCATACGTTGTTTTCTTACTATGATTTCCAAACATTTGCTCTTGATGTCCTGGAACCCCTTCAAAGAATGCAGGAGCTGTATCACGATTTGCACATTTATCAAGCTCATCTAGCCATTCTTGTTTAAACTCAAAATTATCCGGATCCGCACAATATGCATCAATTACTTTACGATATACAGTTGCTACAGTCGCTACGTAATGGATAGATTTCATACGTCCTTCAACTTTTAAGCTATCAATTCCAATTTCAATCATTTTCGGAATTGATAAGATTAAATTTAAATCTTTTGGACTCATCGCAAAGTGAGCATCTTCTTCTTGGAATAGAGGAAGCTCTTTTGCATCTTTATGTTGTGATACCGTTTGAACTAAATCATAGTCCCAGCGACAAGATTGACAACAACCACCACGGTTAGAGTCACGCGCTGTCATATGGTTACTTAATGTACATCTTCCTGAATATGCGATACACATTGCACCATGGACGAATGCTTCAATTTCAATATCCACTTTTTCTTTAATTTCTTTCATCTCTTCATAGCTTGCTTCACGAGCTAATACAAGACGATGTAAACCTTCTTCTTTCCAATACTGTGCTGCTTTCCAGTTGGATAGTGATTGTTGTGTACTTAAATGCACCTCAACAGAAGGCGCTACACGTTTACATGTCTCAATAATAAGCGGATCGGCAACGATAATTCCCGTTACGCCAGCTTTTTCAATCCCTTTTAAATATTCCTCTAGCCCGTCCATATTTTCATTATGCGCAAAGATATTTGTTGTTACGTATATTTTTGCTCCATATTTCTTTGCAAATTCAACGCCTTCTGCCATTTCTTCCAGCGTAAAGTTACCTGCATTTGAACGAAGACCAAATTCTTGTCCACCTAAATATACAGCATCTGCCCCGTAATGGATAGCTACTTTTAATTTTTCTAAGTTACCCGCAGGGATTAACAGTTCAGGTTTCTTCACAATAACGCGTTTGCCATCGATCACTCGTGAAATTTCTTGTACAGTCATTTCCTACACCCTCCTCGTTTAGTAAACCGTCTCTTTAAAGAAGAACCCTGTATCTAACGGACGATTTACCGGTTGCATTTCTTCTATCTCGTTATATAAATCGTCTTTCACGTCATAATACGCATCACGATCTTCTACACATAAATCAATTGCTTTACGATATTTCTTCGTTACCTCAATAATGTATTCAGAACTTTTTAGTACACCCTCGATTTTTAAGCTATCAACTTCAGCATCGATTAGTTCCTCTAACTCATCAATGAAACAAATATCGTTCGGACTCATAATGTGAGTACCATTTTCATCTTCATAAATTGGATATTTATTATTGCGCTCTGGATCATATAAGAACATATTCTCTTCATACTTTTTCTTTTCAATATCGAGATTACGACCTTGATACTCAAAGTAGTTTCCGACTAATGAACGCTTTGATTGGAACATGCAAGTCATACCGTGAATTTGCACTTCAAGTTCCACTTCAGCATTTTCTTTTAATTCAACAATTTCATCTAAACTAAGCTCACGAGCTAATACAGCGCGTTTCGCACCTCTTTGCCCCCAATAGTTACAAGTAAACCAGTTTGTTGCTGTCGTTTCTGTATTCCAGTGCAACTTCATGTTTGGTGCAACTTCACGAACAGCCATTAATACCGCTGGATCTCCGAAAACAATCGCATCTACATGTATTTCATTTAAAAATGCAACATAGTCCGTTAATTCTTCTACTTTATCATTATGGAACATCGCATTCATTGCAACGTATACTTTCACACCATTTTCATGTGCAATGTTTACAGCTTCTTTCACATCTTCACGTGAAAAATCTCCTGCTAAACGTAAACCAAACTTTTGTTCACCGATTATTACTGCATCTGCTCCTGCTTTTGCAAGAGGTTCGATATCCGCCACTGCTCTAGGCGTTACTAACAATTCAGGTTTCTTCATACCTTTGTCACCCTTTCTTTTTACTTACAGCCACTCCATCACCAATCGGGAAAATCGTTGTATCATATCCTTCATGGTTCATAAGCCATTCATTGTACGTCTTAATACGACGAATCAAACCACGTGTACGTCTATTTTCAATTTTCTCTTTTGTCGTTACCAGGCCATGGTACATAACATTATCTGAAATAATAACGCCACCAGGATTTAATAACGGTTCATATAAGTCAAAAAAGCGACGATATTGCCCTTTCGCTGCATCAATAAAAATAACGTCAAATGTTCCATGTTCTTTCACTTGTTCGCCCGTTTCTAAAGCATCACCGTAAATAACAGAAATACGCTCTGTTACTGGGGAACGTTCTATATATTCAAGTGCCTTTTCATATCGTTCGCGATTACGCTCTACTGTCACAATACGAGAATTCGGAATGGCTTGCATCATACGAATACTAGAATAACCGATTGCTGTTCCAAGTTCTAAAATGCTTTTCGGTCCAATTAAACGTAAAAATTGCAGCATAAATTCCATTCCAAGTCGATCCATAATCGGCACATGGTTTTCTGTTGCATACTCTTCCATTTCAAGAATTAATTTATCTTTTGGATCAATAAATGATAATAGGTACTCGTTAACTGCATCCTCCATAATTGGTCCTCCTTATTTACATGGAGAAGTGCCTCTATGACGCGTAAACCTTTGTCTTTTCACACATAGAATGCAATAAAAATACAAGCCAGCTTCACCCTTAGCTTGTACGTCCCGTTTTGATATTAAAAACGATTCTTCTGCCAGTTTTTAACCCGATATATTTTATCATAAAAAAGAGGGATGTGCGACCTTTTTCGCTACCCCTCCCCATTTCACTGTTTTTTCGTTATATATTTTTGCTTTAATGCATTATGTTCTTCTAATGTTTTCGCATAATACACTTCACCACTTGGTGCAGCTAAGAAATAATAATAATCTGTTTGCGCAGGTTCTAACGCTGCTTCTACTGAATGTTTACCAGAGTTTGCAATCGGTCCAACTGGCAATCCTTTCACAACATACGTATTGTACGGTGAGTTCACTTTTAAGTCCTCGTATAATACACGTTGTTTATGCTTTCCAAGCGCGTATAATACCGTCGGGTCCGTTTGAAGTGGCATACCTTTCGCTATACGATTATAAAAAACACTAGAGATCTTTTGACGATCTGTAAAACCAGTAGCCTCTTCTTCAATAAGTGAAGACAGCGTAAGAAGCTGATGAACATCCCAGTTCTTCGCTTTCATTTTCGCCTCATTTTGAACAATGATTGCATTCGTTTTCTCAAGCATCGGCATTACAATTTCTTCTAATGTCGTATCTTTCTTATAGAACGAATACGTCGCAGGATATAAATAACCTTCTAATGGATATTTAATATTGCTATCAAAGATTTTGTCAGTCAATAACTTCGGATACTTTTGCTGCATTTTTTGAACAAATGCCTTATCGTTTAATTGACGCACAACATCATCTTTATTCCACTTTAATTCTGCCGCAATCGCTTCTGCAATTTCAGTTACTTGTGCTCCTTCTTTAATCGTCACTTTATAAAGAGCCGGACGATGTACATTACCAGATGACATTTGTTCCATGACATCTCCAGCACTCATGGAAGCATTTAACAAATACGTGCCAGCTTGTAAATTTTTTGATTTAGCTTTTGCATAAAAACTAAAGACTGTACCGTTTTTCACAGCACCTTTTTCTTCTAAAATCTCACCAATTTTACTTGTAGATGAGCCCTTAGGAATCTCTACTTCAATCTCTTTTTTATTCCCGCTATCAACCGGTCCTAACGCCGATAAAATATATGCATAGACTGAACCACAAACTAAGAGCAGTGCAATAATCGAAAATAAAAAAATGCGTCTACGCTTCTTTTTCACTTGATTCTCTACCAAAACTCTTCCTCCTTATTCAATTGTAGACCATATGTATATGTTTCTATACAGCATGATGGAAAACCACAACAAATCCGCCTAGCTCTTTTAATAGCCATTTTATTTTTCTACAATCCGTATCATTATACTACAAAGGATTGCGTGGTTTCGACAAAAAATCTTTCATTTTACATATAAATACAAAAAAAAGATGGACTGTATGTCGTCCATCTTTTCAGTACTTATTATTCTGCGTCTTGCTCATCAGCAAGAGTGTTGAACATTTCTTGTACCATTTCCCACTCTTCTTCAGATTCGATCGGAAGTAAAGTTCCGCCCTCTTCTTCATTTTGCTCATAAGCCATTGCATCATAAATTTGGTCTCCATCTTCGTCTACCTCACCGATTGGAGAGAAGACTACGTATGATTTTTTGCCAAATTTTTCAGCATCAAAAGTGAAAACAATCTCACATAAATGTTCGTTACCTTTTTCGTCTACAATTGTAATTTGATTTTCTTCCATTTTGGTCACCTCTTATTTACTATCTAAAAATCCTTGTAAGATTACGACTGCAGCCATCTTATCGATTACTTGCTTTCGCTTCTTACGGCTTACATCAGCTGAAATGAGCAGACGTTCCGCTGCCATCGTCGACAAACGCTCGTCCCACATTACAACGTCTAATTGTAACAGTTCTCGTAGGTTTTCTGCAAATTGCTGGCAAGCTTCACCACGCGGGCCAATTGTACCATTCATATTTTTAGGTAAACCTACTACTATTTTGTCCACTTCATACTGTTTTACTAACTCAGAAATACGGTCAAAACCAAATTGACCTCGTTCTTCGTTAATCTTGATTGTTTCCAATCCTTGTGCTGTCCAGCCCATTTCGTCACTAATTGCAACTCCGACTGTTTTTGTACCTACATCTAAACCTAATATCCGCATAAACTACTCCTCACGATGATGTTTCAAATAAGACTTCACAAGCTCTTCAATTAACTCATCACGTTCAAGCTTGCGAATGATGCTTCGTGCATCTTTATGGCGAGGTATGTATGCTGGGTCTCCACTTAATAAATAACCGACGATTTGGTTAATCGGATTATAGCCTTTTTCTTGAAGTGCATCATACACAGTTAAAAGTACATCATTTACATGGACACTCTGTTTTTCATCTTGAATGCTGAACTTCATTGTTTTATCAAAACCGTCCATTTCAAGCACCTCACTTATAGAGTAAGTATAGGGAGAAGAACTTCTCCTCTCCCTACCATTGTACACTACTATCTCTTTATTTTGAAACAGATTTAACGTACTCTTGTACAAATGCTAAAGCTTCCTCAACTTGCGCTGGGTTTTTACCACCTGCTTGTGCCATATCAGGACGGCCACCACCGCCACCGCCACAACGAGAAGCTACTTCTTTCACAAGCTTACCTGCATGGTAACCTTGGCTAATTAAATCTTTCGTTACGCCAGCTAAAATATTTACTTTATCATCATTTACAGACGCTAATACAACAACTGCAGACTCTAATTTATTTTTCAGGTCATCCATCATCGTACGTAAGTTGTTCATATCTGCAACATTTACTTTCGCTGCTAATACGTTCACGCCATCAACTGTCATTACTGAATCAGTTAAGTTTCCAGCTTCGATATTGCTTAATTTCGCAGCAAGAGATTCGTTTTCTTTTTGAAGTTGTTTCACTTCAGCAAATAAACCATCAACTCTTGTTAAAATATCTTTCGGATTTGTTTTCATTTTTCCTGCTGCTTCTTTTAATAAACCTACTTGATCGTTCATTAATTCGTATGCAGACTTGCCAGTTACCGCCTCAATACGACGAGTTCCTGCACCGATACCAGACTCAGCAACGATTTTGAAAATACCGATAGAAGCTGTGTTATCAACGTGACAACCACCGCAAAGCTCTAAGCTGTAATCGCCCACTTGTACAATGCGTACAACATCACCGTATTTTTCACCGAATAATGCCATTGCACCCATTTCTTTCGCTTCTTCGATTGCTTTTTGAGAAATCTCAACATCAATACTTTCCCAAATTTTCTCGTTTACGATACGCTCAATTTTTTCTAGTTCGTCAGCTTGTACTTGACCGAAGTGAGAGAAGTCAAAACGTAAACGTTCAGAAGTTACAAGAGAACCAGCTTGGTTAACATGCGTTCCAAGTACGTCTTTTAATGCTTGATGCAGTAAGTGAGTTGCTGTATGGTTTTTCACAACGCTACTACGGTTTTTCGTATCGATAACAGCTTTTACAGCCGCTTCTTTCGTTAATGTACCTTCTTCAACAACAACTTTGTGTAAGTTTTGACCATTTGGTGCTTTTTGTACGTCTTTTACAAGAACTTTCACACCGTCAGCAAGAAGATAACCACGGTCTGCAATTTGCCCACCGCTCTCAGCGTAGAATGGCGTTACATCAAGTATTAATTGTCCTTCTTCGCCTGCTTGCAAGCTATCTGTGTACTCACCATTTTTCACAAGTGCAACAACGTTACTTTCTGTTGCAACTGTACCGTAACCAACGAATTCGCTCGCTACTTTAACTTCGCCAAGGACACCGCCTTGAACTTGCATAGAATCAACGTCTTGACGAGCCGCACGTGCACGCTCACGTTGTTTTTCCATTTCAGCTTCAAAGCCTTTATGGTCAACTGTCATACCAGCTTCTTCTGCGTATTCTTCTGTTAATTCAATCGGGAAACCGTATGTGTCGTATAGACGGAACGCATCTACGCCAGAAATAACAGTTGTTTTTTCTTCTTTCGCTTTTGCAATTACTTCAGCTAAAATTGCTTCACCATCATGAAGTGTTTCATGGAAACGCTCTTCTTCGTTTTTCACAACTTTTGCGATGAAATCTTTCTTTTCAAGTACTTCTGGATAGAAGTCTTTCATTACTTCTCCAACAACCGGTACTAATTCAAACATGAATGGACGGTTGATATTTAATTTCTTCGAATAACGAACAGCGCGGCGTAATAAACGACGTAATACATAACCACGGCCTTCGTTAGATGGAAGAGCACCGTCACCAACAGCGAATGTTACTGTACGAATATGGTCAGCAATTACTTTAAACGCCATATCTTTTTCTAAGTCGCCATTACGATACTTCTCACCAGAAATTGATTCTGTTGCACCAATCATCGGCATGAATAGATCTGTATCAAAGTTCGTAGGCACATCTTGAACGATAGATGTCATACGCTCTAGACCCATTCCTGTATCGATGTTTTTCTTAGGAAGTGGCGTATATGAACCATCTGGATTATGGTTAAATTGAGAGAATACAAGGTTCCATACTTCTAAGTAGCGCTCATTTTCTCCACCTGGATATAATTCTGGGTCACTAAAGTCATTACCGTAAGATTCTCCGCGGTCATAGAAAATCTCTGTATTCGGTCCACTTGGTCCTTCACCGATATCCCAGAAGTTTTCTTCTAAGCGGATGATGCGCTCTTTTGGAACACCCATTTTCTCATTCCAAATTGTGAATGCTTCTTCATCTTCTGGATGGATTGTAACTGATAGTAATTCTTTATCGAATCCAATCCATTTGTCGCTCGTTAAGAATTCCCAAGCCCAAGTAATTGCTTCTTCTTTGAAGTAATCACCGATTGAGAAGTTTCCTAACATTTCAAAGAATGTATGGTGACGAGCTGTTTTCCCTACGTTTTCAATATCGTTTGTACGAATTGATTTTTGTGCATTTGTAATACGTGGGTTTTGCGGGATTACACGACCATCAAAATATTTCTTTAATGTCGCTACACCACTGTTAATCCATAGAAGAGATGGATCTTCATGTGGAACTAGTGATGCACTAGGTTCTACTGCATGTCCTTTTTCCTGGAAAAAGTCTAAAAACATTTGACGAATTTGAGCGCCTGTTAGTTGTTTCATTGTATTTTCCTCCTTAAATATAAAAAACTCCCGCCCCTATAAAAGGGACGAGAGTTAACTCGCGATACCACCCTAATTATGAATTGATTATTATAACAATCAATTCATCACCTCATGGTGCCGTAACGTGGCAAGACGGCAGTGATTAGCTGCTCTCAGGATTAGCTTTCTGTTACCCTTCATTTGAAGCTCCTTTCAGCCAGTGGAAGCTTCTCTCTATAAATGGACTGTAACATACTTGTTCCGTCATTGATTTAATGTATTATATGACTAAATATAATAGAATTCTCTTAAGTTTGTCAATGTAGATAATAATAATTATATTGTACCACATACATTTCTGATAGCTACATAAGTATCTACTTGTCATTATAAACAGCCTTTATATATTATGTATTTATTAACAAGTAGGGATATTTTCATACAAAAAAATTACTACTTGTTAATATTTCTGGATATTACATTTTTGTTATAATTAAATTATTAACAATAAAGGAGCGATTATAATGACAACTTTATTGAATCAAGCTAAAGAAATGTTAACTACTGACGAAAAAATCCTTTTTTATGCAGCATGTTCATTAGATATATTTATCTATCGTTCCGTCGCAAGGCCAGGACTGTTAATCTTGACGAACAAAAGGCTCTTCTTTTACGGACCAGATTTAAGTAGGAACCCAATATTTGAAGAGTACTCTTTCGCAAAAATTTCTAATCTAAAAGAACAGAAACGACTTTTCAGCAATCAAATTGTATTTATGTATGATGATGAATGGAAAAGAATAAAACATATTCAAACAAATGATGTGAGCGGGGTTGTTCAGCAAATAAAAAAACAACTACCTAAATAGGCAGATTGTGAGCCCTCTATTTCTATAAATAGAGGGCTTTCACATTAAATATCTTCTCTTTTCCAAAGAGGCCTTACATGAACGATCACTGTGCGAATGACCGCTAAAATCGGGACCGATATTAATAATCCTACAATTCCCGCAACTTCTCCCCCAACTAGTAATGCGAGCATAATAATAACAGGGTGCATACGGAGCGACTTACCAACGATGTAGGGAGATAAAATATTACTTTCAACAAATTGCAAAATCGCAATTGTAATTCCCGCCTTAATGAGTAAACTCGTTGATACCGTTGCCGCGATCATCAATGTCGGAATGGCTCCTAAAATAGGGCCAAAATACGGGATTATATCCGTTACCCCAATAATAATACCGAGCAGCAATGGATATTTCATACCGATAAACCAAAAAGAAAGAGCGGATACTCCCCCTAATACTAAGCAAACAAATAACTGTCCTCGAATATAGCTTCCAAGTGACTTGTCAATTTCTTTCGCGAGCATTTGTCCTGTACTACGCCATTTACTTGGAACTAGTTTCCAAAAGGTATGATAAAACTCACCGTAGTCTTTTAATATGTAAAATACAATGAACGGAATTAAGAAAATAATGAGCAATGAATCCAGTACACCACGAGCTGTGCTCATTACTTTATTCAAAAGCGCTTGAATCTTCATTTCTACACCAACAAAAATTTGTTTCACCTTTTCATGAATAAATGATGGGAAATTCGCTGTTTGTTCTGTTACCCCATCCATCCAAGAATCGTACATTTTTGTAAACTGCGGAAATTGTTCATTAATCTCTTGCAACTGCTTTATAACAATTGGCGTTCCTTTATAAATTCCATAGCCAATCCCGCCGAAGAAAAGGACATAAATGAGCAAAATAGCAAGTGTGCGTGGCATCCCTTCCTTATGGATTTTTTCAATTAACGGGTGTAATAAATATGCAATGAAACACGCAATAAGAAATGGTGTAATTGCCATTTTAAACACAAAAATAATCGGTGCCCATAGCGGCTTAATTTTTAAAAAGACAAGCAAACAAAGAAAAACGAGTAACAATAATCCTAAACGATATATCCAAATGATTTTAAGATTCTTCACACGAAAAACCTCCTCCACCTTTATTTTGAAAATAAATAGGGTAGGTTATGTGCAAAACTTTTAAAATCTTTTCATACAGACCATACTGTTTTTTAAAGACGTACATATATTTAACATAATAAGGACAACCACCCCTGAGAATACAAAAAATCAAAATATAATCAGGAGGGCTAATTATGGTTTTATTTATGCTCGTATTATCCGCACTTTTTATGATTCTTGAATGGATTTGTATCGGGTTTGGTATTTGGAAAGGTTTCTTTATTCGCTCCTCGCGAAAAGAAAGAGCGAAGCAATTATGGCATTATGGAATACTTGGAGTTGGATGTTACGGTCTATCTTATGTTTTCTCGGAAATCGGACTTTTATATTTGCATATGAATACGTAAAAAAACTCCCTCGTCAATAAGGGAGTTTTTCACTTTATCGAAATGATTATAAATAAGACTTAATCATCTTACGCGCTTTTTTCATATTGCGTTTTGAAAATACATCTTGCTTGCGAGCATATCGATATGCTGCAGCCCCAACACCTAATGCGATTAATGAATTGCGTAGATTCAAAGTAGATCCCCCTTTTCGTTATCCGATCGTTCTCTCATTCTCATCAAATAAATCATCAAGAGAGCTTAATGAACCATCTTCCTCTACTTGATGCGTATGGATTTTCCCCTTTGAAACCGATAATTCAATATAACAATTCCAGCAATAAAATTGGTTGACACCTATTTTTCCAATGTCTTTCCCTTTGCAATTTGGACAACTGAACATATGGCTTTCATCTCCTCACAGTCTCCCAGATTCTATTCGCCATTATGTCCAAACCGCATTCATTTATACATGCTAGAGCCTTTCAACGTTGTACGTTTGAAAGTTTCACTATATAATCTCACCTTGTTACATGAAATCATACGGTGAAATGTTTTCCACGTCCATTTCTTCACCATTAACCGTTACCATCTGTACCTCTCCTTGTGATTCTTGCAATCGACCAGCTAAAGTCGTTTGACGCATTGCATCATCAAGGCGATTTACACCGGATTGAAAAGCTGCTTCCTCTCCGCAAATAATAAGGAATTTTTTACTTCTCGTAATGCCCGTGTAAATTAAATTACGACGTAACATACGATTGTAACTTTTTACGATTGGCATAATAACAATCGGGAATTCACTACCTTGTGATTTATGAATCGAACAACAATATGCATGTGTAATTTGATTTAAATCTGGCTTTGTATACGTTACTTCAATCCCATCAAATGAAACGATAATCATATCTTGTTGCTCAACGTTTTCTTTCGCATAAAACACCGAAACGATTTCTCCGATATCACCATTAAACACTTGGCTCTCTGGCTGATTCACCAATTGTAGTACTTTATCACCTCTTCGGTATACAACATCACCGTAAGCAATCTCTTTACTCTTTTCTTTTTTCGGATTAAATACTTCTTGCAACGCTTCATTCAGCACATTAATACCAGCAGGTCCCCGGTACATCGGCGCTAATACTTGTACATCTCTTGCACTAAATCCTTTTGTCTTTGCGTTTTCACAAACCTTTTTGACAACCTCAACAATTTGATTTCCTGTACAAGCAATAAACGAACGGTCTTTTTTGTTTTCCGCTAAATCTGGTGGTAACATTCCATCTTTTATCGCATGGGCAAGCTGAATAACAGATGATCCTTCCGCTTGACGATAAATTTCTGTAAGTTTGACTGTCGGAACTGCACCTGCATTCAATAAGTCTTTTAACACTTGTCCAGGGCCTACAGATGGCAACTGATCTTCATCGCCTACAACGATAACTTGAATATTTGTCGGAAGCGACTTGAATAGCTGATTTGCAAGCCAAATGTCAACCATTGAAAACTCATCAATAATGAGTAACTTCCCTTGAACCGGGTCAGTTTCATTACGCTGGAAAGAACCTTCTGGCGTCCAACCAAGCAAACGATGAATTGTGCAAGCTGGAAGTCCTGTTGATTCACTCATTCGCTTCGCCGCTCTTCCTGTCGGGGCCGTTAATAGTATTGGAAATGGATTATCATCACTATATTCATTTGGATTTAGTGATAATCCGTGCAATGACGCATACATTTCAACAATTCCTTTAATAACTGTTGTTTTCCCCGTTCCTGGTCCACCTGTTAATAACATCATCGGTTTATGAAGTGCAGTTTGAACTGCTTCTTGCTGAAGCGGTGCATACTGCACCTTCAACTGTTCTTCAATTTCTCCTAATGTTTTTAACACTTTTGCTTCAGGGAATGAAGGAGTTTCTTCTTGATTCATAAGACGACGAATTGACTTTACAACGCCTTTCTCAGAATAGAATAAAGAAGCTAAATACACTCGCTCTTCTTCTATAATGACTTTCCCTTCACTTTGCATCATTTCAACGCAGCCTACAATGTCTTCCTCAGTCACTCTACCTTCTTGATTATTTAAAAGTGACATCGTTTCTCTTACAAGCTGACCTTTTTCCATATAAACGTGACCAAATTGTAATGACACATTCTCTAATGTATAAAAACATCCCGCACGTACACGGTCGTCGTGATTGCCCGATATACCTAATGCACGCCCTATATCATCTGCTCTCCCAAAACCAATTCCATCCACTTCTTCAATAAGCTTATATGGATTGTTACGAATCACTTCTAATGTCATCTCTTTATATTGCTGATAAATTTTAATTGAAAGCTTCGTCCCAAAACCGTAACCATTTAAAAAACTCATCACTTTTTCTAACCCTTGATGCTCAATAATCGTCTCATATATTTCCTGCGCTTTTTGCTTGTTTACAACACCATTTAACGCATCAGGATCATCCATAATTTTAGAAATGGCATGCTCACCAAGATGGTCCACGATTTTTTCAGCCGTACGCTTTCCAATCCCTTTAAACAAATCGCTCGCTAAATACTGCACCATACCTGCTTTTGTTTGTGGCAATTCTTTCTTAAATGTTTCAACTAAATATTGTTTCCCATACTTTGGGTGGTCTTTAAAATGACCTGTTAATGTAAACACTTCATCCTCATGCATACGGGGAAAATGACCGTTTATCATTACTTTTTTTTCGTCGTATGTTTCATTCGTTTCAATGACTTTCATACTGACAACGGAATAGAGGTTTTCTTCGTTGTGGAAAATGGTATGAAGAACTTGCGCTTTTATAAATTTTTTCTCTTCCTCAAACAAATCCATTGCATGTTGATTTCCCATCTTTCCTCTCCTTTCCGATTTCTTTTCACTTTAATGAGCAGTACATCCCCCACCTGTTGCACACTCTTTAGATGAGGGGTAACTGCGCATTAAACTATAATTTCACTTTATTCAGCTTCTTGCTCTAATAAACGAATACCATTACCAGCTAAAAAGTGATCTGGCTGAACTTCAGTTGCTTTCTTAAATAAAGTAAGAGCTTTCTCGTTATTTTCTTCGAATACGTACGCAACACCTAAATTATAATACGCATCTGCATGCTCTTCATCCATTTCTAATACCTTTTCAAAATAAGGTTTCGCCTCTTGAATATGTTCTAGTCGCGCGAAGCAAAGTCCACATTGGAATACAGCTTCTACATCGTTTCCATCTAATTCAGTTGCTCTTTGTAAAAATGGCAATGCAAGACGATCATTTCCAAGTTGCACGTGTGTGATACCTAGCATAAATGTTACATCAGCTGATTGTAGTCCTGCTTGCATCGCTTGTTCAAATACAGCCTTTGCCTCTGCAAATTGCTCTTGGCCGTAATATACATTTCCTAAACCATAATAAGCAGCCGCAGATTTATCATCTAATTCTAATGCACGTTTATAAAATAAAATTGCTCGTTCACTATCACCTAATACATCTAATAAATTCGCAAAGTTAATGTATCCAAGCGCATCTTTCGGATTTTCTTCAATTGCTTCCGTAAAGTTTTTAGCTGCTTCTTCCCAGTTTCCTTCTTGCATATATTGAATACCTGTTTCAAGTTTGTTTGACATGTCCTTCACCTCTACATCAAATTATAACAAAGAATGTATTTTTCAAGCGAACGAAAATTCGCTTTATGTAAAAGAAACCTCTAACCGCTAATCGGCAGAGGCTTCTTGTTCTATCCTAAATAATCTAATTTCTTACCACTACGATATACTTCATCAATTGTAGCACCGCCTAAGCACTCATCTCCATCATAGAAAACAACTGCTTGGCCTGGCGTAATCGCACGAATTGGCTCATCACAAAGAATACGAACTGTATTTTCATCAACGATTTGAACCGTTACTTTATTGTCTGCTTGACGATAACGGAATTTCGCTGTACATGTAAATTCTTTTTCCTTCGCTTTATTACTTACCCAGCCTACATTCGTAGCAATAACTTCATCACCATATAGAAGTTCGTTATGGAATCCTTGGTCAACATATAAAATGTTTTCTTTCAAGTTTTTCCCAACAGCAAACCACGGATCACCGTTACCACCAATACCAAGACCATGACGTTGTCCAATTGTATAGTACATTAAACCATCATGTTTCCCTTTCACTTCACCAGATAATGTTTGCATCACACCTGGTTGTGCTGGCAAATAGTTGCTTAAGAAATCTTTAAAGTTACGCTCACCGATGAAACAAATACCTGTACTATCTTTCTTCGCCGCTGTCGCTAAACCAGCTTCTTTCGCCATTTCGCGAATTTGCGGTTTCTTTAATTCACCTAATGGGAACATTGTTTTTGATAATTGCTCTTGGCTTAATTGATTCAAGAAATATGTTTGGTCTTTATTATCATCAACGCCGCGAAGCATTTTATATTCGCCGTCCATATAAGCAACGCGTGCGTAATGACCAGTTGCTACATAATCAGCACCAAGTGCAATTGCATGCTCTAAAAATGCTTTAAATTTAATTTCTTTGTTACACATTACATCTGGATTTGGTGTACGCCCAGCTCGGTACTCATCTAAAAAGTACGTAAATACTTTATCCCAGTATTGTTTTTCAAAGTTTACTGCATAATACGGAATACCGATTTGGTTACACACTTCAATTACATCATTGTAATCTTCTGTTGCTGTGCAGACACCATTCTCATCTGTATCATCCCAGTTTTTCATAAAAATTCCGATTACATCATAACCTTGCTCTTTTAATAAAAGAGCTGCTACAGATGAATCGACGCCACCGGACATCCCGATGACAACGCGTGTTTCTTGAGGTAGTTTGTTCATCATGTCACCTCCCATGCTAATTTTGTGTTAATCGCTTCACGATTTTCACTGTTTCGTACGCAGCTTTTTCAATTTGCTCTTTCGTATTTCCAAGTCCGAAACTAAAGCGTACGGATGAACGTATTTGATCGGAGTCTTTTCCGAACATCGCTACTAATACATGTGATGGATCAATCGAACCAGCTGTACAAGCAGAACCACTTGATACTGCAATGCCAGCTAAGTCTAAGTTTACAAGAAATGGTTCAATGTTCATTCCTGTAAAGTTTATATTCAACACATGCGGTAAGCGATATTCCAAGTTTCCGTTTACCTCGAAATGAATGTCCTCATTTTTGAAGACAGATACCATTATATCTTTAAACTCTTCATATTGGGCATTTTTTTGCTCACGAGTTTTTTCAGCTAGCGAAACTGCATGTTGAAGTCCAGCAATACTAGGTACATTTTCAGTACCAGCACGACGTTTTCTTTCTTGCTCCCCACCTGTTAATAACGGTTCAAATTTCACATCTGTACTAGCATACAAAAATCCTACACCTTTTGGACCGTTAATTTTATGAGCTGAAATTGATAATAGGTCAATTCCAAGTTCTTTCACATCAATTGCTACTAAACCGTAAGCTTGTACAGCATCTGTATGGAAATAAGCTTGATGTTCTTTTAACAGCTTTCCTATTTCCGCAATTGGTTGTATTGTCCCAACTTCATTATTCCCGAACATAATAGATACAAGAATTGTCTCACTTGTTAACGCTTCTTCTATATCAGAAACTTGAACACGCCCAGTTTCATCGACAGGTAAATACGTCACTTCAAACCCTTCACGCTCTAAAACTTCACATGTATGCAAAATCGCATGATGTTCAATTTGCGTTGTAATAATGTGGTTACCTTTATGACGATTCGCGCGCGCTACACCTATAAGTGCTAAATTATCAGCTTCTGTACCACCGCTCGTAAATATAATTTCATTTGGATTTGCATGAATGCTACGTGCACACACACGTCTCGCCTCATCTACCGCATGGCGCGTTTGACGCCCATAAAAATGAATACTAGACGGATTTCCAAATATTTCTATCATATATGGAATCATCTTTTCGACCACTTCTGGGTGAGTCGGAGATGTCGCAGCATGATCTAAGTAAATGCGTTCCATTAAATCTCCTTCTTTCCAAATCGTTTCACAAGGAATTAAATGTAAAACATATAGCCCCCATGATTTTCTTCCTCATAACGTACTAAATCTTCTAAAGTTGTACTATCTAATACTTCTTGCACCGCATCACGAACACGCATCCATAATTGGCGTTGTGCAGGTTCTTCTTCCTCTATCATTTCTACAACACTAATTGGCCCCTCTAGTACACGGATTACATCCCCAGCTGTAATGTTAGCCGGCTGATCAGATAATACATATCCACCGTATGCACCACGCGTACTCTTTACAAGTCGAGCGTTACGAAGCGGCGAAATTAATTGCTCTAAATAATGCTCAGATAAGTCATGTGCCTGCGCAATTGATTTTAATGAAATTGGACCTTCACCAAACTTTTTTGCAAGGTCGATCATAATTGTTAAGCCGTAACGGCCTTTTGTTGAAATCTTCATCTATTTTGCACCTCTTTTCAAATTTTCACTTCTATTGGTTATATCTTTATTCGTAAAAGAACACAATTTAAAATCCTATGAAATTATAGCATAATATAGTATTATAAGAAATTTCAACTTGTGTAACAAAATGATAACATAAAATCACATTGAAAAACTCGGGAATTATTACAATTGAAAGAAAAATAAGAATATTTAATATCAATATACAAATAACACTGCAATATATTTCAATTTTTCACTTAAAAAATGATACGATACAATGAGATTACATATTAAGGGAGACGGTCAAAATGAAACAACCACTCGCACATCGAATGCGCCCTACAAATATTCAAGACATTATTGGACAACAGCATTTAGTTGGTGAAGGAAAGATTTTATGGCGAATGGTCCAAGCAAATCATTTTCAATCTATGATTTTATACGGTCCTCCGGGCACAGGAAAAACATCAATCGCTAGCGCAATTGCAGGAAGTACTGGAACCCCGTTTCGCCTCCTAAACGCTGTTACTCATAATAAAAAAGATATGGAGGTTGTCGTACAAGAAGCAAAAATGCATCGCCATCTCGTTTTAATTTTGGATGAAGTTCACAGGTTAGATAAAGCGAAGCAAGACTTTCTATTACCTCATTTAGAAAGCGGACTCCTTACTTTAATCGGTGCGACGACAAGCAATCCGTTCCATGCTATCAATTCTGCTATACGAAGCCGTTGTCAAATTTTCGAATTACACGCATTAACAGAAGATGATATTTTAATTGGTTTAAAACGAGCGCTTGAAGATAAAGAAAAAGGACTTGGAGAATATGATGTCATTGTCACAGAGGAAGCTCTCCTTCATTTCGCAAATGCCTCGGGCGGTGATATGCGCTCAGCTTACAATGCACTTGAACTTGCTGTTTTATCTAGCTTTACTACAGACGACCAAGCGGCTGAAATCACACTCGAAATCGCTGAAGAATGTTTACAGAAAAAGAGTTTTGTTCACGACAAAGGTGGCGATGCTCACTATGACGTTTTATCTGCTTTTCAAAAATCAGTACGCGGAAGTGATGTGAACGCCGCACTTCATTATTTAGCACGTCTTATTGAAGCAGGTGACTTACAAAGCATTGGTAGACGTCTTCTTATTATGGCATATGAAGATATCGGACTTGCAAGTCCACAAGCTGGCCCACGTACACTTGCAGCGATTGAATCAGCTGAACGGGTCGGCTTCCCAGAGGCACGCATACCACTTGCAAATGCCGTTATCGAGCTGTGCCTATCACCGAAATCAAATTCGGCCTACAAAGCACTCGATGCCGCACTACACGATCTACGTAATGGTCAAACTGGCGATATTCCAAGTCATTTAAAAGATAGTCACTATAAAGGAGCCGAATCGCTAGGTAGAGGCATCGGATACTTATATCCACACGATCATCCAAACGGCTGGGTACAACAGCAATACTTACCTGATAAAATAAAAAACAAGCAATATTATAAACCGAAAACGACAGGAAAATTTGAACAAGCGCTGTCTACCGTTTATGAAAGATTACAAAGTTCGCATAAAACGAAGAATAAAGGGTAATATAAGCGAAAACGTCACCATTACGGAGGCTTCGCTTATGAAAACACGTCAAGATGCATGGACAAAAGAAGACGATCTCCTTTTAGCAGAAACTGTTTTACGACATATTCGCAGCGGAAGTACACAAATAAAAGCATTCGATGAAGTTGGCGATACATTAAACCGAACTTCAGCAGCATGTGGATTTAGATGGAATGCTGAAGTAAGACCAAATTATGAAGATGCGGTACAACTTGCAAAAAAACAACGTAAAGAATTAAAGCGTTCGGAAGCTAAAATAGAAAAAGAGCTGTTCTCACAAACGAAACAACTCGTAATCGATGCCGAGTTTTCAGAAGATATTACGCCAAATAAACAAGATCTTACAATGCAAAATGTCATCTCATTTTTGCAAAACTTGGAGTACAATAATCCTTCACTCACAAAGTTACAAACTGAAAATGACGTATTACAAGATCAGCTCACTTCCCTGCAAAACACGAATAATGAACTTGAAGCAAAATTAGCTGTTCTCACAAAAAAACAACAAGCAATCGAAGAAGATTATGCAATGCTTGTTAGAATTATGGATCGTGCTCGAAAACTTGTTTCAGTCGAAGAACAGGAGGAGCAGATTGCTCCGATTTTCAAGACTGATCAAAATGGAAATTTAGATATTATATATTCAGCAGAAAATTGAAATAATCCCCACCTAATACTACATGGTGGGGATTATTTTTTGTGCATTTAAACTACAATAAGGTAAAGTATAACTTTTATATTTTTATAACCCTAATGATGTGTATTATCAAAAGGAGAGATGAGCTATTTCATTACCAATATGGATATTTTTTAAAAATTTTTTATACAAATTAAAAAGCGCATACTCCTCATGGAATATGCGCTTTTGTTTTTTATTCTTGCCCTACACGCTTCACTTCTACGTTTTTAATACGTTCACGTACAACATGACTCGCCATAATTAAACCAGCCACAGATGGTACGAACGCATTTGAAGAAGGTGGTAATTTCGCTTTACGAATTTTTGCATTTTCGTCTGGTACGATTTCTTTACGTACCTCTTCACGAATTACGATTGGGTTTTCGTCAGAGAAGACAACTTTTACACCTTTTTTAATACCGTCTTTACGAAGCTTCGTACGAATTACTTTCGCAATTGGATCTGTGTGTGTTTTAGAAATGTCCGCAATACGGAAACGAGTTGGGTCCATTTTATTTGCCGCACCCATACATGAGATAATTTTAATTTTACGACGTAAACATTGTTTAATTAAATGAATTTTGAACGTAATCGTATCAGATGCATCTACTACGAAATCTAAACCGTGTTTAAAGAACTCTTCATATGTTTCATCTGTATAAAACATTTCTAGTCCAATTACTTCACATTCCGGATTAATGTCTGCAATACGCTCTTTCATTAATTCTACTTTTGAACGTCCTACAGTAGATACTAAAGCGTGAATTTGACGGTTTACGTTTGTAATATCTACAACGTCTTTATCAACTAATACAAGACGGCCTACGCCAGAACGTGCTAACGCTTCTGCCGAAAATGATCCTACGCCGCCAATTCCTAAAATACCGACTGTACTATTTTTTAATATTTCAAGCCCTTCTTTACCGAAGGCTAATTCATTACGTGAAAATTGATGTAACATTCAGCTCTACACTCCTATTACAAAAATGGTCTACCATGTATTCTAGCGTTTTTCCGACTATTTGTATAGAAAAAGTTATAGAATTCCTAAAAATACATATTTCAAAAATGAAAGCACCTTGTAAACCGGACTTTTTAAACTTCCTTTTCAATATACGTTTAAAAAGGAGAATTTAGAGAACCGAGCTAATCGAGGCGCTGAAGCCAGGAGGAGCGTAGTGTAGCTTTTCTACTCGAGCACCGGACTGGCGAAGCAACGATGAGATGCGACCGTTATCTAAACCGGACTTTTTAAACAACCTCTCAAAAAAAGTCTAGACGGCTATAGTATAACCATCTAGACTTCATTCTTACTTCTCTTCTTTCAAGCTCAATTTTAAGTTTAACTCTTCAAGCTGAGCTTCTGCAACTGGGCTTGGAGCTTCTGTTAATAGACAGCTTGCGCTTGCTGTTTTCGGGAATGCAATTGTATCACGAAGGTTTGTACGACCTGCAAGTAACATAACAAGACGGTCTAAACCTAATGCGATTCCGCCGTGTGGTGGTGTACCGTATTCGAATGCTTCTAATAAGAATCCGAATTGCTCTTGCGCTTCTTCTTGTGAGAATCCAAGCGCTTTGAACATTTTCTCTTGTACGTCACGCTCGTAAATACGAAGTGATCCACCACCAAGCTCATAACCGTTTAATACAAGGTCATATGCTTGTGCACGCGCTTTTTCTGGTGCTGTTTCTAGTAGTTCAACATCTTCACGGAATGGCATTGTGAATGGATGGTGAGCTGCGAAGTAACGATCTGCATCTTCATCGTACTCAAGAAGTGGCCAATCAGTTACCCATAGGAAGTTAAATTTACTTTCGTCAATTAACTCAAGTTCTTTACCTAGACGTAAACGAAGTGCACCTAAGCTATCTGCAACAACGCTCTTCTTATCTGCTACGAATAGTAATAAGTCGCCAACATTAGCTTCTAATGTACTCATTAACACATTTGCATCTTCTTCACCGAAGAATTTTGCAATTGGTCCTTTTAGGCCGTCTTCTTCAACTTTAAGCCAAGCTAGACCTTTTGCACCGTATACTTTTGCAAATTCAGTTAATGCATCGATGTCTTTACGAGAGTATTTGCTCGCTGCACCTTTTGCGTTAATTGCTTTTACTTGTCCACCGCTTTCTACAGCACTTGTAAATACTTTAAATCCACAACCTGCTGCAAATTCAGATAGGTCTGTTAATTCCATCTCAAAGCGTGTATCCGGCTTATCAGATCCAAAGCGAGCCATTGCATCAGCATAAGTCATACGAGGGAACGGCGCGTTAATTTCTACACCTTTCGCATCCTTCATAACTTTCGTCATCATGCGCTCCATCATATCTAAAATTTCCTCTTGTGTTAAGAATGAAGCTTCGATATCGATTTGTGTGAATTCCGGTTGACGGTCCGCACGTAAATCTTCATCACGGAAACAACGTGCTACTTGATAGTAACGCTCAAATCCACCGACCATAAGAAGCTGTTTAAATAGCTGTGGTGATTGAGGTAATGCGTAAAATTCACCATCATGAACACGGCTTGGTACTAAATAGTCACGAGCTCCTTCTGGTGTGCTCTTCGTTAAAATTGGTGTTTCAACTTCTAAGAACTCTTCGGTATCTAAGAAGTTACGAATTGTTTTTGTTACGTCATGACGCATTTTGAATGTGTTGAACATTACAGGACGACGTAAGTCTAAGTAACGATATTTTAAACGCACATCTTCTGATGCATCCGTATCATCAGCAATAATAATTGGCGTTGTTTTCGCTGCGTTTAATACGTTTACTTTCGTTGCTTGTACTTCAATACGACCAGTTGCCATATTGTCATTAATTGCGCCTTCACCACGCTCAACAACTGTACCTTCTACGTGTAATACGTATTCGCTACGAATTGTTTCTGCTACTTCTAGCGCTTCTTTTGATGTTTCTGGGTTAAATACAACTTGCACGATACCTGTACGGTCACGTAAGTCAATAAAGATTAATCCACCTAAGTCACGGCGTTTTTGTACCCAACCTTTTAATTGAACTGTTTGTCCAACCGCTTCTACTGTTACTTTTCCACATGCATGTGTTCTTTCAGCCACTGTAAGTTCCCCCTATATTAATTTCTCTGCTACGTATGAAGCAAATACATCTAATGCTACTTCTTCTTGTCCGCCAGTTGCCATATCTTTTAAGTTAATGATGCCTTTATCTAGCTCATCTTCTCCTAATACAGCTACATATTTCGCATTTAAACGATCTGCTGATTTAAATTGTGCTTTCATTTTGCGATCTAAATAATCTTTTTCAACTGATAATCCAGCTTTACGAAGATCAAACGCAATTTTCGCAGCATGGTCTTTCGCTTTTTCACCAAGCGCTACAACGTAACAATCAATACTATGTTCAATTGGTAATTCAATATTTTCAGCCTTTAGCGCCATAATTAAACGTTCAATACTCATCGCAAAACCGATACCTGGCATCTCCGGCCCACCGATTTCTTGCACAAGTCCGTTATAACGGCCACCGCCACTTAATGTTGTGATAGCACCGAAACCTTCTGCCTCACTCATAATTTCAAAAACAGTGTGTTGATAGTAGTCTAAACCACGTACTAAGTTCGGATCTTTTTCAAATGGTACATCCATCATCGTTAATAGTTCTTGAACTTTGTCGTAGTATACTGCTGAATCTTCGTTTAAGTATTCTGTAATAGATGGTGCCGTAGCCATTAATTCATGATTACGGTCCTTCTTACAGTCTAAAATACGAAGAGGGTTCTTTTCTAAGCGAGATTGACAGTCCGAGCAGAACTCACCGATACGAGGCTCAAAATGAGCAATTAATGCATCACGGTGCGCTTGACGGCTCGCTGCATCACCTAAGCTATTTAGTACAACTTTAATATTTTTTAAGCCCATGCCGCGGTAAAACTCTACAGCAAGTGCAATTACTTCTGCATCAATTGCAGGATCGTTACTACCGATTGCTTCAATACCGAATTGCACGAATTGACGATAGCGACCTGCTTGTGGTCTTTCGTAACGGAACATTTGACCGATATAGTATAATTTCGTTGGTTGTGTTGCATCACCGAACATTTTGTTTTCAACATAAGAACGTACAACAGGTGCAGTACCTTCTGGACGTAATGTTAAACTACGCTCTCCACGGTCTTGGAATGAATACATTTCTTTTTGTACGATATCTGTCGTATCACCTACACCGCGTAAAAATAGCTCTGTGTGTTCAAAAATTGGTGTACGAATTTCTTTATAATTGTAACGACGGCAAATTTCGCGCGCTTGCCCTTCGATGTACTGCCATAACTCTACACTACCTGGAAGAATATCTTGCGTTCCGCGTGGGATTTGAATAGACATATTCAGTTCCTCCTCAAATTGTTTTAATCTTAATAAAAATAAAAAAACTCCCGCCTCTACTGTTTGAACAGTAGGGACGAGAGTATTATACCCGTGGTGCCACCCTAATTGAAGCACGTATGCTTCCACTTTTTTAATAACGCTTAAATTTGCGTTCATCTCTACTAAGCATATACACCTTTCGAGTTGAAACCTACAGAGTGTCATTCAATCAGTCATCATGTAGAAATGTTTTCAGCCTAGGACATTTCTTCTCTTTCCATGTGTGTCTCATTTACTCTTCTCTATCAACGGCTATATTCATATGTAAATATAAAATTACTATACGTTTGTTGCGTAGGATTGTCAAGTGGTCTAGGAGCGTTCAATTTGCTTCTTTAGACGCTTTACATCTTGTAGTGAAATTCCGAACTCAGAAGCGAGTTCCATTGAAGTATTGTTTTGCTCTTTTGAAATAAAATCATGAAAATTCACGTTAAACAGTTGATTTGCACCATTTGTAACAGAATGTCCTTTTTCATTCATACGCATACGTATATCCCTCACATTCAATATGGATGTTTTACTTTTTATTCTTCCATATCAATGAGATAGTTATACATAACTGAAACAGCTATTGATTCCAAACAAACATTAGAATTCGATTAACAATAATAACAATAGCTAATCCACTCGCCAGCATAGGATGCTTCAAATGATACAATGCTGCAACGCCTAATCCAAAAACGGTAATCTCTAATAGAACGTGTAGAGTGCCATGAAGTTCCCACTCTGCATTGGGCGCTCCAAATAGCCCCCATATAACAGCCACAACAACCGGAAGAATTACAGAAAGCATAAGTTTTACAGCCGGTATTCCTCCTTTACGAAATCCCCAGTACCCAATACTCCCAAGAATGCATAACTCTAACATAAAGCGCAAAGCTATATTGAATTCTTGAATCATGATACACCTTCTTCTACTTTTATTCCCCTTCACAATCATCCTATGATAAATCAACAAAACATACAACAATGTATGAAAAAGAGAGGATTATATAATCCTCTCTTCTCGGGCAACACTATTTACTTTCCACAATTAAGGTCACCGGACCATCATTGATTAAAGAAACGTCCATCATCGCTCCGAACTTCCCTGTTTCGACATGCAGCCCTTGTTTACGAACTTCTTCATTAAAGAAATCATATAAACGCTCTGCATAGTCAGGTTTCGCAGCATCCATAAAGTTTGGACGTCTTCCTTTACGGCAATCTCCGTATAATGTGAATTGCGAAATTGATAGAACTTGTCCTTCTACATCAAGTACTGAATGGTTCATCTTTCCGCTCTCATCTTCAAAAATACGTAGGTTTGCAATTTTTTCTGCAATATAAGTTGCATCTTTTTCTGTATCTTCATGCGTAATGCCAACTAGCAATGTTAGACCGAATGGAATTTGCCCTACAATCTCACCATCTACTGTGACAGACGCTTCCTTTGATCGTTGTAAAACAACTCTCATCTTCCTACACTCCCTATTAATGCATCATGCGTCGTACTGCATAAATTTCCGGAACACGTTTAATGCGCTCCACTACTTTTTTCAAGTGTTGTAAGTTACGAATCGAGATTGACATATTAATTGTCGCCATCTTATTACGGTCACTTCTACCAGAAACAGCTGAAATGTACGTTTTCGTCTCTGTAACAGCTTGCAATACTTCATTTAATAAACCACGGCGATCGTAACCTGAAATTTCAATATCAACGTTATACTCAATTTCTTTTTCAGGACTACCTTCCCACTCTACTTCTAATAAACGTTCTACAGCTTCTTCTGTATGAACATTTACACAATCACGACGGTGAATCGATACGCCTCGGCCTTTCGTAATATACCCAACGATATCATCGCCCGGAACTGGGTTACAGCATTTTGATAAACGAATTAATAAATTATCCGCACCACTTACTTTAACGCCAGAATCCCATTTTCGAATTTTCATCGGTTTACGAACTTCTTTAACTTCGACGATTTCTTCTTCTTCACGTTGTTTACGGAACTTGTCCGTTAGTCGCGTAACAATTTGTGATGCAGTGATGCCATTATATCCAACTGCCGCAAACATATCCTCTTCATTTGCAAAGTTGAATTTCTCAGCAACACGTTTTAAATTGTCAGGAGCTAATACTTCTCTCATCTCATACTCTAAGCCACGCACTTCTTTTTCAACAAGTTCACGGCCTTTTTCAATATTTTCGTCTCTACGTTGTTTCTTAAAGAATTGACGTATTTTATTTTTCGCATGAGATGTTTGAGCAAGTTTCACCCAATCTTGACTTGGGCCATACGAATGTTTCGATGTTAAAATTTCAATGATGTCACCCGTTTTTAATTTATAATCAAGTGTCACCATTTTCCCATTTACTTTTGCACCAATTGTTTTGTTTCCAATTTCCGAATGGACACGATATGCAAAATCAATCGGAACAGATCCAAGAGGTAATTCCATTACATCGCCTTTCGGTGTAAAGACGAATACCATGTCAGAGAATAAATCAATTTTTAATGACTCCATAAATTCTTCAGCATTAGAGGCTTCATTTTGCCATTCTAATATTTGACGGAACCATGTTAGTTTTTTCTCTAGTGTACCCGTTGTTTCTGCTGTTTTTCCTTCTTTATACGCCCAATGTGCCGCAATCCCGAATTCTGCAATTTCGTGCATTTCTTTCGTACGAATTTGCACTTCAAGTGGATCACCTTTCGGCCCAATTACAGTCGTATGAAGAGATTGATATAGATTTGCTTTCGGCATTGCAATATAATCTTTGAAACGACCTGGCATCGGCTTCCAGCACGTATGAATAATTCCAAGCACCGCATAACAATCTTTAATACTGTTTACAACGACGCGTACAGCTAGTAAATCATAAATTTCATTGAACTGTTTGTTTTGCAGTGCCATTTTACGATAAATACTGTAAATATGCTTTGGTCTTCCAGAAATCTCAGGTTGAATTGCAACTTCTTTTAGTTTCTCACGAATACCAGTCATTACTTCATCTAAATATTCTTCACGCTCTGCACGTTTACGCTTCATTAAATTTACAATACGATAATATTGTTGCGGATTTAAATAGCGAAGTGACGTATCCTCTAGCTCCCATTTAATAGTACTAATTCCGAGTCTATGTGCTAAAGGTGCAAAGATTTCTAACGTTTCATTTGCAATGCGACGCTGCTTCTCTTGAGGCAAATGTTTCAATGTACGCATGTTATGAAGACGATCAGCTAGTTTAATTAAAATCACTCGAATATCTTGAGCCATTGCAATAAACATTTTGCGATGGTTTTCTGCTTGTTGCTGTTCATGGGATTTATATTTAATCTTTCCAAGCTTTGTAACACCATCGACAAGCATAGCGATTTCTTTATTAAATTCCCGTTCAATATCTTCTAATGTAATTTCTGTATCTTCCACTACATCATGCAAGAAACCTGCCGATACTGTAGATGGATCCATGTGTAAATCAACTAAAATACCTGCAACTTGAATTGGGTGAATAATATATGGTTCACCCGATTTTCTATATTGTTCGCTATGTGCATCACGCGCATATTCATAGGCACGTGCCACTAGCTCAATATCTTCATCCGCTAAATATTGACTTGCTTTCTCGAGTACCTGTTCAGCTGTTAGTACTTGCTCATTTGCCATCGAATCACCTTTTATTGAAAATTGACTTTATCTTTATTGAATAGAATAGAATAGAATAGAATAAATTATATTCTATCATTATAACCCAATGATTGTGAATTGTGAAAAGGAAAAGATTTCACTGACATTTCATCATATTTTTTGTGCAATTATACAAAAGTACCCGTTCCTCTCCAAGAGATTCACGGGTACTTTTTATCACCGTAGTTTCACCTATATAATGATTAGTATTTTTCTAATACTAATACATCGTAACCATCTAACATTTTACGACCATCTAAGTAAGTAAGCTCTACTAAGAATGCAATTCCTGCTACAACTCCGCCAAGTTCTTCAACTAGTTTAATTGTCGCTTCGATCGTTCCACCTGTAGCTAATAGGTCATCTGTAATTAATACACGTTGACCTGGCTTAATTGCATCTTTATGGATTGTTAAAACATCTGTTCCATATTCTTTACCGTAGTCAACTGTAATTACTTCACGTGGTAATTTCCCTAATTTACGAACTGGTGCGAAACCTACTTCTAATGCATAAGAAACTGGGCAACCGATAATAAAACCACGTGCTTCTGGTCCTACTACAACATCAATGTCTCTTTTTTTTGCATAAGCAACGATTTCATCTGTTGCTGCTTTGTATGCTTTTCCGTCGTTCATTAAAGGTGTAATGTCTTTGAACACAATACCTTCTTTCGGATAATCTGGTACAATTGCGATATGTTGCTTGAAATCCATATTTCTGAATCCTCCTCAGATATAAAAGGTTTGTAAATACAAATCCTTTACCATAACTGTTCTACTTATTTATGATTACGAATCGCTTCAAACCATGTATATAGTTGCTGATATGTGCTATAAACCAATTCTTTCTCTAATTGTAAGTGGTTCATTTTCTCACGATATGTGTTCGATTCAATTAAATCACGCTTTTGTTTTTTGTCTGCCATAAAAATGACACCGTCTTTTATTGTAACAAATTCTAACTCAAAAAACACCTGTGTCATGAAATTTACTGTATCTTTTGACCAACCTTTATGACGACACAATTGTTCCCCATATTGCCTTAAAGAAAATGGAGCTTTTTGGTTCAAGAAAGAATAGTACCATTTAAAGTGTTCCCTCGTTGGGACTGTACTAAATAAATGATTATTCTCTTGATAAAATAGTGTATAAATCCGGGCAGGGAATCCTGTCTTAAATAAATCACGTAATTCATCTGTTCCTTTCGGTAAATCAAGTAACACAATGTATTGATCATCTAAATGACTTACCTCTGATGCATGCACGAGCTGTTCTTTATAGTCTTCTAAAGCAAATTTATTCAATACCTCTTCAGAAAAATACACCATTATTATTTTTTCTTTCGGAAGTTCTGCTAAATTCGCTTCTACATTACGCATACTACGCCAGTCAAATAATTGCCATGCCTCTACAGCAATATCTTGCACCATTAATTGCGGCTTTTTAAAGTTATTCCATTCATTAATGGACGCTTCTCCTACTACAGAAACCTTCGCAACCGGAGAGATTTCTTTCGCATAAGCACCGAATCCAAATCCAATTGTGTCCAGTGTTGCTTGTCCATCACGAAGAGCCATTTTCAAATGAGATCCATCAGATCCGATTGCACGAATACTTTCTAAGTCAGCGTTTTTCACCGCAATACGTGGTTTCGGATTTCCTACGCCAAATGGCGCTAACTTTTGCATATCCTCAATCGCGGCAAGCGTTACATCCTCTACTTTACAAAATGCATCCACTGCTGTAATCGGAATAAAATCTTCTTCTGTTAAAATTACATCTGCTTGCTCATTTAATCGCCTTCTTAATTCATCCACATCATTCATATGAAGCGTCATTCCCGCCGCCATCGGATGGCCTCCGAAATGCGGTAACAGTTCACGGCAATCTGAAAGGTTTGCAAACAAATCAAACCCTGCAATACTACGAGCTGATCCCTTTGCTGTTTCTTTATGAGGATCAATACTTAATACAATCGTTGGACGGTAAAAACGTTCAACTAACTTAGAAGCGACTATTCCAATTACCCCTGGATTCCAACCTTCTTTCGCAAGAACTAATACTTTATTTTCTTCTGGCGGGAATTTATTTTCGACTTCAGCGATAGCTTCTTCTGTAATTTGCTTTACAATATCTTTTCGAAGTTTGTTCAGCTCATCAATCTCTTCAGCTAGCTCTTTCGCTTCCTCTGGATCGTCCGATAATAAAAGGTGAACAGCAGGTGCTGCATCTTCTAAACGTCCAACGGCATTAATACGCGGCGCGAGCGAGAAGCCAATACTTTCTTCTGTAATTTCACTTTGCGAAACGTTAGCAACTTTAAATAACGCCTTTAAACCGATATTTCGCGTCATTCGCATATGCTTCAGTCCACGCTGTACTAGCAATCTATTTTCACCGTGAAGTGATACTAAATCGGCTACCGTACCGATTACTGCAATTTCCAACAAATGCTCCGGCACACGACCTAAAAGTGCATGTGCAACTTTAAATGCAACACCAACACCCGCTAAATAATGAAACGGATAAACACCGCCCTCTAATTTCGGATGAATAATCGCAAGTGCTTCTGGTAATTCTGGTGGTGGCTCATGGTGATCTGTAATAATAAGATCTATTCCAAGTTCCTTCGCTACCTTCGCTTCATGTACCGCTGCGATACCAGTATCGACAGTAATAATTAGCGAGAATCCTGCGCTGTGCGCCCAACGAAATGCTTCTTCATTTGGCCCATAACCTTCAGTAAAACGATTTGGAATATAAAACTCAACATCTGCACCTAATTCTTGCAGAGCAAGATATAACACAGTCGTACTACTTACTCCGTCCGCATCATAATCACCAAATATTAATATTTGTTCTCCATTTTCAATAGCTTTTTTCACACGTTCTACAGTCCGATCCATCCCTTCAAGTAAAAATGGATCGTGAAATTCTTGATCTGCTGTATTTAAAAAGTCTACAATCTTGTCTTCTGTATTTAAGCCTCTACCGAGGAATAATGAAGTCACTAAAGGTGATAGTTGTAGTTTACTTGCTAATTCACTCACTAGTTCCTCATTATATTCTTTTTCTTTCCAACGCGTTTTCGGTTGTAACACGAAATCACCCCTTAACCTATCCATTATACAAGACAGATTAAGGGGTGACAATATAATGCAAACAACGAGTGGATATCTACATAATCAAATATCTACTATACTCAATTTGGAGAATACGGATTAATATGTACAAAAACATTTTGTACGTTATCTTGTTTCATAAGTACTTCTTTTACATGTTTTCCAATGCGATGTCCTTCTTCTACAGTGATATAAGGATCTACAGATACTTTAATATCAACAATTACATAATGACCATGTTCCCTCGCATATAAAGATCCGATTTTTTTCACACCTTCCACTTGAAGAACTGCCTCTCTAAGCGGAACAACATCTTCTTCATGAAGAACATGATCGAGCGTTGCATGAATAGCTTCCGCTCCAATATCCCACGCCATCTTCGCAACGAGAAGTGAAACAAATAATCCCGCAATAGGATCAGCATATACAAGCCAATCTATACCTAACTTACCGCCGATAATAGCTGCACAAATGCCGATTAAAGCTGCAATTGAGGAAAACACATCAGAGCGATGCTCATATGCATTTGCGATAATTGCATCACTATTTATACGTTTCCCTAATCGGAATTTATACTGAAACATTCCTTCTTTTACTACAATCGAAAGAACGACAGCAAAAATCGTAATTCCTTTTGGTGGTTCTAATTCTTGCGAAAAAGCTTTTATAGACGAGATCGCTATCTCCAGTCCAACAATAAATAATAATACCGCAACAATAATCGCTGAAATCGATTCCGCTTTACCGTGACCGTACGGATGATCTTCATCAGGCGGTTGCTTTGCCGCTCGCAATCCAAAAAGTACAGCTAACGAGCCAATTACATCCGATCCAGAATGCACCGCATCCGCTAAAAGTGCCTTACTGTTTCCAATGTAACCAATTACCGCTTTTACAATCGCTAATATAATATTACCAACGATTCCGACAATAGCACCAAACTCGGCCTGTTTAAAACGTTCATCTTTTTCCATAATTAAAATCCCTTCTTTTCTTAACCTATCGTTTTATCCCACTTTAACGGGCAGTAAGACTCCCACCTCAAAATCCGGCGAATACGAGGAAGTTAGGTGGGAGATCAACTGCCCGTAAAAGCCCGATTGGTGAAGGCTAATAATCAGTGGGGGGATGCCCCTCCACTGATTAAAGTTTCACTTTATTATAACAAAACTAAAGACCTCTCCACCACTTTCTTCCATTTGTTCTTTTTTAAAAGACGCTACATTATTGTATCCAGAAACGAAAAAAGAGATGCCCCATAAAAGGACATCATCTTTATATATATTTTCATTTTTACACTTGCGGTTCAGTTACTGGTTTTTCTACTTTTTTATTTCCTTTACCCTTTTTCAAACGACGGTTTTCAAGCATTAACCAAATTTGAGAAGCAACGAAAATAGAAGAGTACGTACCTACAACTAATCCAATTAATAACGCAAGTGAGAAGTTACGCAGTGATTCACTACCGAAAATAAGTAGTGCAATTACTGGGAACAACACTGTTAATACTGTATTAATTGAGCGACCAATTGTTTGACGAATACTTGCGTTTACGATTTCTTCTAAATCTTTTATGTCACGAACTCGTTTTTTCTGTTTGTATAACTCACGGTTTCTATCGAACGTAACGATGGAGTCATTGATAGAATAACCGATAATTGTTAACACAGCAGCGATAAACGTTAAATCTACCTCTATTTGGAAAAGACTAAATATAACAATCATAACGAATGCATCGTGTAATAATGCGATTACTGCAGATACTGCGTACGTAAGGCGGAAGCGAATGCTTACGTATAAAATAATAACCACTGATGCAATCAGAACTGCAATAAATGCATTTCGTGCAATTTCTTTACCGATTGTCGGTGAAACTGTACTTATGTTTGGTTCTGTCCCGTATTTATCATGGAAGAATGTTTTCGTTTTCGCAATTTCATCTTTTGATAGAACACCTAATGTACGAACTGCGAAACCTTTATTGTCATTACCAGTCGGTACAATATTTTCTTCTTTCACATCAATCTTCAGTTCGTTGAAATCTTTATGAACGTCAGACACAGTAAGTGCTTGTTTTGATTGCAAGTCAATACGTGTACCACTTGCAAAGTCAATTCCAAGGTTCATTTTGAAGATCGGTAATATAATTGCCCCAGCAATTACAACTACAAGTGAGAATAAGAAGAATTTATGACCGATATTTACGAAGTTAATACGATCAAATCTCGTCGGTGGATGTACTACACCTTTTGTTAATGGAATAATATCCTTTTCCTTAACACCAAAGTAAGATGGCTTTTTATCGAAGTAACGGCTCTTTACAAGTAAACCTAGTAAGAAACGAGTACCGAATACGTTCGTAATAAAACCAACTAAAATACTTACGATTAAACTTGTTGCGAAACCTTTTACAGAGCTATTACCGTAAGCGAATAAGACACCTGCTGCTGCAATTGTTGTAATGTTCGCATCTAATATTGTCGATAATGAACGATGGTTACCAGCACGAAATGCTGACATCATCGATTTACCAATTTTCAGCTCTTCCTTTAACCTCTCGTACGTAATGATATTCGCATCAACTGCGATACCAACCCCGAGCACTAATGCCGCAATACCTGGTAACGTAAGAACTGCATGCATCCAGTTAAAGACAAGTAAAGTAACGAAAATGTATAAACCTAACATAATAACCGCTACAAGTCCTGGTAGACGGTAGAATACAAGCATGAATAAGAAGATAATAGCAATACCGATCGCACTAGCGAAAATCGTTTGCTCTAATGCTTGTTGACCAAATTTCGCTCCAACAGATGTTGAATACATTTCTTTTAAATCAACAGGAAGTGCCCCTGCATTTAATAAAGATGACAGTTCTTTCGCACTTTCAACTGTGAAGTTTCCACCTACGATAGATACTTCAGCTTGATTAAATACTTGGTCTACTGTTGCTGCTGATAAAAACTTCGGATTCGGTTTTGCAGATTCTGCTTTATATGAATCTTTTCCTTCTTCAAAATCAAGCCAGATTACCATTAAATTCGTTGGTGGTGGCATTTTTGAAATCTTTTCAGTTACTTCACGGAATTTTTCAGCGCTTTTTAACGTAAGTCCCACACTTGGACGACCTTTATCATCAAATGTTTGCTTCGCTCCGCCGCCTTTTAAATCCGTTCCGTCCATAAGAAGATTGTCATTCACATCACGGAATGTTAATTTCGCTTGTGTTGATAACATTTCACGCGCTTTTTGCTGATCTTGTACACCAGCAAGCTGGACACGGATTCGATCTTCTCCTTCAATTTGAATGTTCGGCTCACTTACACCGAGAACATTGACACGATTTTCAAGAGCACCTACTGTACTTACAAGTGCATTACGATCGATTTTATCACCTTTTTTGGCTGGCTTTACTTCATATAGAATTTCAAAACCACCGCGAAGGTCTAGTCCTAGACTAATTCCTTTTGCTATGTCTTTTCCTGCCGCACCAATTACTCCACCAATTAATAAAACGATGAGGAAAAAGGCGGCAATTCTTGTACCACGCTTTGCCATATGTACCCTCTTTCTGCTACTAACACATTCCATACATCACTTGATTCACTTGCAATAAGTAAATCTCTATACCTATATGCTTGTCTAGTTAGTAGACTTCCTTTCTGTAAAATACATGTGTTTCTTGCTAGTTCATCACTAGCTGTGTCGGTAAAACCTACGTAATACCTACACTTTCATTATTTATTTTCCTCTTCACTACCTCCTTTATATATAATCTTAGACATAATTAATTCCTCTTTATTAATACCTATCATTATACTGCAAAAGGAAGAACAAACCAATTACAGTCGGTTATTTATTTTCATATTCATCAAACGACCAAAGTGGCTCTTGATATGCTTCAACGGTTAAATAAGTCATATATTCATTAGCAGTTACTCTTAATACATCATTTACTAATTCATATAATCTAACATCGCTGTCTATCTTTTTCCACTTTTTCACCTTAAGGAATTTCCAAATATCATTATCTGTCACCCGGTCGTAACCGAACATTTGAAACTCTTCTACTTTACTTTCTAAAACGACTTGTAACTGTCCGCGGTATGATTCTACCAAATCTTCTTTTTCTAACATACGTAACATCTCCTTATAGTTTCAGCACGAAAAGTCGCTTTTAATCCCGCTCTAATGGACAGTAATAACTACTTTCAAGAGCATTATCATACTCCACTCTCTTAAATGCTTGTCATTCTTGTCTCATACGTGCATATAAATTATTGTAAATCATTCCATTGATTTTGAGAAGGTAGGAGAGGACCATGACGAAACAAAGCTTTTTAAAAGGTGCATTTATTTTAATGATAGCCGGTTTTATCACAAAAATCCTTGGGTTTATTAACCGCATTGTAATGGCACGTATTTTAGGAGAAGAAGGCGTTGGCCTTTATATGATGGCTGTTCCCACCTTTATTTTAGCAATTACATTAACACAAATCGGCCTTCCTGTTGCGATTGCAAAATTTGTAGCAGAAGCGGAAGCAGTGAACGATAAACAAAGGGTTAAAAAAATATTAACTGTTTCGCTGGCAGTTACATCCGTTATTAGTATCATTTTAACAATTGCGATTATGCTAATCACACCTATTTTAGCAAAAACATTATTAACAGATGAAAGAACATACTATCCATTAATGGCCATTTTACCTGTTGTCCCTGTTATTGCAGTTTCTTCTGTTTTACGTGGTTACTTCCAAGGGAAACAAAATATGAAACCAAGCGCTTATGCCCAAGTTTTAGAGCAAGTCGTCCGCATTACCATTATCGCTGTATGCATTCGTTTATTTTTACCTTATGGCGTAGAATATGCTGCAGCCGGTGCCATGCTATCAGCTGTTCTTGGCGAAGTTGCATCTTTATTATTTTTACTTACTTTATTCCAACGTGAAAAACATTTATCTATACGCTCTGGATTTTTCACTACTGTAAAGGAGAGCAAAAATACATTTTATTCCCTTATGGACATTGCACTCCCAACTACAGGAAGCCGTTTAATTGGTTCCGTTTCTTATTTTTTTGAACCTATCGTCGTTATGCAAAGCTTAGCGATTGCTGGAGTCGCTGCTTCTGTCGCAACTCAGCAATACGGTATATTAAACGGTTATGCGTTCCCACTTCTATCACTGCCAGCCTTTATTACATATGCTCTTTCTACAGCACTTGTCCCATCAATTAGCGAGGCAATGGCAAAGAGGCAAAACAAATTAGTGGAACACCGATTACAACAAGCCCTTCGAATCTCATTAATTACTGGTGGATGGTCAGTCGTAATATTATACGTATTTGCTTCTCCTATTTTAACTCTCATGTACGGATCAGACAGCGCGACAGCGTTCATCCAACTTCTTGCGCCTTGCTTTTTATTTCATTATTTCCAAAGTCCTCTTACATCTGTGTTGCAAGCTTTAAATTTAGCACGAGCCGCTATGATGAACACATTTATTGGAGCCATCGTAAAATTAATCGTTATTTTTGTACTCGCTTCACGGCCAGAGTTTCAAATGATGGGGGTTGCACTTGCTATCGCTGCAAATATAGTGACGGTAACATTCCTTCACTATGCTACTGTTTTAAAGAAGATTACATTTACGATTTACGCAAAAGACTATATTTTCGGTGGGATTGCTATCGGGATTGCTGGTGCTTTCGGTTTTTATCTTCATACGCATATCGTTTTTTCTCATTCACTTGGCGTACAAACATTATGGGAGATCACCTTAACAACCATCGTTTATATTGTTCTCCTCTTCGTTTTCAAAATCATTCGAAAAGAAGAGTTAAGTCGACTCCCTATCATTCGTAAACTTTCATTTTTAAAGTAAAGTGAAACTTTAGTCAGTGGGGGGCATCCCCCACTGACTATTAGCCCGCACCAATCGGGCTTACCATTCAAAATGGTAAGCCTCTAATTTTCTTTCAAATCAACAAAAAATTGTCCATTTTGAAAACTACAATATAAAATCTGTTTCACATCTTTATAACCTAAGTTATTCAATTTTTCAACGAGCCATTCATCTGTATGCTCAATCATTTGCAAATGATGGTATTGAATTTCTCCATCAATAATTAGTGGGAGTGTAAAAATTGGTGTATCATTTTTACTCTTTTTACTTTTTTGTTTTTGAAAGACAGATAACTTCCCAGTTGGTTCTAAAATAGCGTATTCTACATCACGTACATCTCCGACTCCTTGCTCCCGTAGTTGCATCATTAAATCATCTATGCTATACCGCTGCTTCCGCATCTTTTTTTCATCAATTTTACCTGCATTTACAAGAATAGCCGGCTCCCCTTCTATTAAATGCCGAAAACGTTGAAACTTTAATGAAATGACTGACAAAATGATTTGTATACACATAAGAAAAGTCATTGGAACTAATTGATGCCAAAGTGACTTATCTGTATTTTCAATTGCCACTACAGCCATTTCACCGAGCATAATGAATACAACTAAATCTAATACACTTAATTCTCCAATTTCACGTTTACCCATAAGACGAAAAATAATTAAAATGATTATATACAACAGCATTGTTCGTCCAATTATTGATACCCATTCCATTTCTACATCTCCTTTTTTACTTATAGGTTCCCCCACAAAAAAGAAACTAGTCTAACTTAAACAAAATGAAAATATGCTTGTATTAAAAAGGGGGAATGCATAATGGATGGAACGAAAAAATTATCAACTGCAATTGGCTTTGGTATTATCACCCTATTAATTCTCGCATCTATTACAAGTATGATTATGGCTCTTTTATTAAAATTCACTAATATTGGCGAAGAGACATTAGCGGTTACCATTTTTATACTAGCTCTTCTATCTACTCTCATATCCGGATTTGTAGCTGGTAAAAAGGCAAAAGGAAAAGGATGGTTAGTCGGCCTCACAACAGGACTCACATTCACTCTTCTCGTCTTTCTCGTTAACTATTTAGGCTTCTCTCAAACTTTATCGAACTCACAGTTACTCTACCAATTAGCATTAATGGGTGCGAGTACACTCGGAGGTATTTTCGGTGTAAATATGTCAAAACAAAATAATTAAAAAAGGCCCTGCACATTTCATGCAGGGCCTTCATCATTAGTTTTTCACAACTTCACGAATCGCATTGCGATCGAAAGTTAAGTGTGAACCACCAGATTTAATAACGATTTTCGTTTCATCTACTGATTCGATTGTACCGTGTAAACCACCGATTGTTACGATAGCATCACCTTTTGTTAACTCGCTTTGCATTTGAGCAACTGCTTTTTGACGTTTTTGTTGCGGGCGAATTAATAAGAAATAGAAAATCGCAAACATCGCAACGATCATAACGATATTCATCATACCTGGATTCATCTTTTGTTCCTCCTTTTAAATTATGTATTAGAAGTTTTTAGCATTCGGTTTATTAAAGCCATACTGTTCAAAGAACTCTTCGCGGAAATCGCCAAGACGGTCTTCACGAATAGCTTGTCTCACCTGCTCCATTAAGTTTAACAGAAAATGAAGGTTGTGATAAGACGTTAAACGAATTCCGAACGTTTCATCACATTTCATTAAGTGACGAATGTACGCACGAGAGTAATTTTTACATGTGTAGCAATCACAGTTTGGATCAAGCGGACCGAAATCTCTAGCAAATTTCGCGTTTTTCACAACTAAGCGACCTTCACTTGTCATACATGTACCATTTCGGGCAATACGAGTTGGAAGTACGCAGTCAAACATATCAATACCACGAATCGCACCATCAATTAATGAGTCAGGAGAACCGACTCCCATTAAGTAACGTGGCTTATTATCTGGAAGAAGTGGTGTTGTAAATTCAAGTACACGGTTCATAATATCTTTTGGCTCTCCAACAGATAAACCACCTACAGCGTAACCAGGGAAGTCCATTGAAACAAGATCTTTCGCACTTTGACGACGAAGCTCTTCAAACTCTCCGCCCTGTACAATACCGAATAAACCTTGGTCTTGTGGACGCTCATGTGCCTTTAGACAACGCTCTGCCCAACGGCTTGTACGCTCTACAGACTTTTTCATATATTCAAAAGTAGCTGGGAACGGTGGACACTCGTCAAATGCCATCATGATATCTGAACCTAATGCATTTTGAATTTCCATCGCTTTTTCTGGTGATAAGAATAATTTATCCCCATTTAAGTGATTACGGAAATGAACGCCTTCCTCTTCAATACGGCGGAAGTCACTTAAACTGAATACTTGGAAACCACCTGAATCCGTTAAGATTGCACGGTCCCAGTTCATAAATTTATGCAAACCGCCTGCTTCACGAACAATCTCGTGACCTGGGCGTAGCCATAAATGATACGTATTACTTAAAATAATACCAGAATCCATCGCTTTTAATTCTTCTGGTGACATCGTTTTAACTGTTGCAAGTGTACCAACTGGCATAAATGTTGGTGTATCAAATGAACCGTGTGGCGTATGCACACGTCCTAAACGCGCACCCGTTTGTTTACAAGTTTTAATAAATTCATAACGAATTGCTGTCATAATTTACTCCTTTTATTTGTTTCTCATTTTAGTGTGAGATGCAACGAACATCGCATCACCAAAGCTAAAGAAACGATATTTTTCTTTTACTGCTTCATTATATGCATGAAGTACATTATCTCTATTTGCGAATGCACTTACAAGCATAATTAATGTTGATTTCGGCAAATGGAAGTTTGTAATTAAACCATCAATTGCTTTAAATTCATATCCTGGGTACATAAAAATATCTGTCCATCCAGAAGCGGCACAAAGCTTACCATCATGATCTGTCGCAATCGTTTCTAATGTACGAGTTGATGTCGTACCTACTGTAATAATACGTCCACCATTCTCTTTCACACGGTTTAATAACGCAGCTGTCTCTTCAGACATATGGTAATACTCTGCATGCATATGATGCTCTTCAATAGTATCTGCAGAAACTGGTCTAAATGTTCCAAGTCCTACATGGAGCGTAATAAATGCTAATTGAACGCCTTTTTGCTTCAATTTCTCGAGTAACTCTTCTGTAAAGTGAAGTCCAGCTGTCGGTGCTGCTGCTGAACCAATTTCCTTCGCATATACCGTTTGATAACGATCGCGATCTTCCAACGTCTCTTTAATATACGGAGGAAGTGGCATTTCTCCAAGTTCGTCTAAAATTTCATAAAAGATGCCGTCATATGAAAACTCAAGTTGACGCCCACCTTGATCTGCAGTTCCTGTGCAAGTTGCTTTTAACTTTCCTTCACCAAAAGAGATTACAGTACCTTCTTTTACACGCTTCGCTGGCTTGACAAGTGTTTCCCACTTATCGCCTTCCTCTTGTTTTAAAAGAAGCACTTCGATATGTGCACCTGTATCTTCTTTCACACCGTGCAAGCGAGCAGGCATAACTTTCGTTTCATTTAAAACTAAGCAATCCCCCTCATGTAAGTAAGAAAGAATGTCCGTAAAATGTTTATGCTCAATATCCCCTGTTTCACGGTCTAACACCATCAATCTTGATGTTTCACGCTCTTCAAGCGGGATTTGTGCAATAAGCTCTTCTGGTAAATGAAAATCAAACAGATTAATATCCATAACTATATCCACCTATTTCTTATTTGAATCGATTTATTATATACATAACAAAAGATAATACAATACTTAACACAATACATGTAATGATAGGAAAATAAAAGGTAACGTTTCCTTTTTTCACAAAAACATCGCCTGGAAGCCTTCCAATAAACTTCCAAGCTAGACCAACAACAATGAGTAAAATACCAGCTGTAATAAGCAGCTTTGGCATCTCCGTCATACCTTTGGCATCTCCATCCCAAAATGTTCATATGCGAGTGGGGTTACTATTCGGCCTCTTGGCGTTCGTTGTAAAAAGCCAATTTGTAATAAATACGGCTCATACACATCTTCAATCGTATGAGATTCTTCTCCAATCGTTGCCGAAACTGTTTCTAACCCAACTGGACCACCACGGAACTTTTCAATAATACCAAGCAGTAATTTATGGTCAATATGATCAAGTCCTAATTTATCTACTTGTAATAGCTCTAACGCCATTTGTGTAATTTCCATCGCAATCGTTCCGTCACTGCGAACTTGCGCGAAGTCACGTACACGTCGTAATAGACGATTCGCAATACGAGGTGTACCACGGGCACGTCTTGCAATTTCTAGTGCTGCCAACGAATCAATCTCCACTTCGAATACTTCCGCTGTGCGTTCTACAATCGCAGAAAGCTGATCTACTGTATAATACTCTAATCGTGAAAGTACACCGAAACGGTCACGAAGTGGTGCTGATAATGCACCTGCACGCGTCGTTGCCCCAACTAGTGTAAATGGGGGTAAGTCTAGACGTACAGATCGAGCTGACGGTCCTTTCCCAATAACGATATCAAGGCAAAAGTCTTCCATCGCTGGGTATAACACTTCTTCAATAGATCTATGCAAACGATGAATTTCATCAATAAATAATACATCCCCAGGCTGAAGTGCTGTTAATACAGCCGCTAAATCTCCTGGTCTTTCAATTGCGGGACCTGACGTTGTTCGAATGTTAACACCCATTTCATTGGCAATAATATTCGCAAGCGTCGTTTTACCAAGTCCAGGTGGTCCATATAAAAGTACGTGATCTAACGTTTCTTCACGCATTTTCGCCGCTTCAATAAAAACTTCTAAATTATGTTTCGCTTTATCTTGGCCAATATACTGACGGAGCGTCTGTGGCCGTAATGAATATTCTAAATCTGCATCTTCATATACAGATTCCCCTGAAAGGAGACGTTCGTCCATTATACTCACCTCTTACCATTTAGTAAAAGACTAAGTGCCTTTTTAATATATTGATCCGTCGTTAGTGATTCTTTTAATAATTCTGGTACAACGCGAGAAACTTCTCGTTCTGCATAACCGAGTGCACGCAGTGCTTCCAGCGCTTCATCAAGTTCAACTGATGAACCTTTCTTCTCATCAAAACTTTCGACATCTGAGAACAAATCAACAAACGCATCTGGTACAACATCTGCTAATTTCCCTTTTAAATCTAAAATCATTTGGCGCGCTGTTTTCTTTCCGACACCTGGGAATTTCACTAAAAACTTCTCATCTTCATGTTCAATTGCTTGAACGACCTGTCCTGTTTGACCAGAAGCTAAAATTGCAAGAGCGCCTTTCGGTCCAATGCCTGATACACCTAACAATTTTGTAAATAATAAACGCTCTTCACGTGTTTTAAATCCGTAAAGTGCCATAATATCTTCTCTCACATAATGATATGTATAGACACGAATTTCTTGCTTACTTCTTTGAAAGACATATGGATTTGGTGTGAAAATTTGATAACCAATTCCATTATGATCAATTACGACATATTCCGGTCCTACATACTCCACGTAACCTGTAACATATTCAAACAAAATACGATCTCTCCCTCTCAAATCATGTATTCCATTTTAACATATTTAACAATAGAAAAGCGAGGCTACCCCAACAAATGTTCTCTGTTTAAAATTTCCGTTTTTTTCTATTGACATAAATACAGAAAGAACATTACTATACAATAGTCGATAATGATTATCAATATTAATTAAAGGGGTTACATCAGGATGAAAAAAAGGCTATTTATTTTATTTACTATCATGTTAGTTGTTCTTTCTATCGTTGGCTGCTCTTCTCAAAAAGATGAGTCAAAAGCGAAAGAACAACCGAAAACAAAAGTTGTCAAACATGCTAAAGGAGAAGCAACAATTCCAGTAAATCCAAAAAGAATTGTTGACTTATCTGGATCAACAGAAGAATTGTTACTTCTTGGACATAAACCTGTTGGTACAGCAAATACATATAAAGATAAAATCCAAAATCATTTAACAGAAAAGCTAGACGGAGTAAAAGCTGTTGGCTGGTATTGGGCACCTAAAGTTGATTTAGAAGCTGTTACTGCTTTAAAACCAGACTTAATTATTTTAAACAATCGTCAATTGAAAATTTATGATCAACTAGAAAAGGTGGCACCAACAGTTGTTCTAGAAACAAATCTAGAAGACTGGCGCGGTAAGTTTAAAGAAGTAGGTAAACTATTTGACGAAGAAAAGAAAGCTGATAAATGGATTACAGACTACGATAAAAAAGCAGACTCTTTATCTAAAAAAATTAAAGAAAAAACAAAAGACGAAAACTTTATGTTCGTTGCAGTAACACCACAAAACTTCCGTGTATACGGTAGCTTCGGATATGGTGACATCATCTTTAACGACTTAAAACTTCCAGCAACAAAAGGTACAGACTTAAAACAAACGATGGCACAAGTATCACTAGAAGGTCTCGTTGCATTCCAGCCCGATCAAATGTTCATTGTAAACTTCGGCGGCGAAGCTGATAAAGTGTATGAAGACTATAAAAACAGTGCAGTTTGGAAAGATAATAAAGCAGTGAAAAATAATCACGTATACGAAGTATCGAATGAAGTCTTCAATACGAAAGCATTTAATCCAATCGGAAAAGATATGCTAATTGATGAAATTGCTAAACAAATTTTAGATAAAAATAAATAAGAAAAGCAGCTCGCACCAGAGCTGCTTTTCTTACTTTCTCACTGCATACTGCTTCATTTTTTCAATGGTCTTCACAAAACCTTCTTTTGATTTTATACGAATGCCACGTTTTAATTTCGCACGCTCATAACTTTCAAGCTTTTTCATATCAATTTGAAAAAATGAGTGAATCGCATTATCACTTTTCGGTACCCCTTTAAAAATTTGTAATATTCCTTCCTCTGAAACACCAAAATAACCACTTGTTTTCAATAAAGGTGAAATATCATCAATTTTCTTTTGTAATACGATTTGTACATCATCACGATCAACAAGTTGCCACTCTTTATATTGCTGCAAAAACTGCTCCAAATTCACTACTTTTTCCGTAAATATTTCCTCACTTACTTCTCCATCAACATACATACGCTCTAATAAAATTGTAACTTGAGGTTCTTTTTCTTTTACTTCTGGTACTGGCCCTTCCGCCCTCACACTCGTTTCATAAACTAAACAAAACACCATAACGAAAGCTTGCACTGCAATCAGTATCCATTTCATTTCCGTTCACCTCTTCTAGGCAAAATCATACTTTCATTTGTAGTTTTTCCGGAAATGGGGGTTTTATCCCTAATTCATAGAATACCCCTATTAAGAATTATAGAATTCAATTTTTTGTACACCTTTACACTATTTCCCCCTATTTAGAATCGCAGTGATTATGTGAAGGTAGTTTTTTATCTTTATTGGATTGCATTGTAGCAATGATAAGTGAGCCATTCATAGTAGAAGTATAGTGAAGTCCCATAAAGAAAAAAACGTTGTACCCAAAATTACCACTACATATTAATTCTTTTGAGAATATTCGTAAATACATTCCGAATATTCCGTCATTAAAACCAACAAAAAAGTGAAGTTTAGATTTCTCTAAACTTCACTTTATCTTTATAAAATATGAAAGACGCCTGCATAGCAGGCGTCTTGATGCGTTTACGGCGAGAGACCAGGCGACCACATTCGCGTGTTTAGCACTTAAGCATATCTCTCGTCTTACGTAAATTAGCTCATCGCTTTGCTAATATAACATTAATAAGATAGAAGCGCAACATGTTTATAAAAATATTCCATTTCCTTTTTTGCCCAAATAAAGTTTATGTAAATTATAAATTGATTAATGCAATATATATGTTACAATTAATACTATAAATATAAACAGGGGCTGAATGCTTTGAAAAAAATTAAAGATGAACGTCTCATTCTTCAAACATTAAAAACATACGTATTGCCTTTCTCTTTCAATCAATTGGTATAATCGGAATTTTAGGTTATATCGGATTCACTGAAGGAATGGATCAAATTACGAAATCTCCATTATGGTTATTATTTATTCTTACAAGTATTTTACTTAGCTATTTACAATTAAGTATTTCAATCGATGTAGAAGAAAGCGAAAAGGAAATAAAGTTAACTCCTTATTACAAACTTGTCTTACGCTCCCTTATTGTAGGGATTATTATGGCTATTATTTATATCATTTTCAGTCCAGAGAGACCTCTGTTTGAAGCTACCCTTACAGGTAGTATCCTCTTCGTATGCTTTTTAACTTCTTATTCCGTTAGTTATCTCATTAAAAAACGTCGTTTAGAAGACGAAGATGAATAAAGAGGAAGGGATTCCCCTTCCTCTTTATTGTTATCGCACTGTACCAGTTAAACCGTAACGAATGTCTCGGAACATATTTGTTATGTCACGATTAAAATCGTTTGTAACTGTACCATTACGCAGACGCGTACTCATTGCATCAACACGAGTAAACATGTCGTTTCTTACAGAGACGTACACGTTTCTGTTTCCAGCTTCACTCGCAACAGCTTGACGAATTTCGTTTGCCATCGCTGTTTCATCTGTCGCTGTATTACGTGGTTTTACCGCAATCGCTACATCGTTTCCATATACAACTGTAGAAACTCGATCTACGTTATTCATACGTTTCACACGATTCGTAATTTTTTCTGCAGTTTTACCATCATTGTTAATGTATGAATTGTTCATTGTAATATTACGTGTTGGGTGCGGATTAGCAATTTGTCCATTGTAATTTACATCACGGTAATAATTATATCCGGTACCGTTACGATTATCATACACATTGTCTGTTGCTCTGTTTCCATTTCGGTATGTTACATAATCTGTATAACGATCGTTACCCGTTACATTAGTACGATTTGGATGTGTATCATTATAAGATGTACGCTCGTAATTATAATTACGCCCGTCCATCGCAGTTTTCTCTTTAGGTGTACCACATGCAGCTAACGCACTGGTAACTAACAAAGAAGCAGCAATAATTTTAACTTTCGTATTCAATACAAAAACCCCCCTTGTTAGAATGCACTTCTCTTTTCGAAAAGCTCCCTCTTATGATGAGTAACAGAGAGGTTTTTTACACTGTTAATATTTCACTAGGAATTTTCTAGCACTTGATGTAAATCTCACGTTTTCTTAACTACCACAAATACAAAAAAGGCGGGAATAATCCCACCTTTTTTAAACTTCCTCTTCGTCCTCTTCTTCTGAAACTGGTTCTCCAAATACATTTGGCGGATCTGGCTGATAATACATCGTTCCCGGCTGCGGTGCATATGCTGGCTGAGTCGGTTGATAATATAAAGGATTGGCGTATTGTGGTCCACCTGGTTGCGGACTATATAACCTACTTTCTCCTCCGCATCCACAATCTTCCTCACCTTGCACGAGTGGTGGCATATTATTATCCATTGGCATCATATTCGGATTTGGCATAGAAGTATATTGTGGTGCTACCTGTGCACCTTGTTGATATGGCATATTATAGTATGGATTTTGTTGTTGATAATGCGGATATGGCGGCATCATTGGCATTTGATTTGGCATCATATTCGGCATTTGATTGTTATCCATTATTGGCATCATATTCGGCATTTGATTGTTATCCATTATTGGCATCATGTTCGGCATTTGGTTGTTATCCATTATCGGCAT
>NZ_LDUK01000015.1:0-326995 GCF_001043575.1 Bacillus sp. LK2
AAACCGAAATTCATCTCCCACCTACCGTTGGACTATTGTCCTTCACAACGCTTGAGGAAGGAGACTTCTTTCGGATAATGCGTTAAATTTACATTTTTCCCAAGGATATAAGCAATCCCCTTCGTTTGTGGTGTCGGCTGTGGATTTGGGGTTGTGGATTTGGAGGATTCGGATTTGGAGCTACTCCCAAAACAGCTGCTATTCCGTTTGCATATGCTTGACTTAGATCTTCAATAAATTGTGAATTTTTCAATATATTCGCATCAAACGTTGTATCAATAAAAGCAGTTTCTGTTAATATTGCATCCATTGCAGTCTCTCTAAGTACTGCATAATTTACTTTTTTGGCTCCTCGATCACGAAGGCCGTATTTTGTTAATACAGGATTAACTGCCACATGAATTTTTTGTTGCTTGGCATATGCCGAACTACTATTAGATAACGCATTGTGTATATAACTTTCAAAACCAGTACCACCACCACTATTAATATGAAATGAGATAAAATAGTCTGCGCCAAAGGAATTAGCAATATTAGCACGTTCTGATAAAGAGATAAACACATCACTATCACGTGTCATTTTAATAGTAATTGGGTAATTTGCAGTTAAAATATCTCGAACACGTCTAGCAATTTGAAGTGTTAACTCTTTTTCCACTAAACCATTACCAACAGCCCCCGAATCATATCCACCGTGCCCTGCATCTATAACCAGCTTCATATAACTTTTTCGTTCCTTTCTTTAATGTAATAAGCTTATATTTCTACTCGTCCTATTTTATGTTACTTGTACAAGTTCCGTTACAAATACAAATAAAAACCGCCTTATGTAAGGCGGTTTTTATCGCTTTGCTTTAACCAATTTAAAATGAATATGTACGATTGATAGTGAATGTAACGTATGCAAAATAAAATAAATAAAAGAACTATCCCAACGCCGCTATATAGCAAACCAAACTTCAAAAAGATGTTCAAAAGAGGTGGAAAATGAGTTATGTTTTGTAATACAAATAGCATACAAAACAAAATTAAAAACACGGGGATAAATTGTAATTCATACGGTCTTCTCTTCTTATACATTCTTTTTCGAATAAACATCTGGCATAGTTCCGCTACTATAAAACACCCTCCAACTAATACAAGCCCAGAAGTCATTGTCATACGTTCACCTGCCTTTTATTCATTTCATCACGTAATAAATATTCGTTACATTTGCTTTATATATACTCCATTTTCCTCAATAAAACCAGATCCCTCTATGAAAGACTTAGCTCGTTCTGTTAATTTCTCTTGTAATACTTTTATCTCTTTCACATTTCTATGTTTCATCATTTCTTCAAATGTAAAATACGTATTCGTTCCATATCCATAACCTTGATAATCAAAATGGATAATTAGCTGAGATAAAATAGCACTCTCTTCTTGGACACTATAATCTATTACACCGATATATGTATCATCAACTTTTACACAGTACTGAACCTTTTCCACACTTAAACTGTGCGAGCGAAACATTTCTTTAACAACGCTTTCATTTTCTATATTTACTTTCTCAAACGTAATCATATGTTGTACATCCTTTTACTATTATTGTATCAATTAAAAGTGCTATTTATGAAAAAAACCTTAAGACCAAATGCGATCTTAAGGTTTTTCTAATTAAACTAAGCTATACGCACGTTTTGTTTCTTCATGGAATTTATTCGTATCGTATTTATGCTCAACATAAATTTGATGCCATACCATAAACGCAAGTACAGTCCAAATTTTACGGCTATAATCGCCTTTATCTGCACAATGTGCTTCCAGTAAGTTTAATACATACTGTTTGTCGATTAAATGCTCAGTTTTGCTTTCGTTAATAATATTTACAGCCCAATCGTGCATTTCATCTTTTAACCAGTGACGAATTGGTACTGGGAATCCAAGCTTTTTACGATCTAACACGTGATCTGGAACAATTCCACGTGCCGCTTCACGTAAAATAGCTTTCGTTGTTCCGTTTGCAATTTTAAATTCTGTCGGAATTTTAGATGCAACATCAAATACTTCTTTATCTAAGAACGGTACACGAAGTTCTAATGAATTTGCCATCGTCATTTTATCAGCTTTTAATAAAATATCGCCGCGTAACCATGTGAACATGTCAATGTACTGCATTTTACTTACATCATCATAATCTTTAATTTCGTTATACAATGGTTTCGTGATATCCATATAGTTAACACTTTCATCGTAATACTTCATTAATTCAGCTTTTTCTTCTTCACGGAAGATTTTCGCATTTCCATAGTAACGCTCTTCAATTGACGTACATCCACGCTCTAAGAAGCTTTTCCCTTTAAATCCTTCTTTAAGGGCACCACTTAGTGCCTTTAGAACGCTCTTTCCTGGACTAGGAATGTAAGAGAACATTTTTAAAGAGTTTGGCTCGCGATAAATGTTATAGCCACCAAACAGCTCGTCCGCACCTTCACCCGAAAGTACAACCGTTACATGTTTACGCGCTTCTTTAGCAACGAAATACAATGGTACAGCTGCTGGATCCGCTAAAGGATCATCCATATGCCAAATAATTTTTGGGAACTCATCCATAAATTCTTGCGCTGAAATGAATACGTTATGGTTTTTAACTCCTAATTTCTCAGCAGTTTCTTTCGCAACATCAACTTCACTGAAACCGCGTTGCTCAAAGCCAACAGAGAACGTTAAAAGATTTGGATTCATTTCTCTTGCGATAGAAGCAATAATCGATGAATCGATACCACCAGATAAGAAAGAACCTACTGGTACATCACTACGCATATGCACTTTTACAGAATCATATAATACATCACGAATCGCTTGGATATGCTCCTCTTTCGTTGCACTTGAAGCATTGAAATAAGGTTTCCAGTAGCGATGAATTTCCATCTCTTTTCCGATTTCTTTTACGAAGTAATGACCAGGCTCAATTTTATTAACATCAATTGTTAATGTTTCTGGCTCTGGACCATATTGGTACGTAAAGTAATGTTGTAATGAAGTTGGGTTTACCCCTTTATCTTCCATTACATGCATAATACTTTTCTTCTCAGATGCGAAGAATGTAGTATCACCTTGTTGTGCGATGTATAAAGGTTTAATACCAAAGTGGTCACGTGCACCGAAAAGTTTCTTTTCTTCACGATCCCAAATCATAAATGCAAACATACCACGAAGGTAGTCTACACATTTTTCTTTCATATGTGCATACAATGCAATGATAACCTCTGTATCAGATTGTGTTGCAAAAGTTGCACCTTTTTCAAGTAACATTTCACGTAATTCTACATAGTTATAAATTTCACCATTAAAAATAATTACATATCGATCATTTTCATAAGTTAGTGGCTGATGTCCTGCCTCTAAGTCAATGATACTTAAACGGCGGAAGCCAAATTGTACATGTTCATCACGAAAATATCCTTCGTCATCTGGACCACGGTGGAAAATCATCGTGTTCATATTTTCAAATTGATGTTTTTCTGTTTCTGAAAACTCTCTAGGGTTTTCACATAAACATCCTACAAAACCACACATACTTCTTACCCTCTTTCGGTTTTCATTCTGTCTCTATACTACTATATCAACCTTATTTATACTAGCATAATCAACTGAATATGGCGACCAAAAACTATAAAAAAATCACTCCATTTCACATTTTTAACAATTTTTTATGAAAACTTGAAAACTAGGCACACACCTTTCTCCGCTTTTGTCATATGATATTGCAAATTGATTTTTAGGAGGTAATACCATGAGTGAAGAAAAAAAAGATTCTTCTCGCCCACCGGTTCGTAATTATTTAAAGCAAATTGATGATTTTTTCGAACAGACACCTCTTCGTAATGTAATTGCTGATTTAAATCATTTTTTCCAAAAAGGAAACCGTTTATTAACATTCCCTGTAGATTTATACGAAGTTGGTGACGAACTCGTCGTTACAGCCGAACTACCAGGTATTCAAAAAGAACAAATTCAAATTGAAATACAAAGCGAATACTTAAAAGTCTCTGTGAAAGAAGATATACTTGAAGAGACAGAAGAACAAACATCTCATAACTATTATCGCCGAGAACGTTCCAGTTCAGAAGCGTCAAGAATTATTAAGTTACCATATTTAATTAATAAAAAAACAGCGAAAGCTTCTTATCAAAACGGTGTGTTAGAAATTCGTGCACCGAAACTTCCGCAACAACATGATATATTATCCATAGACTAAAAGACAAAAAAGAAGGGTGCTAAGCACCCTTCTTTTTAATCCACTAATCTCTTCATATCACGTATAATATCTTCGTATGGCGTATTACTAATACCACTATATTTTTTCATTACTTTTCCATTTTGATCGACTAAGAAAAATGATGTTCCATGAATAACTTGCCCATTCTCTGGTTTATCTACAAGCGATTGGAAATTATCTTTTGAAAACTTTGTAATATCCTCCAAAGAATATCCTGTTAATAAGTTCCAGTTACTTGTATCTTCTGTGAACTTTTGAATGAACGCTTTCAAATTTTCCGGTTTATCTAGGTCAGGATCTACGCTAAACGATACAAACTGAACGTCTAACTTCTCTTCCTTCGCCATCTTCTGTAATTTCGCCATATTAGCAGTCATTGGTGGGCAAACTGTTTGACAGCTTGTAAACATGAAATCTGCAACCCATACTTTTCCTTTTAAATCTTTTGTACCAAACTGCTTTCCTTCTTGGTTTGTGAATTGGAAAGTTTCTAAATCCCAGTTTAATGGTTTACGGAGTTTCGATCCTGAGCCACTGCATCCAGCTAGTACAAAAAGACAAAAAACAACCATAAGACCAATTAACTTTTGATAACGCTTCATTATTAAACCTCTTTTCTCTTTCCTTAATTTATGTAGGTTATGTATATCATAACCTAAGTAAACACTATGAGAAAATTGTTTACTTCATTTGTTCACGAAATCGTACGATTTTACATATGTTACTTCTCATTATTAAGCGAATTACTAGACAAAAGTTCTATTGTTAACTACTATTTTTTCTCTATACCTTATATACAAACAAGAATCCATTTTAAAGTGAAACTTTAATCAGTGGGGTTTTTTCATCCTCCGCTGATTATTAGCCCTCACCAATCGGGTTAAATTTTGTAAAGGTAATTATCAATTTTTTTACAATTCCTTAAACATTAATCCATTTTACACACTGTTTTCCTTTACAACATTTCGGTACAATACAACTACAACGATTTTAAATGAGGTGATGTTCATGGCAAAGCGCTATGAAAATATGGATAATGTGAGTACAAAAAAATCAATTCACTCCTTCTTACGCTGGCGTAAAGAGAGAAAACAAAACAAAAAAGATTTTTCTTTTCTAGTAGAACAATCACCTGTTAAACAAAGTAAATTTCTGCAAAATAACTTTAACAAAACGACTGTCACATGGATCGGTCACTCTACTTTTCTAATTCAAACGAACGGCTTAAACATTTTAACAGATCCAGTATGGGCAAATAAATTAAAGCTAGTTCCAAGACTTACACAGCCCGGTCTCGCTTTAGATGAACTACCTAAAATTGATATTGTGCTTATTTCACACGGCCATTATGACCATTTAGACTTTTCATCTCTTCGTCAACTGAATAATGATGTTTTATACCTTGTGCCAATTGGATTAAAAAAATTATTTACTCGTAAAAAATTCACCAATGTAAAAGAATACAGCTGGTGGGACAGTATAACAATTGATGAAGTCGCTTTTCACTTCGTACCTGCCCAGCACTGGACGAGAAGATCATTATTTGATATGAATACCTCTCACTGGGGGGGATGGATTATCAATAATAAGATTACTTCAGAAACCATTTATTTTTGCGGTGATAGCGGTTATTTCAAAGGTTTTAAAGAAATCGGCAAACGTTTTTCAATTGATATTGCACTCATGCCAATTGGTGCCTATGAACCAGAATGGTTTATGAAAGTATCCCATGTTTCACCGGAAGAAGCTGTGCAAGCCTATTTAGATATAAACGCTACGCATTTTATTCCAATGCATTACGGTACTTTTGCGCTAGCAGATGAAACTCCAAGGGAGGCTGTAACACGACTTCGTAATAACTGGAATTTACGAATGCTACCGTGGGAACAACTACATGTTCTTTTTTTGGGCCAAACTTTCACTTATAGCCCTACTATACTAGAGAAAGAGCCAGAAAAAATTACTGAAACCTCTCATGTATAACAGAACTACTTTTTCGAATAATTTATCATATACTATAGAAAATCGAAAAGGGTGTTTTCTATGAAAAATTATTTACAGACTCGCTATATCATTAGCGGAAGTGCCTGTATTGCCCTTCTCATTTCTTATTTCATATACACATAAAAAAACTACTTGAAAATATATTTCAAGTAGTTTTTTTTATTATTCTGCTAAATACATAAAACCAATTGCTCCTGGTCCTGTATGAGTACTAATGACTGGTGTTGTATAAAAAATCTCTGATTGAGTGAATCCATTTACTTTTTCAACAGTTGATTTTACACTTTCTGCTAAAGGAAGTGCTTTTGCATGTGGAATTGCAACAGCTTTTACAACTTTCCCAGCAGTATCTTGCTCAAATAATTTAGCTAAAGTTTTAACAACTTGCCCTTGACTACGAACTTTTGTCACTGGATTGTATGCTCCACCTTCAAGGTTTGCAATCGGTTTGATGTTCAGTAAAGAACCGATAAACGCTTTCCCTTTACCGATACGTCCACCTTTCACTAAATTCTCTAATGTATCTACGACTACATATAAACGAGTATTCTTCCTCACTTCATCAATACGTTTTAAAATATCTTCTAACGAGCGCTCTTCTTTTGCCATTTTTGCAGCTTCAATTACTTGATATGCTAACGCATGGCTAATGAACTGAGAATCAACGACTGTTACTTTAGTATCTGTCATTGATGCAGCACTATTTGCTGTTGAAACAGTACCACTCATTCCACCTGTCATATGGATGGAAAGTACTTCACTTCCATCTTCTCCTAACTTTTCATACATTTCTACAAATGTACCCATAGCTGGTTGTGATGTTTTTGGTAATTCTTCTGATTTCGCCATTTCCTCAATAAATTCATCTGGTTGTAAATCAACGCGATCTAAGTATGTTTGTCCATTTACAGAAATAGATAATGGTAAAACATGAATATCATACTTCTTAATCACTTCTTGAGATAAATCTGCAGTTGAATCTGTTACAATTTTAATTTTTTGCATATTATACTTCTTCCCTTTCCAATACGCTCTCCTTGTTATTATACTAGCATTCCCATTGCTTTCAACAATTTCAAACAATTTTCACCAAATTAATTATATTTTTATACCTAAAATAAAAAAAGACAGAGCTTACCTAACTCTGTCCCTGCTGTGTATTATGCATTCTTTTCAAGAGTATTTGTTTTATATACATTTGAATAATCATTCCACTTCAAACAACTTTGTAAATATTCACGGAAAGAGTACGAAAATCTTGGGTTTTTATGTTTTTGAATTTTCGCAATAAATAACTGAAGACGAGACTGAATTAGAAACGCTAATGGATGTTGTGCTTGTAGGACAGGGATTTCAAATATTTTAATACAATTCCCTGTTGAATGAGTGAAATAAAAACTTTTCGTAATCACAATATCAATCCTCTTTTTCGTTGGATTTTTGAACTTCCTCCACTTTTCGCCTTGACACGTTATTTAAAGTGAAGGTTTCCTACGAATACTAAAGTATCTATAGGCGAACCCCGTAGTCCCTACGGTTAGAAGCTTTAGGCTCCATTCATCTCCACCTAATCCGGACCCTGTCCTATATATCCCTTGAGACGGGAGTCTTATTATCCGTAAATAGCTAGATAACTCCAGTATAAACTTATAAAAGTGAAAAGTTTGTCTAAATTTTGGAGATTCTATAATTTTTTTCTTCTATATATTGTATACGATTATAGCTAGAGTATAACAAATAAAGTGAAATTTTAATCAATGGGGGTTTTGTCCATACCCTACTGATTTTTAGCCCACACCAATCGGGATAAATAAAAAAGTGCCTTTATAACGAGGCACTTTTCGACTGTATTTCTTCTTCTTTTTTCTGTTTTCGCTTACTAACAATCTTTGATAAAGCGATACTAATTTCATAAATACAAATAAGCGGTACCGCTACTAAACTATGTGATAAAAAATCAGGCGGCGATATACACGATGCAATTATAATCAACACTACATAAGCATATCTTCTTATTTTTTGAAGAAATTCTGCCGTTAGAAGACCTATGCTCGTTAAAAACATAACAACTACAGGTAATTCAAATATAACAGCAAACGGAACTGTTAAATTAAGTACAAAATGAAAATACTTTTCTGTCGTAAACATCGTATTAAACATTTCATTACCAATTGTCGTTAAAAAATGAAATAGAAATGGCATGACGATAAAATAACCGAAAGATAGGCCTGCTATAAATAATATAGACAATACCGGTATATACATTAATGTCATTTTTTGTTCATTTGGATGTAAACCTGGTTTTACAAATAACCAAATTTGTATCGCTGCAAAAGGAATTGTACAAACGATAGCAACTACTGTAGCAATCGAGAAAAAAATCCATAACACATCACTTGGACCGAGAACAGTTAATTTCATTGGTAAATCTTTTACAAGCCAAAAATAAATATCCTTCGTAAAAGTAAATCCGATAATTAAAAATAATACGAATGATATTACTGTATATATTACTCGTTTGCGAAGCTCAACAATATGTTCTACTACGCTCATTTCCCGATCTTCCATCTCGTTCACCACACTTTATTTGTCCATTCCAAGAAAATTTCATCATATTCTTTTATTTACTTCTTTTCCTTCTCTTGAAATGCCTCATCAGTCAATTCTTTTGTTGATTTTTTAAATTCTTTTAACGTTTCCCCTAAAGCTTTCCCAATTTCCGGTAACTTTTTAGGGCCGAATAAAATTAACACTGCTACTAAAATTAAAATTAACCCTGGAAAGCCAATATTTGAAAACATTTCCCCATCCCCTTCATAAGTAGATTCCTTGTCCTACTATTCCATAAGTTCATTTTGTCAAAAAATTTTGTAAACGTCAATGTATCCGCTATCTTTTGTCAAAAAAATTCAAAAATATAATCAATTATACAAATATCATTTTCTAATCCTTTTGTATATGATATGGTTAAGAAAAATATATCTTATCTCATTACAAGGAAAGGGATTTACATTATGACACAAAAAATCACAAGAATGACCCAATTTGTAAAAGAAGAGATTGCTAATGCAGTTACCCATGGTATCGGTGCCATTTTAAGCATCCCTGCCTTAATCATATTAATTATTCACGCTTCCAAACATGGTACAGCATCTGCTGTTGTTGGCTTTACCGTTTATGGCGTAAGCATGTTCCTGCTGTACTTATTTTCTACACTGTTACATAGTATTCATCATCCAAAAGTAGAAAAGTTATTTACCATTTTAGATCACTCCGCCATATATTTATTAATCGCAGGCACGTATACACCATTTCTACTCATTACACTGCGTGGCCCGCTCGGTTGGACGTTACTCGCAATTATTTGGACCCTTGCGATTGGTGGCATTATCTTCAAAATTTTCTTTGTTCGTCGCTTTATTAAAACATCAACATTATGTTATATCATTATGGGTTGGCTCATGATCGTTGCCATTAAACCCCTTTATGAAAATTTAACTGGTCACGGCTTCTCACTACTTTTAATAGGCGGTATTTTATATTCTGTCGGAGCTATATTCTTCCTTTGGGAAAAGCTTCCGTTCAATCATGCCATTTGGCATCTCTTCGTATTAGGTGGTAGTACAATGATGTTTTTCTGCGTACTCTTTTATGTCTTACCCGCAGCATAAAAAAAGTTTCAGCTTGTTTAAGCTGAAACTTTTTTTATTACTTATGTAATTGAGATGCAATTATATCTTTTGTATGCTCTGTTAACTCTTTAGCATCCATACTTGCATATTCTTCAGGTGTAATCGGCTTAGAAATTGTTAATGTCGCATGAGCTGGTTTCATACGGTTTCCATTTGCCTCAAACATCTTATATGTACCATCTAAAGTTACTGGTAAGATAGCTACGCCAGATTTTACAGCAAGGTGGAAACTCCCTGCTTTAAACTCACCGATTTCGCCGCCCTTACTTCTCGTTCCCTCTGGAAAAATCACGATAGAATGCCCGTTCTTTAATAGCTCAATTCCATCTTTAATTGCTTTAAGAGATTGACGACGATCGCTACGGTCCATGAATACACAATTCATTAGTTCCATCCAAGTTGGTACAACCGGAAATTTTTTAATTTCCGCTTTAGAAACGAATCCAATTGGCTTATTTAAGTAACCTAGTAAAACAGGAATATCCATATTACTTTGATGATTACTTACAACAAGTACAGGCTTGTCTTTCGGAACATTTTCAAGTCCCTTTACTTCTACAGTCGACCCAGCAACACGTACCATTTTCTTACCAAACCAGTTTGTTGTTTTATACACAACACTATCTTTTTCTTGCGGTGACATCGTATTTGCTTTTCTTTTAATACGCCACAATCTTGGTGTAATCGCAATTACGATTAAAATTAAATAAAAGATTTTAAAAAACGTTTGAATCATACAGAACCCCCACCTATTATCATTCCGACCTTCATTATACTAGACAAACGAAGGAAAAAGAAGAAAAAATGTCCAAACAGCAAGTGTTTGGACATTTTTGAAGTTTTCTATATTAGAAACGTTTTGCTAATTCACGTGCATTTGCAATCGCTGCTTCTTTAATATCTTGTGCTTTTTCAGGATTTGCATTCATACCTTCAACTGCAATATATTCAGTATCATTTACACCGATGAATCCTAATACTGTTTTCAAGTGATTGCGACCGAAGTCTACAGCTGCGTATGCTCCTTCAGAATACACGCCACCTGTAGCTTGAATGTGAAGCGCTTTTTTGCCTTCTAATAAGCCAACTGGACCATTTTCAGTATATTTGAATGTTTTACCTGCGATTGCTACGTTATCTAAGTACGCTTTTACTACTGGTGGATAGCTAAAGTTCCACATTGGAGTTACGAATACATAACGATCTGCATGCATAAATGTTTCTAAGTTTGTGTTCATTGCTGCAACTTTTTGTTGTTGAACTTCACTTAAAGTTTCGAATCCTTCACCTGCTGCGAATTTACCCCAAGCAGCAAATACGTCTGCATCAATAGCTGGTACTGTTGTATTGAATAAATCAATTGTTACAACTTCGTCTTGTGGATGTTCGTTTTTATATGCTTCGATGAAAGCTTCTCCTACTGCCATACCGAAAGAACCTTCTGCTGAATTTGGATTTGCTGTAATAAATAGTACTTTTGTCATTGTATTCTCTCCCTTTTTCTATTTTATCTTTAATTTGAGATTTATAATCGAAAAGTAAATAACTTACCTTACGTAAGTATAATACAAAAAGTTTTAACTAATGTCAATTAAAAATAGCAACTTTTTTTTCGTAAGTTAATAAGTTATATTGCTTCATATTGTTTTTGTATATAAATATTAAGATTCTGACCAAATAAAAAAACTACCTCCATATTTCATGGAGGTAGTTTTTTTCAAATTTTACTTTTGAAAAACATGTTTCACTTTTTCAGCTGGAATATTACTTCCACCTCTACCTTTTACATCTTCAATCATCATTGTAATGACCATATCAGGTGAATTTAAATCGAACGCAGCGAACCAACCTAGTTCTTTTCCTTCTGCCTCTTTTGAAACTTTTAATTCTGCTGTTCCTGTTTTACCAGCAAGAGTCATACCATCAATTTTCGCGATTTTCCCTGTACCATCTGGATCATTAATTACTTTCGTTAAAGCCGTTTTTAATATATCTTGATTTCCTTTAGAAATCACGTTCTCTTTCCAAGCTTTTGGTTGTTTATCTGTTTTAATAATATACGGTGACGGAATCGTTCCATCATTTACAATTGGCGCATACGTTAAAGCTAAATGAAGAGGAGTCATTAACACTTGTCCTTGTCCATATCCTGTATCTGCCATTTGAATATCATTTTTAATGCCATCATTTGCGATTTTAGAAGCAGGGAATCCGTATTCGATTGGTAATTTCTCATCGAATCCAAATTTTTTCGCTTCAGACATAAATTTATCTTTACCAATTTTCAAAGCTTCTTGTGCGAAATAAATATTATCCGAATACTTCATTGCCTTATCAAAATCAATCGGATTTGCGTCTTTTACACGTGTTACATAATAATTGCCCCAAGAAGAATCTTTCGTCCATTTCAATCCTTCAATTTTCAATTCTTCTTTCGGATCAATCGTTTTTGTTTCAAGACCAATCGCACCTGTAATAGGCTTAAATACAGAACCTGGAACTGATAATTGTGTAAATCGATTCGTCATCGGTTTTTTCGGGTCATTATTCCAAGCTTCACGTTGAGCTTTCGATGTCCCTCTCGCAATAAGGTTAGGATCGTAAGCTGGACTACTTACAAGTGCAATCGTTTCTCCGCTTTTCGGATTAATTGCTGCACTTGATCCAGCCTCTCCTTTCATTTCATTATAAATTTTTTCTTGAACAGCACTATCAATAGTTAAAGTTACATTTTCTCCATCAACAGCATCTGTTTTCGCTAAATTTTTAATTTCCTTACCTTGTGCATCTTCCATGAAGACGCGGCCACCTTTTTTACCACGTAACTTTTCTTCTAATACTTGTTCTAATCCTGCTTTACCCACTGGATCATCTGCTTGATACCCTTTCTTTTGAAGCGTTTTTAAATCTTCCGCATTAACTTTTCCGATATAACCAGTTAAATGCGCTGCCGCTTCTCCTAACGGATATGTACGAACATTTACCGGTCTTGTTGAAACACCTGGTAAATCAATGTACGTATTTTGCGTTGCCCCTTCAGGCAATATCCCAATTGGTACAAGATAATTTGGTTTTACCCATTTAGCAGCTAGCTTTTGATCAATTTCTTCTACAGACATATTTAACAACTTCGCTACTGTTTCTTTCGTTTGTGGAGCAGCATCTCCTAATTTTTCTGGAATCATTCCAATTTCAGAAGCTTTACCATTCGTCGCAAGACCTTTTCCATTACGATCGTAAACTTCACCACGTTTTGGCTGTGTTGTCTGCATACGCACTTTACTATCTTTTGTCATGCCTGGGAAAATAAAATCTGGAGTCCAATCTACTTTCCATGATTCTTTATCTCCATCTTTTTCTTTCACCATTTTTGCTTCATAACCAAAAGAGACATTACCGCCAACTGTATCCATACTTACTTTAAAAGGAACAGGGCCATTCTCTTTTTTATCCTCTTTTACTTCGCCTGTTTCTACTTTCAAGTTTTTCACTTCTATACCTGAATAAATTTTTTCATATTTCTCTATGAAATCTTTTTTCGAGATATTCTTTTTTGCATTTTCTGATAATTGACCGTACATATCTGCAAATTTTTGTTTATTCCACGCTTTTGCATATGTATCAAACGCTTCTTGTGGTTTTTCATCTTTGCCGCATCCGACTAGCATTAATGCTAAGCAAAGAAAAAGAATCCCCCATATTTTTCTCAACCGATTCTCCCCCTTTTATTACATGGCGTACTTCTAAAGATTTATAGCATTATATACATGCTAGCTCTCATTATAGCACTATTGAATCCCATCTATAAAGTTACATTTGATAATATAAATAAAAAGATTGATGTGAATACTCACATCAATCTTTTTTATTGTTGCTTCTCATAAATATGATAATAGTACGTGTATGGATTTTTTTCATCCGTTAAACCCTTCTCCACAAAAACTTCTTTCCAATCGGTCATATCTATTTCTGGGAAGAATGTATCTCCATCAAACGCATGATGAATCTTTGTAATATACAATTTCTCCACATACGGTAAGAATAAATCATAAATTTGCGCTCCTCCAAAAATAAAGATTTCTTCTTCATCCTTGCATAACGCAAACACTTCTTCCACAGAATGAGCAACTTCACACCCTTCAACATGATACTCTTCATTGCGAGTTACGATAATATTACGTCTTCCTGGGAGCGGTCTACCGATCGCTTCATAGTTCTTTCTTCCCATAATAAGCGGGTGACCCATCGTCGTTTTCTTCACGTACTGTAATTCACTTGGCAAATGCCATGGTAGTTTATTATCTTTACCAATCACTCTATTTTCGTCCATTGCCACCATAAATGAAACAATCATCTTTTCATCTCCTCTACAATTACACTGCAACTGGTGCTTTAATTGCTGGATGTGGATCATATCCTCCTAATGTTAAGTCATCCATTTCAAAATCAAACACAGATTTCACATCTGGATTTAATGTAAGTTTAGGGAACGGACGTGGTTCACGTGCCAACTGCTTTTCTACTTGTTCAAAATGATTTGTATAAATATGTGCATCACCAATAGTATGAACAAACTCTCCTACTTCAAGACCACATTCATGTGCAATTAAATGTGTTAGAAGAGAGTAGCTTGCAATGTTAAATGGAATTCCAAGGAAAATATCACCGCTTCTTTGATATAACTGACAAGAAAGCTTTCCATCTGCTACATAAAATTGGAATAGCGTATGACAAGGTGGCAATGCCATGCTTGGTACATCTTCGGGATTCCAAGCAGATACAATCAAACGACGTGAATCTGGTGTTTTCTTAATCATTTCAATTACATCTTTTAGTTGATCAAGTGTCTCACCAGCTGTCGTTTTCCAAGCACGCCACTGCTTTCCGTATACGTCTCCTAAATAACCATATTTCTTCGAAAAATCATCATCTTCTAGAACGTTCTTTTTAAACAATTCCATTTGGTCATCATATTGCTTCTTAAATTCCTCATCTTGTTGAGAGCGAAGACCGAAATCTGTCATATCTGGACCATTATACTCATCACTTTCTACCCAGCTCTTAAACGCCCATTCATTCCAAATATTATTATTATGTTGTAATAAATAACGAATGTTTGTATCACCTTTCATAAACCAAAGCAGTTCACTTGCTACAAGGCGAAATGGGACTCTCTTTGTCGTTAATAAAGGAAATCCTTCACTTAGATCGAAACGCATTTGATATCCAAATACAGATACAGTACCTGTCCCCGTACGATCTTCTTTCTTAGTGCCGTGCTCCATTACATGACGGCATAAATTTAAGTATTCATATTCAGCATGTTTCATATGTAGGAAAACCTTCTTTCAATCTTATATGAGATTTATCATAACATGAAAAACATCGGATTTAATAATCTAAATTAATAAAAATACTTTCAATAATTCTTACAAAATTATTAACTTTCAATATTTAAAAAGGTTTTCACTTTTCTATTACAGAAAGTATAGTGCGGAACATAAAAATTATATTTGGAGGTTAGAAGCATGTCTAAAATCAAAACCCCTGTTTTAAGTACGTTGCAACATACAATTGAGAAAATGATGAAAGATTTACACGTTCCAGGTACCGCTGTAGCTGTTATAAAAGATGGTGAAGTAATTATTTCAGAAGGTTTTGGCTATCGAAACATAGAGAAAAAAGAAGCTGTTACTCCGCAGACACGATTCGCAATTGGTTCTGCAACGAAAGCATTCGGTACATTTTCATTAAGCTTATTAGCACAGCAAAAAAAATTCAATTGGGATACTTCTGTCCAATCTTACGTACCTAACTTTTCTTTATCCGATATACTCGCTAACTCGCAAGCTACAGGACGAGATTTAGCTTCTCATCGTACTGGGGTAAGTCGTCACGATGCTCTTTGGTACAGTTCTTCCTTATCTCGTAAAGATATCGTAGAAAAAATTAAACATTTATCACTTGATGCACCGTTCCGCACTGCATTTTTATATAACAACTTAATGTATGCAACAATTAGTTATATTGTGGAAAACATTACGAATCAAACATGGGAGCAATACGTTACAGAACATATATTAGAACCTTTAAATATGAGGCATACAAACTTCTCTGTTACAGACTCGCAAAATACAGATGATTACGCATTACCTTACGCTGAAGATAATGGTGAAATGAAAGAAATTCCATTCCGAAATATCGATACAGTTGGAGCGGCTGGATGTATTAACTCTACCATTGAAGATATGGCAAAATGGGTTCTGCTTCATTTAAACGAAGGAAAAACAGAAAATCATGATTTGATTTCTACTGAACTACTCCAAGAAATGTATACACCACATACGCCAATCCCGGATCAGCCAATGTTATCAACAAGTGAATCACCATTAAATAGCTATGGACTCGGTTGGTTTATTAGCGCTTATCGCGGTTATAAAATGATTCATCACGGCGGTAATATTGATGGATTCTCTGCACTTGCATCATTCATGCCAAATGAAAACATCGGTATAGTCGTGCTAACAAATTCCGGACAAACTTTACTTCCTACTTATATTACAAAGCATATTTACGACGAACTTCTCGGACTAGAATTTATCGACTGGCATAACCGTTCTGTAGAAGATAGTGAAAAAATGAAAGAAATGATGAAAGAAGCAACTGAATCACTTCCTGAAGTAATAAAAGGAACTAGCCCTTCCCATGCATTAGATGCTTATACTGGAACTTTTGAGCACCCTGCTTATGGAATACTAAAAGTATTCCAACAAGATAATTCCTTACATGTACAATTTATGGATACGGAATTTCAGCTAAAGCACCATCATTACGACATCTTCTCTGCATCAATTAGTTTGTTCCAAATGAAGATGGGGCTTTTATTCGCTTATGAAATGAATGTAAAGGGTGAGTTTCCGACCCTTCAATTACATGTTCCTGCAACTTTAAGTACTCAGCCCCTTACATTCATTAAAATTGAATAGTAAATTTAATAGAGGGAAGCTTTCGCTTCCCTCTATTTTTTCTCAATTAGAAATACCATCTAAAATTATTCATTTTATTATCCGATTAAGTAAATGATTAAAAATAATTCGTATGCTAATTCATCAAATAACAACTTATTACTATTCAAACGATTAATCATTATATAATCCTTCATGGGACATGGCTTTCTCGTTAATATTTTACTGAATATGGAAGAACCTCATGATTATTGGTGCTTTTTATTTTCTTATCCTTCCAAATAAATTTTTTCAAACACATAAACACCGTTACTGAAATTGCAACTCCAACTGTAACATCTGAAGCAAAATGAGCCCCTACCATAATGCGACTAATTGGCACTACTATCATCCACAAAAGAATGAGAATCCAAACACCTATCTTTTTTCTTTTTAATGAAGCGAAATATTCTGGTAACAAGCTAAACCAAATGATTAACGCTGCATTGGCACTATGGCCTGAAGGGAACGACATAAACTCATCACTTTTGGCGATTCCTTGAGGTACAAACCATTTTGAAAATCCTTCAAACGATCCAATAGAAATCATATGACGATAACGTTCTCTACCCCACCCCAATTTTATTAGATTAAATGTAATTAATACAATAACTACACTTAGTAATCCAATTAATGCAATGTCTCTCAATCTTGCATCATCGTATTTACTCCATGATTTAGAAATCATATAACAAACTACAATAAAACAAATCATAAAAATTGGAATTAAAAATTTTGAAATGGTTAAATAGTGTACTAGCATAAATGACGCTATAAAAGCGAATAAAAGAATGATTACTCCATAGCCAGCTCCAGATAAATAATACCCTCTTGAACCTTTATTCTTTCTAGTTTTAAATAAATACATACTAGAAAATAAGGCAATAAGCATCGCTGGAATTTCTCCTATAGCTTGTAAAAAAAGAGCAATCTTATTAGTTGGTTCATATAGACTATTGGATATTTGTAAGTCTGTAAATGCAAAGATACATAGTAAAATAGCGAAGCTGGAAATTAATATCACTTTTCCATTTTTCATCATTTCTCCTACTTTCCACTATGTTTTAATATAAAATTCCCCATCTCAATTGCTAAATCTTCACTTTGAGGATAGACACCTACGTTATCTCCATAAGCGTGCCCCAACCCTCGATAAAGAACTGTTTCAGTATCAACTCCTTTTTTTGTTAATTTAGCTGCATACGCTAAACATTCAATCATTAAAAAGTCATGCTCTCCTACCGTAATAAATGTACTTGGATAGTCTGGGGATACATCAACATATGGACTTAAATACTTAGAATTAATTTCTTGCGTACCAAGTACTTCTGACATACCTCCGACCATTGAATGCATAATATTAAGCATTTTTTCTAATCCTTTTTTATACTTAGGAGCAATTTCATATTTATCTATACTCCAAGAGTAAAATTCATCTTTATAATCACACATATTAATTGTAGGATATAGAAGCAGTTGTCCCTTAACGAGATTTCTACCATCTTCCATGTCTCTAGTAGTACAATACTGTGTTAAGTTACCTCCTGCACTATCACCAGCAACAAAGATATTATTTTTATCACCGCCTAATGTGTCAGCATTATCATAAATCCACTTTAAAGTAGTGTAACAATCTGTATGCCCAGTTGGAAAAGGATTTTCCGGAGCTAATCGATAATCCACAGAAACGGCTAGTATATCTGTTTTCTCTACTATCAATTTCACAAGCTCTTCTACCACATCAGGTGATCCTGCCATGAATCCGCCACCATGAATGAAGTATAAAATTGGTGCATTCTCTCGTTTTGAACTACTGTTATAAATTCTTATCGGAATATCAAATCCATCTTCAGCTTTAACAGTTTTATGCATAATATTAATGTCTTTTGTTACAATAGGAACACTTTTAATACCATTAAATTGTTTTCGCATATTCTTTACTGATTTTTCAGAAGCATCCATTTTCATCATATTTTTAGGCATAAACCTCATTACATTCATTTGAACCTTTGTGTCCTTATAAAGACGTGGATCCATAGCCCCTTTTTCATCACAATCTGGTATGTTTTTTACTAAGACTTTTGCCCCCTGCACGTTAATAGTTTCTTGTTTTTCTTGAATTTTTTCTAAAAGGTCTAAGTCATATTTTCTAGTCATCCAGTATTCATCCTCTCTTGTTTTAAGCGCTTTCATTTATTTGGATTATATAAATCCCCTTTGAATCTTACTTCATCTGCTATAATTAAGTTAAAAACGTTCCATGTACCAAATGTAACATGGAACGTTTTTTTATTGTTGTTCATATTTGATTCAATTATTGTCATTTTTTGATATGATTTTCTTCCTATACTGTAATGGTGTATATCCATATTTGTCTTTAAACTGTGAAATAAACGATTTTACATTTGGAAATCCGTGTTTTACTGCTATATCTTGTATAGAATTTGTACTACTAATAATATCCTTATAAGCTTTATAAAGTCTGTATCTTGTTAAAAAAGAGGTAAAATTTGATCCAAAGGTTTTTTTGAACATACGGGAAAAATGTTCTTCACTTACAAAAAAGTGTTTTGCTACATCTTTCAGTTTAAGTTCTTCATCGTAATGTTCATAAATATATGTAATCATCTCTTTTTGTCTATTTCCAAGTTGAAAATCATTTTCTACATTCTCCACATCTTTACAGTAACGCAATAAAATATAAACAATTTCATACATCAAACTGTTAATTTTTATATAACTTAAATCATCAGATTTTGTGACTAACTCCTTTAATTCATAAAATATTTGTTGGAGTTTTGTTTTCTGAACGACTGATTCTTTTATATTGAATCTATATTTATCAAAATCTTCATTTACCTCTTTAAGAAATTCATAAGAAATAATTAACATTATTACTGCACAACTTGTATTTTCAACTTTTTCAAATTCGTGAACATCTCCACTATTTACAAAAATAAATTCGCCAGCGGATACTTTCTTTTTTTGCCCATTCACACACAAAATAATTTCTCCAAATACTACAAGGCTAATTTCAATACTTCTATGCCAGTGCGGTGGAATATAATAGTGAAAATCAGTTGGAAACATTGTATCCTCTATATATTCAACCATTCCTGGAATTCTATCACGTAACTTTATTTCTTCATATTTTCCTTGCCTGACTTTCAATAGTCCACCCCCTTATTTTATTATAAAATAGACGTCAAGTTTCTCATTACATTCTTGCATTCGGTGTATACGCAACTTCTACAATAAATCCATTCGGGTCGTAAAAATCGATCGTATAGTAACCATCCGAATAATGATTCATTTCAATAGGTCCACGTATAAGCTTCATCTTAGTACTAGCAAGAAACTCTGCTACGTCATCAACTACTCCTCTATTAATAGCTTGATAACAAATATGTCTCGGTCCTAACGATCTTACAATTTCCTCATCTACTTCTTTAAAATATATTTCACTTTCTCCTGTGCTATATGCCACTTCATTTAATTTCCCCCATCCAATTATCGATAACAAAACGTCATAAAAAGAAATAGACTCCTCTAAATTTGCTACCCAAAATTCAATATGATGAATACCTGGTCGAAGTTTATTCATAACTCCCTCACTTCCCCAAATTAAGTATGCGCTGCCTGTACTACTTGCACAATTTCTCCTGGCGTACTAACCATATAATCAGGCGCATCTCCTTTTACCGCTTCAATAACGTCATATCCCCACGAAACCCAAATTACATTCACACCAGCCTTTTTACATGCTGCTACATCTCTCTGTTCATCACCGACATATAACATATCTTGTTCTGCTAACTTTTTCGACTTTAAAAACCTTTTTATCATTTTATCTTTGCCGAACAAATTTTTAGAACAATACACTTCTTGAATCATTTCTATACCATTGTTGTGTAAAAATGCCCTAATATGCTCTTCTGAGTTCGAAGATATAACCGCAATTCCATAACCTTTTTTATATAATTCATCTAACACATCCTTCATCCCATGGAATAAAACGAGATCTTTTATAGCAGGTTGATATAATTTATAAAACTCTAACGCCAATATAGGAAGTTTATACAGTGGTACATCTAATTTTTTACATCTCTCTGACATAGTTAATTTTCGTAAAAGCTCAATTTCTTCCTCACTAATTGTCTTATATCCATGCTTTTCAGCAAGTTGATTATAAATTGGTACAAATATATTTTGTGAATCTACTAATGTGCCGTCAAAGTCAAAAACAATGTATTTTTGCATCCCCCATACTCCCTTTACTTCTTTTTTACTTAAACATATTTTATTCAACAACCTAGCTGTCTTAACCTTTCATAAAGTGAAACTTTAATCAGTGGAGTTTTGTCCATCCCTACTGATTATTAGCCCACACCAATCGGGCGTTTACGGGCAGCCCGACTCCACCTAACTTCCTTGCATTCGCCAAATTTTGAGGTGGGAGTCTTACTGCCCGCAAATAGCGGGATAAGCATAAAAAAAGAACAAGATTTTCTCTTGTTCTTCATTAAGACAGCCATTTCGGCGGCACATTCGTATTCCAATAAATATTTCCTAGTTCATGATGTCCTGAGTATCCATCATCAAAACGATGATAGTGGAAATTAAAATAATATCCATCTTGCGGTGGATGATCTCTCCTCACGTGAAATCGCAGTAAGTCATTTCCTGTTTTCGTATCATATACATGAAAAATCTTTTCATTATTTCCACCAGCTGGTCTTTGGGATATTGCTAATGATTGTAACGATTCTTCTGGCACATCATTTGCAAGTTCCGCGATTGCTTCTTCAATTTTAGGTAATACAACATCTTTAAATTCATCTTCAATTACAGGCCCAATTTTAGAGCCGAATTTTTGCATAGATTGCTTCTCAGCTTCTTGCATCGCATAGTTAACAAAAGTATCGGTGGTTAACCTTTCATTCGTTTCTTCATATGTATAGGACGTTTGCTCCAAATTTTGTTGCCTAGTTGTAGTAGGCTTGTCCGCTTTTGCATTATCAAGCAAAATGGAAGGAGGCGTCACTAAACCAAATGTAAATACGGTAATTAATGCGACTAAGGTTTTTCTAAACCAATTTGGCATTTATATTCCCTCCCCTTTCACTCATTATATCTTATATAACGGTTGTTTCTTCTATTATACAAAATGATTGTAATTTTTGCACTTTACAAATTTGTTAACGTTCACATATTTTTCACTTGAATATGACATTGTAAGATTTCATACACTATATATACAACAACAATGAGGAGGCGATCAGATGACTTTAGATGTCATGTACTCCGCCGTAAGTATTCTCGTTTTAGTATATTTTATTTACCAATGCATCACAGACTAAAAAAGAGCCTATTCGGCTCTTTTTTACGGTAAAAATACAATCCATCCAATTAATAATATGAAAATAACTCCAATGATTACTGCTGACAATAAATAAAACTGAGAAAGTATAACTGTCCCGTATATAATTATCGCTGGAAGTAATAAATAACGATTTATCTTCCATCTTAACAATAGTAATTTTCCTTCGTCACAATATAAATGAAGGAACATTTTCTTCGTGAATTCATTCCAATAATCACGTGCATAGTGAGCAATTGCAAGTAAAGCAAATACAAGAATAATAGCTGTTATCCACCTCGGAGTCACGATAATACTTACACTACTTATTAATACAATTTGAACATAAAACATTAAAGCACTACTTGTACGCAAAAATTCTTTTAAAAAAGATTCAATAATGCGTGAATCAGCTTTTTTACCTAATATTTTTTTAGAATGAGGGAACATCCACGGTTTTTTATTCGAACTACTCGGTTTCGCCGCATGTCCACCAACTTGCATAATCCCTCTCGTCCAGCGCATACTTTCTTCTTTTTCTTTCTCAACTTCTTTAAAAAAGTAATTTTTATAATTCATCTTTTCTTTTACTAAGACTACAGTAAGTAAAGCTGCTAGACCGATAAAGAGTATGGAAAACAGTGGATTTTTATAAATGAAAAATAAACTGATTCCAAAGAAAATTAATCCAAAAGAAAATAGAACATTTTTTATAATCCATAAAACCCATCGTTTCCCTACACGTACATTTATGAATCTCATCAACAACGATAACATAAATCGAAAAACAGTAAAGAAAATCCAAAATAGTACGATTTGTATAATTGTCGCTCCCATACTTTTCATCAATAGCGGTAGCATAATGAATACTACAATTACGTTCGTTATTGCAATCCGAATAAACGTATATATCATGCCGAACTTCATTAATCTTCGCATATGATTTGGGTACGAAATTAAAAATAAACTATCTGCTTGCTCAAAAAATGAGCGAACTCCTCTTGAAAATGTAACAAAGTAAAACGCGAGTAAACCTAATCCAAAATAAACGGTCTCTTCCATAGATAATTCCTTCATCCAAAGTGAACGATAATATATCCCCATAAATATAAGTGCTGGAATAATAATATATAATGCTACTGTCCAATCAGCTACAGAACGAATTGACTTCCATTTTCTTTGCAATTCATGACGTAGCCTTTTATTAAACTGTTGTTTAATCATGCTGCTCCCGCCTTACAATTGCATCGAAACAATCTAACAGTGTGCTTCCTGGCATCTCTGCTAACGATTGTATCGCCTCTAAATGCCCATCTGCTACTAACGTACCTTGCGAAATGAGTAAAAACCTTTCGCAAATTCGTTCAGCTGTATCTAGTACGTGTGTACAAAGTAAAATTCCTGCGCCCCGCTCTTTTTCTTTATATAAATAGTTTAAAAATTCTCGAGTTGCCACTGGATCTAAACCGATAAAAGGCTCATCAATAATATAAAAATCCGGTTCCGTTAAAAACGCGAGTATTAGCATCGATTTTTGTTTCATACCTTTTGAAAACTTCGATATGTATTCATGTATATGTTTTTCCATTCGGAACGTATGTAATAATCCCTTTGCCTTATCCTCCCAGCTTCCTACTTCATTTCCACGTGCAGCCATTAACAATTCAATATGCTCCCATAAAGTTAAATATTCATAATACGTCGGATGCTCTGGTACATATGCATATGGATTTTTCTTTTCACCAAACGAGATTTCACCATCCATATTGACAAGTAAACCGAGTATCGATTTAATTGTCGTACTCTTTCCTGCGCCATTTGCGCCAATAAGAGCAACTAACTCTCCTTTTTCAATTGCAAATGCAATATCATGAACTGTCTTTTCACCAATTTCATATCCGGCTGAGCGGATATTCACTTCTAGCATACATTTCCCTTCTTTCCATTTACAATACAATCAAGGAAAATGATAACATATCCCTCTTAATATAGTATTATAGCATTTCTAAAATATTTGTTTCGGTAGCAGGAAAAAACACATTTTAACAGAATATTTAATGTTTGAAGTTTTTAATTTAAATGGAGTTGATCATATGTCATTTCAAATTCGTGAAGCAGTCATAAATGATATAGATACATTATGTTCTCTTACAAAAGAGTTAAAAGGCTCTTTTATATCACATGAGGATATGAAAAATCGTTTGCAATTTGTGAGAATGAGTCCTTTTGATTTTTTATATGTTTACGAAGAAGACAATACTATTTTCGGATTACTAGGATTTCGTATACGCGAGAACTTAGAGGATGTAACGCGTTATGGCGAGATTTCAATTATTAGCGTAGATTCTACAATACGCCGAAAAGGTATCGGACAAGTTTTAATGGATTATGCAGAACAATTAGCAAAGAAGCATAATTGCATTGGGACGTGGCTAGTTAGTGGTACAAATAGATTAGAAGCTCATCCTTTTTATAAAAAATTAGGATATGAAGTAAATGGATATCGATTTGTAAAACATTTTTAAACTACATACACATAGAAAGGGCTGTAACTATGAAAAACATCGAAGCAATTTTCATTGATCGTGACGGAACAATTGGAGGTGATACTATAATACATTATCCAGGCTCTTTCACATTATTTCCTTTTACTAAGGAATCTTTACAAAAATTAAAAGCTCAAAATATAAAACTTTTCTCTTTTACGAATCAACCGGGTATCGCAGATGGAAAAGCGACTGTAAATGATTTTACGAAAGAGTTAATAGAGTTTGGTTTTGATGATATTTACCTTTGTCCTCATAAACATGATGAAGGATGTGAATGCCGCAAACCAAGCATAGGCATGCTCCTGCAAGCAGCGGAAAAACATGGGCTTAATTTAACAAAATGCGCTATAATTGGTGATCGCTGGACTGATATTGTTGCTGGTGCAAAAGTAAATGCAACGACAATATTAGTTCAAACTGGCGCTGGATATGACGCCTTACATACGTACCGAGATAAATGGGCACATATTGAGCCGAATTACATTGCAGAAAACTTTGAAGATGCTACGAATTGGATATTAAATCAACGATAAGACAAGTTAAATTCTTCCTCATAACTTCCTCCTTTTGACTATTCTTTTCCTATATGTCAAAAGGTATGAAAAATAATAAAAGCCCAGCCTACAAAAAGAGTAGGCCGAGCTTTTATTGCTTAGTTTAAAAAGTTAATTCATAATGGAAATAACGATTATCTCTCAAATATCCATTTTCAGCATATAATCGCTGTGCTGATAAATTATCAATTTCTGTTTGTAGTTTTAAACCTTTTGCACCATTTGCTAATGCGAATGTTTTAGCAGCTTCCAGCAACTTTTTACCCGTTCCTGCCCCGCGTTTCTTCGCTTGTACAAATAAGTCATTTAATATCCATAATTCTTTCATCGAAATAGATGAGAATGATGGATATAATTGTGTGAAACCAATATATTCCCCGCCTTCTACCGCTACAAAAATGACTGATTCTTTTCGCTCAATTCGATTTCGTAAAAATGCTTTTGTTCCTTCAATATCGGAATCTTGTCGATAAAATACGCGATAGTTATTAAAAACAGATGCTAGTCCATCTAAATCTGCAATTGTTGCTTCATATATTCTCATTTTACTCCATTCCCCTTCCAATACTGCTTCATAATATCTGTTGCCCATTCGGGCTGTTTTATTTCTTCTCTCGGTATAAACTCTTTCATAACAGGCTTTATATCCAAAATAGGTGTGCCATCGATTGCGTCTAATCCTTCAACAACAATTGTTTTTCCATCTCTTCTTATCACTTTAACAATTGTCGCTCCTAGTCGATTCGGACGATTTTTTCCACGTTGTGCAAAAATCCCTACCTTTGGAAAATTACTATTATTTCTAGGGTGTCTAGCAGAATACTGAATTTGTTCATCTGTTACTTTATGAAAATAGAAAATAACTTCAATATGAGAAAAATCTTCGATCCCTTGTATACTTTCCTCTGTATACGAATCACTTAAAGTAATAAGTGATCTTATTTCTCCCCACTCATCATCTACTATTTCCTTTCTTTCATTATGTACAAATGCGATTGGTTGAACTGAGAACATCCGCATTCCCCCTTGAATGTAACCACTTACATTATAAAATATTTTCTGAATGTTTTCCACTTACACGGTCATTGTTTACATAATAAAATTATCTTCATCTTCTAAAGACATATTCACAGCTTCAACTGCATGTATGCGGGCTGTGTCAAATAAAGGAACTAATGCATCTTCCTGTTTTACTAATAGTCCTATTTCTGTACACCCTAATATAATGCCTTTTGCTCCTCTTTGCGCCAAATCTTCCATTACATTTTTAAAATACTCCCTTGATTGTGGGGTTATTTTTCCTAGGCATAATTCGTTATATATTATTTTATTTACTCTCTCTCTATCCTCTTCTTTTGGTACAATTACTTTTAAATCATTTTCTTCTATACGTAATTTATAGAAATCCTGCTCCATCGTGTATTTTGTCCCAAGTAGACCAACTGATTGAATTCTATGTTGTTTTATTTCCTTCGCTGTTGCATCAGCAATATGTAATATTGGAATACTGATTCTATTTTTTATATGCTTAATAACTTTATGCATCGTGTTTGTACAAATTACTATAAAAGCAGCGCCACCCTTCTCCAAAGAAGATGCTGCATTTCCTAATACCTCTCCCGCTTTATCCCAATCTCCTTCAGATTGGTATCGTTCAATTTCTTCAAAGTCAACGCTGTAAAGAAGACATTTTGCTGAATGTAATCCACCTAATCTCATTTTTATTTCTTCATTTATCATTTTGTAATACTCAGTAGTTGATTCCCAGCTCATTCCGCCAATAAGACCTATTAACTTCATATATCCTCCTTCAAAATAGCATTTTAAAAACGTGATTTATCATATAATTTATACATAATTAATCACGTTTAAATCCTATAAAAATAATAACCTTCCTCCAATTATACCTATTACATTTATAGTAGTTCTTTTTCATTTCCGCGGAAATAATTATAGAATATTCAGAAAATAATCTTTGTGGTTATCTTATATTGATAATCAAAGCATTTTCGATATAGCTCTTTTATTTCATCATAAGATGGAACTCGTGGATTGTTACTTGGACTACCACTTGCAATAGCATCTTTCGCCATTTTAGAAATAGCATTTTCAAATTCACCTTCATCAATTCCGTATTCTCTTAAATTAGGAATACGAAGATCAAAGCAAAGTTTCTGAATTTCAGCAATCGTGTAGTTCGCCACTTCTTCATCAGAATACGAATACAAATCTTTGTTTAAGCTACGTCCTACTTCAGCTAACCTTTTTACTGCATTCATTTTTGTAAACTCTAGAACTGTAGGTAATAGTATTGCATTCGATATTCCATGTGGCACATGGAATAATGCTCCTACAGGACGAGACATACCATGGACTAATGTAACAGAAGCATTTGAAAAAGCAATTCCAGCTTGCAATGAAGCAATCATCAGTGCTTCTCTTGCTTCCATATTATCCCCATCCTCATATGCAAAACGTAAATATTTCATTATACTTTCAATAGCTGAAAGCGCGAGAACATCTGTTAGTGGTTGTGAAACTTTAGAAATATAAGCTTCAATCGCATGGCATAATGCATCTATTCCTGTTGCTGCAGTAATATGAGGTGGTACTGAACTTGTCAAAATAGGGTCTATTATCGCCAATTGCGGGGTAAAGCTCGGATGCTTTATCATCATTTTCACATCCGTTTTTTTATTCGTAATTACAGCTACACTCGTTACTTCCGATCCAGTACCAGAAGTTGTTGGGATTGCAATAAGAGGTAATGGATCATTTTTTATTTCGATATCCTTTTGGACATATTCTTCAATTTCTCCACCATTTGTGTATAACACTGCTACTGCTTTCGCAGCATCAATACAACTTCCCCCGCCAATACCGATAATAAAATCACATTTTCCTTCTTTACAAATAGATAACGCTTCTAATACGTGTATATTTGTAGGCTCAGCGTTCACTTTATTATACGTAATAACTGTAACCCCTTTCGCATTTAATTGCTTCACACATCTTTCAACATACCCTAATTTCTCCATAATTGTATCACTAACTATAAAAGCCCTTTTCCCTAACTTCTTTGATTGCTCCCCTAGTTTTTCAAGCGAATTTCTCCCATATAATACAGACTTCGGCATACGAAATTCAGCAACTTCTTGCAAGTCCTCCACCCCTTCTATTTCTAATAAATATTTTCTTTTCGTATATTAACTATTATTAATAGATTCCTGTTAAAGTATAGAACGCGATGACTAAAAATACAGCAACCGTTTTCAAAATTGTAATAGCAAATATGTCTTTATATGACTGCTTATGTGTTAATCCTGTTACCGTTAGAATAGTAATAATCGCCCCATTATGTGGTAATGTATCCATTCCACCTGATGCCATTGATACAATGCGATGCATAACTTCTAACGGAATGTTATATTGCGTTGCTGCAGCAATAAATTTATCTCCCATCGCACTTAAAACTATTCCCATTCCTCCTGATGCTGACCCAGTAATCCCAGACAAAATATTAGTTGTTACTGCTCCATTTACTAATGGATTCGTGAACGTTGCAGAGATGCTATCTCTCATAATCGCAAAGCCTGGAAGTGCTGCAATAACACCACCAAATCCAAACTCAGCTCCTGTATTCATTGTTGCAAGTAGTGCTCCCCCAATACTTGTATTCAATCCAGCTTGGAGTTCAGTTACTACTCGTTTCCAATATAATAAAAGCGTTGATAAAATCCCTATAATAAGTGCCAATTCTACAGACCAAATTCCAACTACCGCACTTAATTCAACTTTTCCAAATGCTTTCATACCAATAGCTGAGAAATCAAAGCCATTTGGATACCACTTTGGTATCATGATTGTGAAAACCTTATTCATTACACCTACTAAAATAAGTGGTATAAACGCAATTACTTGCTGTACTCTTGTGATTTCCATACCACTTAGTATCGGCATATCTTTTTGTTCTAATTGCAAAGATGCTGCCATTTCAGATTTTCCATCGTTAAAGCCGAAGTATCCTTCTCCTGCAGCTTTTGCCTTCTTTCGCCTACTCTCTAAATATAGTAAACCTAACGTGAGAACAAAAATTGCTCCTACAATACCAAGTATCGGAGCTGCATAAATATCAGTTCTAAAAAAGGTTGTAGGTATTACATTTTGAATTTGTGGTGATCCAGGTAGTGCATCCATTGTAAAAGTTACTGCTCCAAGAACGATTGTACCGGGAATTAACCGTTTTGGGATATCAGCTTGTCGAAACAATTTTGCTGCAAACGGATATACAGCGAATACAACTACATAAACACTTACACCGCTATATGTTAAAATAGCCCCCATTAAAACAATGGCTAAAATTGTACGCTTTTCCCCAACTAACTCTATAATTGTCTTTGCAATAGAATCAGCAATACCTGACATTTCTACTACTTTACCAAAAATGGCTCCAAGCAAGAAAACAGGAAAATATAGTTTAATAAACCCTACCATTTTCTCCATAAAAATATTAGAAAAGAAAGGTAAAACATAACTAGGCTCTGTCAAAAATACCGCAAATAATGCAAAAATCGGTGCGAATAATATTACAGAAAATCCTCTATATGCTACAAACATGAGTAAACTAAGTGCTAATAAAATAATAACTAGCTCCAATTATACCCCTCCTTTTAAACTGAAAATTCAATCTTTTGATACTAAACTTCTGCTAACATCTCGTATCCTTTTATTTCATGACATTCCTCCTCTTTTTATAACAAATTTTTCATGCTAAAAATGTCTAATTATAACTATTCGATTACATACGAAAAATCCCTTTAAACAAAAACGATTTCATCGTCATACGTTATAAAGGGATTGTTAGTTTCTCTTTTTATAGGTTTACCATACTTTTCTCTAAATAAAAGCTTTGCAACTCTTCGACATCTTTCACTATATAAGTCGCCCTAGCTTCACTCAGTTCTTTCTCACTTCCATAACCGTACAATACACCAATAGAAGCGATTTCATTATTATTAGCCCCTATTATATCGTGCTTTCTATCTCCAATCATTACAATTTCTTCTTTTTTGAGTTCTTCATTTGTTTGTAATATATGATCAATTATTTCTTCCTTTTTTATTCTTGTCCCATCTAAATTGCTCCCGACAATCTCTTCAAAAAATGATGTTAACTGAAAGTGCTCTATTACTTGCTTTGCAAATATAGTAGGCTTTGAAGTTGCTACATACAAACGATTACCTGCATCTTTTAATTCTTGCAATAGAGTCGGAATCCCATCATATATTTTATTTTCTAATAGACCGCTTTTCTTTAAATATTCCCGGAAATAAACGACAGCTTCCTCAACTTCTATTTCACTCATATTATATCTTTCTGCAAACGATTGTTGAATCGGTGGACCAATAAATGAATCTAACTCACTTATTTTCCCTTCTTCTATTCCCATCTTTTCTAACGCATATAGAACAGAGTTTATTATCCCTTCTTTCGGATCCGTTAATGTTCCATCTAAATCAAATAGAAATGTTTTATACATGTTTCATTCCTCCACTTACTTTACTTTATATGTAACCCACCAAAAACACTCACCTATATGAAAATTTAAATCTAATGCAAATGGTTCAAGAATAGATTGCAATTCTTCTTGCGTATAATAGTTTTTAATAATCTCATACCTCTCACCAGTCGAGAGTGTACGAATTTTATATGTATTTATATCTCCATCTTTACGAATAAGCTCTCCGCCAATTCCTTCGTTATACAAATTATCTGCAAAACAAACTATCGCTCCTTTTTCTAATACATGATGAAACTGTATTAAAAAACTAGTAATCTCTTCTTTTTTAATGTGTGAAAACCAAAAGTTTGCATATGCCCCTTGAAAGATGTCTTTCATTTGTTCTAGTTTAAAAGCGTCACCTTTCTGAAAGGTAACCTTTTCCTTAGAAAGCTCTTTCTCCTTTGCTATCGCTAGTACTTCATCAGAATAATCAATCGCTGTTATATGTGCAGCTACATCTGTTACATACTTCGTCCAATACCCTGTTCCGCAAGCAACTTCAAGAACTTTTCTTCCTATACATATATCTTTTAATTTTTGTTCAAGCATCTTTTGTTCCGCTTGCCTTACTGGATCATTCCGATTGTACACCGCTTCATATTCACTCGCACGATTACTATAATATGTATACATAAAAAAGCTCCCCCTCTATTAAACAGATCACATCTTTTCCATAATACCATTTTTATTTTTTTCAGAAAATTACTTTTTCTATTCCTCATACTTTCAGTTACAAAAATACAAAAGATATGATAAAGTGAAAAAGTTACAATTAATTTCATAGAAACTGGTGAAACACATGTCAATTACGTTAATTTTTATTATGGCTTTCACAATTGTTATCCACGCAGTTGAAACAAGCTCTTATAGTATTCGATTAGCTGGTGTACGTTTAAAAAAGATTGCCGTTGCCTTATCTGTCGTAGGAATGGTACTGCTTATTTCAAGAACATCTAACTTACTACAAGCCTTTTTAATTGGTGGTATTGTCGATGAAGCAAAACTAGATTCTTCTATTAATTTAGAGCATATTATACGGCTCGTTCTATTATCTGCCTCTATCGGTACATTGTTGGCAATTATACTCTATCCAACTTTGACAAAGCTATTTGGATATGTCATTCAAAACTTTGAAACAGACGGTTCTTTCATACGAATGATGAAAACAAATAACATTCAAAAATTAAAGCGCACAAAAAAATATGTACGCTTTCCAAAGTTAGAAATGATTCATCGACTAAGGATCGGTGGTATCCCAAAGCGTATTATGCTTATTAACATGTTCGCAACTGCAATTTATACAGCGGGTGTCCTTTCAGCTCTTTACGCTTCTTTTTTAAATCCAGATTACGCAACAAATGCAAGTACAGCATCTGGTCTCGTGAATGGTTTTGCTACTATTTTATTAACAGTATTACTCGATCCACGTATCGCCCTTTTAACAGAGCGCGCTCTTCAATCAGAGGACGGTGCTGAGTCAATGAGTAAAATGTATGGTTGGCTAATGATTTCTAGACTTCTCGGCACCTTATTAGCACAATTTTTATTTGTACCAGGTGCTTACTGGATTTTATGGATTATTGAACTAATGCATTAATCCACTAACTCTATAAATAGAGGGGAATTTATCAATGACTATAAAAACCGAGCAAGATATTATCCATTTCATACAAAATGATCCGTGGATGATGAACGTATTACAAATGGCAAAATCACTACAACTACCTGATTGGTGGGTTTGCGCCGGATTTGTTCGTTCTAAAATTTGGGATACTTTACATAACTACGAAGTACGAACGGCTACACCAGACGTTGATGTTATTTATTATGATTCAATGCAGAAAGATGAGGCATATGAACAATTATTAGAAACGAAGCTGACAAATATGGATGCCACTATCCCTTGGTCAGTAAAAAATCAAGCTCGCATGCATGTAGTGAATAAAATGCTACCTTACTCTTCTTCTGTTGATGCTATTTCTAAATTTCCTGAAACAGCAACTGCTCTTGGGGTTACATTAGACGAGAAAAACAATGTCATATTAACATCGCCTTGCGGAATAGAAGATGTACTTTCGTTACAAGTGAAACCCACACCTCATTTTCTTGAAACGAAAGAACGTATACATTTGTACAAGAAAAGAGTTATTAAAAAGAATTGGCAAAGCAAATGGCCTAACATTACGATCACTTATCCAGAAATTTAAAAAGGGTACTTCTCATTATTAGAAGCACCCTTTCTTTTTTTATTTCAAAAAATGAATGACTGTTTCAGCGAATCGGTCTGCTTCCTCATAATGTGGTGTATGACCACTCTCTTCAAACACGATATACTTACCATTTTGAGTATCTTGATTAAATGTTAGAATTTGCTTTTCACAAGTTACTGCATCATGTTGCCCTACAAGTAAAAGCATTGGACTCTTTACCTCTTTTAGTTTTGATAACAATGACTTATAAATTTCTCCCTCTTCTTTTAATCTTACAAAATGGATCTGCGAACGACTAGAAAATTCTTCCCACTCTTCGTAACTATATAAACTATCGTCTGTTTTATCTTCCTTATAACTGTAAATTTCCATTCTATTTTCCGCTAGCTCACCACTTAATCTTATATAAGCTTCTAACAACTCTTCTGAACTAGCATTACTAGCTACTAAATCAAGGCACTCTTTTGCATGTTCTTCTTTTCCATACTTTATTAATAAAGTTCCTGTCTTTTGTAACAAAGCTCTACTTGTTAGAGCAAAATCGAAAGTCGGCCCTTCAAATATTATTTTCGCTATTGAATTTGGATACGTCACCGCATATAACAACGCTAAAAAGCCACCGAAAGAATGCCCAATTACAGACCATTTTTCAATTTGTAATACTTTTCTTAGTTCCTCACAGTCTTCAATTAAATCACTTAATCTAAACGGTTCTTCTTCAGTAATTACTTCTGAACGACAAACTCCTCTTTGATCTAACGAAATTAAATACAATGAATCTTTTAATCTTTCCGCTTGATGAAATGAAAAATCATAACAGCTTTCACCCGGTCCCCCGTGTAAGTATAAAATCGGTTTATTTTCAGGAGATCCATGTGTTTCGACATATAGTTTTTTCCCTCTAATATTTATTAATTTTCCTTTTGCAGCAAAATCATATTTTAATTTCATCCTCGCCCTCCTTTTTTCACTGAATATTATAACATTTAAGCTTAAATAATCCCTATTACATTTAAAAATACGATGACTATCGCAAGGGGAGCTACAAATCGAAGTAAAAATACCCAACAAGTAAATACTTTCTTTCCATAATTTCCACCTACATAAAATTCTGCTTCTAATACCTTTTTCTCCATTTTAAACGATACGAAAATACTGATAAACAATGCTCCAAGTGGCATTAATATATTACTAGATAAGAAGTCTACTGCATCAAAAATATTCTTACCAAAAATCGTAATATCACTCCATACTCCAAATGATAACGCGGATGGTATACCTACTAGGAAAATGCAGAAACCGATGATCCATGATAGTTTATTTCTTCTTTCTTGCTCACCATTTGCTAATGCTGAAACGACCGTTTCTAGTAGAGAAAATGCCGATGTTAATGTCGCAAATGTAAACAACGCAAGAAATACTGTTAAGAATACTCCACCGAATGGAATTTGACTAAATACAGATGGTAATACGATAAATAGTAATCCAGGTCCTTCTGTTGGCTCCATTCCTAATGAAAATACTGCTGGGAAAATAGCAAGTCCTGCAAATAAAGAAACGAATAAATTCAATCCAACAATTGTAATTGCCGATTTTGGTAAACTTTCTTTTTTATTTAAATACGAACTATACGTAACCATAATCGAAATCCCTATACTAATCGCAAAGAATGATTGTCCCATTGCGAACAAAATACTTTCTGAAGTAATCTTTGAGAAATCTGGTTGTAAGAAAAACTTCACACCTTTCATCGCATCATCAAGTGTTAATGAACGAATAATAAGAGCTACAAATAAAACGAACAACGCTGGTAACATGTATTTACTTGCTTTTTCAATCCCATTTTGTACACCTTTTGATACAACCCATATCGTAATAAACATAAAAGCAAAATGACCAAGAATAGCCCAAATTGGATTTCCAATTGTTTCAGTGAATAATGTACTGTAATTTTGTCCCGGAGTAATAAGCTGTCCTGTTACTCCCCTGAATAAATAGATTAATACCCAGCCACCTACAACACTATAAAACGAAAGTAATATAAAACAAGTTCCAACGCCAAGACGTCCAATCCAGTGCCATCCTGTATTTGGTGCAATACTTTTAAATGCTCCAACTGCTTGTTTCTGTGTACTGCGTCCAATCATAAATTCAGCTATAAGTAGCGGTAGTCCAATTAATACAGTAAATAATATAAAAATTAAAAAGAATGCTCCTCCCCCGCTCTTCCCAGCGATATAAGGAAACTTCCATATTGCGCCAAGTCCAATTGCTGATCCTGCTGCTGCCATTATAAAACCTAATTTCGAAGTCCATTGCTCCGTCTGTTTCATCCCATTTTCCTCCTAATTAAATCTTTTTATATAAATAATTAAATTTAATATACCAATCCAAATAAACCCTCCATTTCTTCCTCTATATAATAAAAAATGGCTTAGCATCTCTTTATATAAAGAGACGCTAAGCCATTTACTTAACGCGGTACCACCCTTATTGATTCCATTATGAATCCACCTTAGTAGTAATCGTTTGATTACAAACCTAATATCGAAGGTTAACCGTTAAGATTTACTAAGAATGTGATTCCGTTCCACCTTATTGCTCCTAGGCGAGTTCAGGATGTCATTTGACTATGTCGCACCAACCCATAGCTCTCTGCACAAATACATGACCTTACTACTCCTATTCAACACATTTTAATATTTAGAATATATTTTCTTTTGAAATTAATATGAAGTATATCGTTTATATTTGTTACTGTCAAGATATATATTACTTTTTTGTCGAAAAGGATTTTTATAAATTCTTATAGAAAATATTTACAAATATAAATTGTAAGGAGAAAATACATTATGTCATATTTAAAGAATGGATGTTTTTTTATTATCCGCTCATTTTTCATCATCTTTGGTATTATTGCGATTTGTTCTTTGCCACAATTGTTTTTTGGTAAATCTCCAAATTCAGCAAATTCACTAGCAATGCAACCAACACCAACTTTACAATTTAATTTGAGTAACTATTTAGATTCGATATTAAATGTAATCTCTTCTTTATTTCACCCTACAACAATTACTTACAAAATCAGCAATGCAGGGATTCAATCACCGGATCGAGACCTATTTCCATACTTACTAGAATCATATAACCATACATTAATTATTATGATTTGCGCTTTTCTTATTGCCGTACTCCTCTCTACTACTTTTACAATTCTTACATTTTACTTTCCAATACACATTCAAACTATTATTCTTAAAATTTTGCATGTACTAGAGGCGTTGCCAGACTTATTTTTCGTCGCTTGTGTACAGCTATTTGTCATTTGGATTTATAAAAATACAAATTTTCTCGTTACGGTACCTTTTTCTACAATGCAAGAAAAAACATATTTGTTACCCATATTAACATTAAGCATTTTACCGATTATTTTCTTATACAAAATCAGTCTACTAAATCATAAAGATGAGCTACAAAAGGATTATGTTAATGTTGCAGTCGCAAAAGGATTAAAACCGTTTTACATTTTATATAAACACGTACTCATCAACGCTCTATTATCTATTTTTTATAATGCTAAATCTATTTTTTTATTTATGATTTCCAATATGATTGTACTTGAGTATTTATTTAACTCATATGGATTGTTTAAATTTTTAATTATGCATCAAATACCGGAAATTGTTACAATCAGCATTTTAAACGATTCCATTTTATCTCTCCTTTGAACTATTAAAACGCATTTTACCAGGAAGAAGGAATTTACATGTTTAAAAAGGTAGTTTTTAATATACGATTTTTAATCGGTCTTCTTATTTTAGTAACTATTATTGTTGCAAGTTATATTACTAAAGAAAAAATGGACTCAGGAAAAATCCAACCTGTTCCTGCTTTTCAATACATTGACGATAAACTAGTTAGTACTGCTCCAGCACCGCCCTCTTTTTCTCATCCTCTCGGTGTTGATAAAGAGGGGAATGACGTTTTAATCTGGACTCTTTATGATGCAAAAACGCCCATATTTTATGCAGTGATTATTAGTCTTTTCCGGATCGTCTTTTCACTTATATTCGGTGTTCTTCATGCATACTTTTATCGATACGTACGCTTTTTGGATATTCTATTTGAAACATTCCAATACGTCCCTACTACCTTATTAGCAATTTTTTTATTATCACCTGTAATGTTTGTATCTCCAGATGAAGAACACCTTTGGCTTTCTTATATGATTTCAGTTTTGATTTTTATTAGTGTACCTAATTTAGTACAACTTTTCAGTAATGAAATTCGTTTATTGCTACAAAATGAATTTGTGACAAGTTCTAAAACATTAGGAGGTGGGGTTTTTCACATTTGTAAGATCCGTTTAAAACCCTTTCTTACGCCAAAAATTTTCATTTGGATTAATCAACAAATGCTGCAAACTTTAGTTTTATTACTGCATTTAGCACTATTTCAAACCATTTCATTTAACGTTGCTGGTACACTTGTTTTACTTGGTCACAATCATCAGTTTTTAAATGTTTTACCTTGGGTAGCATTCGGTCCCATTTTATTTTTCACTATCGTTATTTTAGCTGTATACATGATGTTATCCGGAATGCAAAATGCACTAAAAAATGAAATGGTTCATATCGATAACTCACTTTTATTAAGTGTATTATCAAAAGACAAAAGAGAAAGAAAGAGAAAATATCTTTCCATCTTCAAACAAAATGTAAAAATGAAAGAACAGTAAAAAAGAATCTTCGCGATAATCGCGAAGATTCTTTTTTATGGTGTAAGGCGCGTACAATCTCTCGGAAAAGCGCTCGCCTCTCGTACGTTTGTTAATTCTAAAAATTTATACACAACTCTTTCTAATCCAATTCCGAATCCGCCATGCGGTGGACATCCGTATCGAAACGTATTTAAATAAGATTGGAATTGCTCTGGATGCAATCCTTTTTCTTTAAAAGAAGCAAGTAACATATCATAATGATGAATTCTCTGTGCCCCTGATGTTATTTCTAATCCTTTATATAATAAGTCAAATGAATCAGTAATAGATGGATTCTCTTTATTCGGCATCGTATACATTGGTCTCGCTTCTTTCGGATAATGCGTAATGAAAACAAATTCACTATTATATGTTTCCTTTACATATTTCCCTAGTAACTTTTCACCTTCTGTATCTAAATCCCCTACAGGAGATTCTTTTCGATACTTCCTTTTCAAAATTTCTTGTGCTTCTGATAATGTGATTTTAGGAATTTCTGCAATGACAGGTACTGTTATTTGTAATAGTTGTAATTCCTTCTCACATGTTTCTCCTACTTGTTGAAACATGTATCGTAAAACATCTGTTTCTAATTGCATCACTTCATGAAAATCATTTATAAACCCAACCTCTACGTCTAACGATATATATTCATTTAAATGTCGTGAAGAGTTATGATGTTCAGCCCGGTACACAGGAGCAATTTCAAAAACACGTTCGAGTCCTCCCGCTACCATCATTTGTTTATAAAACTGTGGTGATTGAGCTAAATACGCTTCTCTTTGGAAATATGGAAGCTTAAAAACATTCGCTCCTCCTTCTGCCCCTTGTGAGACAATTTTCGGAGTAAATATACGTGTGAAATCGTTCTCTACTAGAAATTCACTAAAGCTTTGGACGAGTGTAGATTTCACTTTAAAAATCGCCGCGATTCGTTCATGTCTTAATGATAATACCCGCTCATTCAACAGTTGATCTAAGCCGACTTGTAGCTTCTTTTTATTTATTTCAAATGGAAGTGATTCTGCACCATTTAATACTTTTACTTCATGTGCAAGTAGTTCAACACCTAATTCTGTTTTCGTTGTCTCTACTATTTCACCAACAACTTGGACGACACTTTCAACATCAACTTTATATCCAGCTAACTCGTTTTCTAATACACATTGAATAACTCCCGTACGGTCCCTTAATAATAAAAAACTAACATTCCCTAAATGACGAATCTTTTTTACCCATCCTTGTAGTAATACAACCTTCCCGCTACGCTCTGTACATTCTCGCGTGAGTGAACGCTTCATTATTTGATCCATTATATTTCCCTCCAATAGTTTTATGTTTATTTACATTATTGTTGTCATCGTCATCATCCACGGTCACTCACCCCCTTTCAAAGAATACAAAAATCCGCCCCTATAAATAGGGACGGATTTTTTCCGCGGTACCACCCAAATTGTCATACTGACCATCTTAGTCCTGATAACGGTAGGTACCGTTTGCTTTTACTAATTATCACGTTCAAAGCAACACTCACAAGTGTCTTTCCATCATGCGGTATCGCAATCTTCCCAGCAACCGATTGCTCTCTGTAGACCCTTGCATCATGTACTTTTCCTGATCATCACTTTTTATATTTACAGAGTATTCTATCTCTTTGTTTTATAAAACACAAGCCTTTTTTTCAATATGTTCTGATTTTTCACATCCATTTTTGCACAATCTCCTCTAAAGCCATTCCTCGAGAGCCTTTCAATAATACAATATCCTTTTCATTTATTATTTCTAAAATCTTCGCTACTACTTCATCTTTATTTTGAAATGATTGCACTTGATTTTTAGGATAGTTCTTCTTTGCTTCTTCCGCTATCATCATTGAAAGCTTACCATACGTAAAAACGTATTGAATTTTCTCTGGACTTAACATTCTTCCGATTTCTCTATGATATACCTCAGCTTCATTTCCTAACTCCAACATATCCCCAATTACAATGATTTTTTTCTCATAAGTATTTAACTTCTCTAATGTTTCAATTGCTGCTGTCATTGAAGATGGACTCGCATTCCATGCATCATTAATAATCGTAAAGCCTGATTTTGCAGATAAAAATTGAAAGCGCATATCTGTAATGTTTATTTGTCTTAAAGCCCGCTTTATTTTCTCTGTGGGCACATTATAAAATTGACCTATAGCTATTCCGATGATTGCATTTAATATATTATGCTTCCCATGCAAAGAGACGTCATACTGTACTTTTTTTGATTCATTTAATTTGAAATGACTACCATATTCATTTAATCGTACATTCGTAGGATAAAGATCATTTGTATCCTTTTCACCAAATGACTTATATTCTATACCTAGCATTTTATTATTTTGAGAAAGTAATGGCTCATCACCATTATATAAAAATAAACATTTTTCTTTGAATCCGTCTATAATTTCTAATTTAGCATTCGCAATTCCTTCTCTTGATCCAAGCGTTTCTAAGTGAGACTGTCCAATCATTGTAATTATCGCTACATCCGGCTGCGCTATATTTGATAACTTTCGAATTTGCCCTTCTTCACTCATTCCCATTTCTAGTATTAAAAACTCCGTATCTCGTTTCATTTCTAAAATCGTTAACGGCAATCCAATTTGACTATTTAAATTACCTTTCGTTTTATGTACGTTATAAGTTGTACTTAAAATCGTCCCTATTATATCTTTTACTGTTGTCTTTCCATTACTACCAGTAATTCCGATTACTTTCACATTAAGTTCATTTCGGTAAAATCGTGCTAATTGTTGTAGCGCGAATAGCGTGTCATCTACAAATATAATCGGTATTCCTTTTGGTGGATCACCGTGAGATTTTTTCCATAAGCACGCAACTGCTCCATTCCTCATTGCCTCTTGTACGTAATCATGCCCATCTTTTACACGTATAATTGGTACAAACAAATTTTCCTCTTGAGTTTTTTTAGAATCAATTGACACTCCCACTGCAACTAATTTATAAAACAACTCATGTAGCCCTTCACCATCTACTACTTCTTCAAGTTCTTTCAAACTAATTTGAATCATACTATCACCTTTTCCATTTTATTACATAAATTTAAGTTTTTTACACATATTAATATAAATTTTATAGCGGAGGTGTGCATATGAGAAAAACGATTAGTTTCTTTTTCCTATTGTTATGCATAGTTGCAGTTAATGAAACGTATGCTTATTCCCCAAACTCTTTACCAGTCTCTCAAAACTCTAATCAATGGCAAGTGAATATTGATGAAGTGAAAAAAACGGGTGAAAAATTGTTGCAACCTAAAAAAGGTGTATTTCAAACATATCATTTCTCTGTAAAAAATCTTGGGAAAAGCGAAGTATATAACGTACAAGTTGAAGTCTTCCGCAATGAACCAAATACGAAAACAAAATATGAACTCTTTTCCCTAAAAGAAAGTCGTCTAGCAAGCGGAAAAACTGGATTTGAACACGCTAATTTCCCTGTTGCTACAAAAGCCTATAAAGTTGACGTTATCATTACGTGGCAAGAACATCCTTTCCGCTCTATGAGAAACGGTCAAAAAGTTGAAGCTAGAAAGTTTAAAGAGCATTTTGTTTTTAAAGAAGCGACAAAGTAAACTTGTTGATATATTTACATTATCGCCGATATAAATAAATTTTCTAGTACCGGTCCTTAAACAAATCAAAAACGTCGTGGCTTATAAATGCCACGACGTTTTATATTAATTCGTACTAATTCCTCTCGCAGTCCAAATACGATCAATTTCAGCTGCGTGTTGTCCGCCGTATAAAAGAGCATCTGCTTGCTTAATCGCTTTTGCTCCATCACGGAATTTCGCATTTGGTGTTAATGACCAATGTGATTGTAAAATAATTTTTGTTGCTACATCACGTCCAAAAGCTTGTGCCATTTCGTATTGACCTTGAGCCCAAATTTCCCCATCATCGTGTACTTCATTTGTTATATCTTTTGGATATACTTTATTATTATCTAATCGGCGTAAGCACGTTGGATCTGAACTAGAGTAAGCAGTCGCATCCCATTCTCCAATGCATGCTTTTCCGTAACCCGTCGTTGATACCGCATCTTCATACGTTGCGCCTAAGAAATCACCAAATCCTTCTCCCATCGCTCCGCCTTCTGCTGAACTTCCGAATCCAGGTACTTGGTTATCTTGAATCGAATGCCCGTATTCATGTGCGATAATGCCAGCATCTTCTGCATCATCTACTCCGCCAGTACCGAAAGTTAAAGCTTTCGTTGATGGAGAATAGAATGAATTATCATCAGTTGTACCATTTACATTCACTTTAATGGAACGATTATTAATATTTTTAAAGCCTAATCCTTGAATGTAACGCTGTAATGTATCGATATGATAATATGACATAACATCTTCAAAACTATCATTTGCACGTGTATAGTTAAATTGTAGATTTGTAGATTTCGTCTTCGCTTTTGAAGAAATCGTGACATACTCCCCAATTAAAAATCCTGTACCATCTAGACCTTTTAAAGTAACTGTTTTTAGTTGATTATTTAACGCTGTAGAATCTGCATCATTATTATCCTTTAACCCTGCTAAACTACCACTTGATACGACAGGGTTAGGTAAAAATACTTTCCCAGTTCCTTCTGCTTTTCGGTTTATATCAACCTTTTTAATTAACTTTCCGTTTTCCGCATCAATAAATGTTTCCCATGCACCAAATGGATTATTAGAATGGACTACAACTTTGTATACTGGGATAGCGATTCCATCTTCAATAATATATCCGAAGTCTTTCTCTGTAGGAGCCCATAGATTTTGCTCACTTTCTCCTCCAACATACGCCATTGATTTTTGTTCCGCATCTTTTTCACTAATCTTGTTCGTTACTTCCTTCACACCTTTAACAGACTGATAATCAGAAACTGCCAGCACTCCTTTTCCCTCTCCATTAAGGGTAACTGTTATTTGTTTTGAAAATACAGGAGCACCATTGACTACTTGCTGAAACCTAACGTATGAAGCTACTGACGTTTCTGTTGTAGAAATATATTGTAAGTCTGAAAGGTCTGGCTTTAATCCATACTGATCAGCATTCCCTTTTAAATATTCAATCGCTTTTTTCTGTGGTGAATAAGCTTCTAACTTTACTTGCTGTTGTTTTTCAAGTGCTGAAACAGTAGAAATTGTCCCCATTACTAATGGCACAGTCATTGCCATTGCCACCATTTTTTTGTTTAACATAAAACCACTCCCCCTAATAAATTGAAACCTTTACCCCATTCCTATAAGGCTATTACTGTCCACAAGTAACGAAATAAAGTGAATCTACGAGTAATTCTATATGAGCAAATATATTACCTTTACATTTAGGGTGAGTGAAATTTTCTCAATATTTATGTGTAAAACGAGAAAAATAATGTAGAAATATATTTCTTTATTATTTCCCTTAACCATATAATTTTTAAATTAATGTATTAAAAAACAGGCTATTTTTTTACCTAACGGTAGGTTGAAAATATTATTAATGAATGATACGATTTATGTAACCTTTTTTATTAGGAGGATTTATTATGAGCAAAAGTGAAGAAACACTCTCTTCGATAATTGGGGCGAGTTACCGCTTATTCGCTGAGAATGGTATCGCTAAAACAACTTACACGATGATTGCTGAAGAAGTTGGTATCGCCAAACCATCTATTTATTACTACTTTAAATCTAAAGATGCATTAATCGAAGGTATTTTTAATGAATTATGCAAAGCAATGCAATTCTCTTCTTTTTTCCATACAGAAGAGTTTGCGCATGAAAATTTTATTGAGAAATGTATTGAAATTGGATTCAAAATGATTGATGAACAACGTAACGATCCTTATTTTAATCGTGTGTTGCAAGAATATGTTTTACTTTCTTCTAGAAACGATATGTACAAAAATCGATTACTAACTGTGCAAACAGAATATTTAAACGGATTTGAATCACTCCTCATAAAAGCAAATGAACTTCAACTCATTCAAAATAAAAATCTAGTTTCAAAAGCTCATATGTTAGCGTTAGTACTTGATAATATCGGAAGTTATATGATGTTTGATATAAATATGAATTATAAACAAATATGGATTGAAGCTGTTAACAGCATATTTGAAAGAAGTGATTCTTATGAAAAGTAAAAAACAAATTATCGGCTTAGATTTTGCTAGAGCTTGGGCGATGTTTGGAATGTTGCTAGTTAATTTCATGGTGATAACAGGGGCGGAAGGAAATGGCCCTCCTCTGTTAAAAACCTTTATGTCACTTTTTGAAGGTAGAGCTTCTGCCTTGTTTGTTATACTTGCTGGGATTGGCATAACTTTAATGACTAAGTCATCTGTTGCTAGCCACGAGAAAATAAAAGTTAGTAATAGCCGAAAAATGATATGGAAACGATCACTATTCTTATTTATTTTAGGACTATTATTGTACGTAATGGAATGGACGGGGGATATATTACACTACTATGGCGTTTATCTTTTCATTGCTGCATTACTAATTACTGTACGAAGAACTATATTAATATGGCTTTCTATCATTATTCTACTCACTGCACAATATCTCCAACTTACTTTCAATGCCTTCGAAGGATGGGGAGGCTCTACTCCATTTATAAACTATATAGACTTTTGGACAGTAAAAGGATTCCTTCGCAACTTATTCTTTAATGGCTATCACCCTATTTCCCCATGGTTTTCATTCTTCTTAATCGGTATGATAATTGGCAGGTTAGATCTTCATAATAGAAAACTTAGACATTGGTTGTTCTTACTCGGTATAACAACAACAACCGTAATTATAGAGCTATTATCAAAAGTATTAACACAGCTATTTATCCCATACATTGGTGAAAAAGCATCTACATTTTTGTTTAACACAGGACCCATTTTACCCAATATATTATACGTCGCATCAGCTACAGGATCTGCTATTGCTATATTAATAATTTGCCTCCATCTTGCTGAAAAATATGAAAAGAATTGGTTTATTACGGCCATTGTACAAACAGGCCAACTCACATTAACTCATTATGTAAGCCATGTATTTATCGGTATTGGGACATTGATTCTATTAAATAAGATGGAACATCAAACACTACTTTTCGTTTTATTATTTGCTACTGGATTTTTCATTTTCAGTGTATTATTTAGCACTTTATGGAGAAAGAAATTTTCTAGAGGCCCTATCGAATGGATTATGAGAAAATTAGCCGGATAATTTCTCTTCATACAAAAAGGAAGTTGGAATCGTTCATTCCAACTTCCTTTTTATTTAATTAGCTGGGCTCAGTTTGATTCGAACTTTTGTCTCACCTAATGAAAGTTCATCATCTTCTTTCGTTAATGCACGAAACGTAAATTGTTTTACGAGTAAATTTTCTTCTAATAGCCCTTTATGGTTCGTTAATGTATGCTCCAATTCATCTTCTGTATCAAGAACAACATCAACTCGTAAGTTAACCGGTAAATTCAATTGTTTACGATATTCTTGCACTGCTCGAATGAATTCACGAGCCACTCCTTCTTGTAACAATTCCTCCGTTACATTCGTGTCTAACATAACTGTATACTGTCCATTAGTCGTATTTGAGAATCCTGATTTCGCTACTTTTTCTACTAATACATCTTCAGACGTTACAACTACTTCTTCCCCTGATGCTGCTTGATATGCTGCTCTTTCAGTTGAAACAAAGTTCTGTACTTCTTCTTGCGATAATTGTTTTAGCCACCCGTTTACTGCATTCACATTCTTACCGAACTTCGGTCCCGCTGTTTTAAAATTCAACTTTAATTGATATGATGTGTATTTCGTTTCATCCAGTTCAACATGGAACGCTTTAACATTTAGCTCATCCATTACGATATCACGATAAGATTCCCAATCGATATCATTTTCCTTATGCTCAAGTAATACAAGCTCTGCTAACGGCTGTTTTACTTTCAATGAATGTTGATTGCGATTACTTCTCCCAAGTTCAACAACTTGTAAAACAGCGTCCATTTCTGCTTCTAACTTTGACTGAATAAGTGATTCGTTTACAACCGGATAATCTGCTAAATGAATACTGCTTCCTTCTAAATTTAGATGAATATCCTCAGCTACAAACGGTGTAAATGGTGCGATTAGTTTACTAATTGTAACAAGTACTTCATGTAGAGTTGCATAAGCAGCTGCTTTTTCAGGATTCATTCCTGACTCCCAAAAACGATTGCGTGAACGTCTTACATACCAGTTACTCACTTCATCTACGAGCGCAGCAATTTCACGAGCTGCATTCGTAAATTGATAATCATCTAGTGCAGTTCTTACCTTTCTCGTTGTGCTATGCAATCTTGATAACACCCATTCATCTAATTTCGTACGTTTAACTTCATACTTTTCTTTCGGATTATATCCATCTAAATTTGCATATAAAACATAGAAGCTATACACATTGACTAACGTATCTACAAATTTAGATTTCGCTTCTTGTACTGTTCTTTCAGAAAATCGTTTCGCATTCCACGGAGCACTGTCAACAAGTAAAGCCCACCTTAGTGCGTCGGCACCAAACTTCTCTACTAAATCCATAGGATCAAGTGCGTTACCTTTACTTTTAGACATTTTCTGTCCTTCTTCATCTAATACATGCCCTAATGATAATACTCGTTTATATGGTACTTTCCCTGTATATAGCGCTGATACTGCTAATAAACTATAAAACCAGCCGCGTGTTTGATCAATTCCCTCTGCAATTACATCTGCTGGAAACTGTTCTTCAAACAACTCTTTATTTTCAAACGGGTAATGATATTGCGCAAAAGGCATGGAACCACTATCAAACCAAACATCAATTACTTCTGGTGTTCGATTCATTGTACTTCCACATTTCTCACAGCATACTTGTACTTCATCCACATATGGCTTATGCAATTCTAAATCTTCAGGTGTTTCTTTTGTACTATGCTTTCTTAATTCATCAATACTTTTCGGTGCGAATTGATGATCGCAGCTTTCACATTCCCATACGTTTAACGGTGTTCCCCAATATCTATTTCGGCTAATATTCCAGTCCACCATATTTTCTAAAAACTTCCCAAAGCGTCCATGCTTCATATGATCTGGATACCATGTGACAGTATCATTATTTTGTAAAAACGTCTCTTTAATCTCAGTTGTTCGAATTAACCAACTTTCTCCTGCATAATAAAGTAACGGCGAATCACAGCGCCAACAATGTGGGTAGCTATGTTCATATTTTTCTTTATGATATAACAAACCTTCTTTAGCTAAATAACGGACAATATCAACGTCACATTCTTTTACAAACTTACCTTTTAGAAATGGTACTGCTTCTGTATACTCACCCTTCTCATCTACAACATGTAAAAATGATAACCCTTCATTTTGAACGACTCTATAATCGTCCTCCCCATATGCTGGAGCGATATGAACGAGTCCCGTACCACTATCTGCAGTAACAAAGTCTGCCGCAATAACACGATATCCATTTGTAACTTCTTTCATCGGAAACGGTGCTGTATATGAAATATTTAATAATTCTTCTCCTTTATGAACAGACATTACTTCATAATCTTCTTTTAGCACTTCTTGCACACGGTCTTTAGCAACAATATACACTGATTCTTCTTGTTTTGCTTTTACGTATTCCATATTCGGATGTACGGCAAGTGCAACATTCGCTGGGAGCGTCCACGGTGTTGTCGTCCATCCAAGGAAATATTCATTTTCACTATCTTTCACTTTAAACTTAACCGTTGCGCTTAAATCTTTAACCGTTTTGTATCCTTGTGCAACTTCATGTGAACTAAGCGATGTTTGACAGCTTGGACAGTATGGTGAAACTCTATGCCCTTTATATAACAAGCCTTTTTCATGAATTGTTCCTAAAATATGCCATACACTTTCGATATATGGATTCTCTAAAGTAACGTACGGATCATCCATATCTACCCAATATCCAATGCTCTCCGTAAATTCACGCCACTGCTTCTCATATGTGAATACACTCTCTTTACACTTTTGAATAAACGGTTCAATTCCGTATGCTTCGATTTCATGTTTACCTGAAATGCCCAGTTGTTTTTCAACGCCTAATTCTACAGGTAATCCATGTGTATCCCATCCGGCTTTTCTTAATACTTTATATCCAGCCATCGTTTTATATCTCGCTACTAAATCTTTAATCGCCCGCCCAAGTGCATGGCCGACGTGTGGTAATCCGTTCGCTGTTGGTGGCCCTTCATAAAACACAAAAGATTGTGCGCCTTCTCGATTCTGAATTGATTGCTCGAAAATACTTTGTTCATTCCACTGCTTACGAATACGTGTTTCTCTCCCTACAGCTGACTCTTTTACATCTACTTTCTTCATCTACAATCACTCCTTTGAATTTTTTAAAAGCACACAAAAAACCCGTCCCTATGAAGTAGGGACGGGTTTATCCGCGTTACCACCCTAATTCTATTAGCTTTTCACTAATAGCACTTAGCAACGTACTAACATACGCGTTCTTTGTAACGGTAGACATCCGTCCGAGCTTACTTTATTCAGCCACGGCTCCTCGGAGATGATTTTCAAATAACGTCTGCACACCGGCTTTCAGCAATACACCGGCTCTCTGGGGAACAGCTCACTATTTTACTCTTTCTCGTCTTCAGATTTGTATACTTTATTAAAAGTTATTTTATGCCATTTAACAATTAATTGTCAACTAATTCAAAATATATTTTTATTTATATCCTTTTTCTCTATTCGTATACATTTATTTTTCAAATTCTCGCAATCCCGATAAATCTTCATCTTCCTCTGCAAGTTCAGCAAAAAATCCGGTTTCATCTTCACGAAGTACAATTCCAAGTTCTTCTCTTGCCTCTTCATTTCTGCTTAATACAGCTAAGTAACAAGCATGATCATATCTTGCTAACAAGTTAGTAACATCAATATCTAATATTTCACTTGTTATCTTTTCTGCCTTTATCGTTTGTCCAGCTCTATGATATGAAGATGCTAAAGTAAGAAGAATTGCCGTTTCATTTGGATGATGTATAGTAGCGCCTTCTAATAAATGAATCGCATCCTCAAACCTCTCTTGACTTTGGTACATTTCTCCTAAAGCAAGGAATCCTCTACTTACGAATGGCGTTTTCTCAATTAATTGTAAGCAAATTTTTTCTGCTTTTCTTTCTTCTCTAGTCTTACATAATACATTCGCTTGTAAAAGAAGCGTATCATAATCATCCGGTAGCTCTCGAACCATTTGTTTCGTTAATTCGAAAGCATCTCGTAACATATCTTCTTCCTCACACTCAATGAAAAGACTTACAAGTTGCTTCGCTACATCATAATCCCACTTATTTTCTAACGACGTTTGTAATACCTCTATCGCTTCTTTATTCATCGCTGCATTCTCGTAAAATATCGCGAAACGCTGCGCTGCCATACTATTTTTCGGGTTTAACTTTAAGGAAATCTCAAATAAATCAATAATAACTGTAATCATTGAAATTTCCTTCGCACGATTTTTCATGCGATAAAAGGCTCTTGTAAATATAGATTTTTTCGGCTGTTCATTTTGCTGCCTTTCTACTAATCTTTCGGCAACCGCAGTAGCTGCATAAACAAATGCTGTACTTCTTTCTGCTTTTCTCACCTTTAACGTATGAAGTGCGTCTCTTATTTGGGATAATTTTTTATGTTGCTCCATTGCTTTTACGTACACACCAAATATACGTTCACTTTCCAAATCTTTATGCATTACTTTCAACGCAACTTCGATTGCTTCTGCATTCTGTTTTTTAACAAGTACTTTCGCATAATGATATAGTACTTCCACATGCTCTTCATCTATCTTCATTGCGTATTCGATATATTCTTTTTCTTTATCTATGTCATTCATCGCACCAAACACGTATGCAATCGCATCTAAACGCCATATTTCAGAAACTTCTTCCGCTAATTTTTCTAATTCAATTAGCAATTCTTCTTGAAGATTCATTTCTACGGAAAGCTGCGCCAAATATTCCATATTAATATGCAATGGCTCTTCTTTCATCGCCTGTACCATATGACTTTGTTCTTTGAAACGATTCTCTTCTTTTTCATATATTTCAGCAAGCTGTAAATGTACACCTATGAAATTCTCATCCATTTCTAAACATGTTTCATATGCATGCTTCGCTTCTTGAAATTGCCCTAGCGCCATGAATGTTTCACCAATACGGAAATACGGCAATGAATCCTGTTTTTTCTTAAGTGCATCATTATATCGTTTTATCGCCTGATCATACTGTCCAATAGATTCATATAAAACACCAGCGTAACAACCGTATTCAATTACTTCCGTTTTTTCTTTTTCTAACGTTCTTAAAAACGCTATGCCTCGTTGCACAAAAGCTGTGTCTTTTATTCGACTTACATACTCATCTAACACACTGGATATATTAGCGTATACTCTTCGTATACCGTTCTCTAATTTAGAAAGTGCAAGTTTTAATTCTTTTTCATCCCCGCCTAATGCAATTTCAGCATCCCATAGCACCATGCCAGCATTCATAAGGAAATCTTGATTGTCTTCAAATTGCTTATTGATACTAACAAGATAGTTTTTGGCATCCTCATATTGTTCTTTTGCCATATAAACTTGAATTAAACCGAAATGAGAATATACATCTTCATTATTTTCTTCTAAAGAACGCTTATAAATAGTTTCTGCTTCTTCAAGTTCATCATTTTGAAAATGAACATCTCCTAAACGAACATATAAAGACGCCTGATCTTCACAATTTTGAATTCCTTGTAATAAAATTTCCTTCGCACTATTCCCATCATCCAAATCTGATTCATAGATTTCCGAAAGCTTCGTATATACATACGCTGCCGTTTTATCTAATTGAATCGCCACTTTAAGTCCTTTTACCGCCAAATACACTTTTCCTAAATACTGAGCACATCTTGCACGTTCATACCATATGTGCGCTTCATATTTATATTCTTTTAATAAATCATTAAAGAATCCATATGCCTCTTCATATCGTTCTAAATCTATTAATATTAAACCGTGATTTACAAGCGTAAACCTTTCTGGACTACGTTCTATAGCTATTAGAGAATACACTAGCCCCTTTTCAGATTGATCCATATACATGTATGATAAAGCTAAGAAACTCCACGCAACTGGTTGGTCTGCATCCAATTGTAATGATGAACGAAAACTAGCAATCGCTTCTGCATAATTATCTTGTTCAAAAGAATAACGTCCATTTATAAAATGATATAACGCTTGATTGTTTTTCTTCTCCACACTTTGAAGCATTTGTCCTGCTTTCTTCATATCTTGCAGGCGAATAAAACACTGTGCACTATGCAATTTCACAAAGTCAGAGCTCGGAAACTTCTCCATTAACTTTTCTATACAAAACTGAATAAACTCTTTATCTACTTCAGCATCTAAATGTTTAATTGTATATAACCAAGTGTTTGGATTTTCACTTGTTTCTTTTAAAAATAGTATCAACTTTTCAATTCCCTCTTTATCTTGCTCATCTAAATGATCTGTAAGAGAAAAAATTGATTTAAAATAATTATGTTCTTCCACACTTAAAAAGGAAAGCTGTCCTATTCTATCTTTTGGCGTAAACGTAATAGCTAAACAATCGGTATAACGATATTTCTCTTGCAACTTATCATATTCCACAAGAATCGGTTCTAAGAAATTCGGATCTTGAATATAAAAAGCTTGTAACACATCGTCATAACCAGAAAGTACTTGTACATGAGAAGCGTGTTCAATATCTATACTTAATAAAACGGGAATACCTTCATCAAGTAACCTCTTATACTTCTCCTCATTCCCTTTAAAATAACGATACTCATAACCTAATTCTTCTAAATACGTAACTGTATCTGAAAACTTGGAACCTGTTACATCAAAAATATGCTTTGCAATTTCGTCTTGCGTGCGGTTTTCTCCCCATAATCCTAACATCATTTCCAAACTCGTCGGAACACAATAGTTATCCTTTTGTACAATTGGAACTAACGGTAACCGGACCTTTTTTCCATCTGGATTTTTTTCTATATGATGATATAAAGAATTTTTCAAACTCGATTCTACTTTCAATAGTGCTTGTAACTCTTTAATCTCATTCATTTTATACAATGCTTCTGCACGTAAATGTATGAAATAAGTTGTGTAAGCGTGATACGAAAGCATTTGATTCATATTATCTATTACCGCTAACATTTCTTCAAAACGCTCTAAATCTAATAAATATTTCACCTTTTCAAAATGGAAGTATGGTATTTGTGGAAACTTTGCAATCGCATCGTTAATGAGTTGTAATGCTCGCTGCTGTTCTCCTTTATATGCATATAATTGTGCTAGTAAATATGTAGCTAACTCTTCACAATCTTTATGCTGCTGTCCAGCTAAAAGTTGTTCCTCTGCTTTCTCCCACTCACCGGTCTGTATATATAAGTAACCCCATTTATCAAAAACTGCATGCGTGCTATACTTTTCTGCCTTTTGCATATAAGTATATGCCTCTTCATTTCGCTTCATATCTAACAAACATCTAACTAACGTAAAATATGCTTTCGCTAAAACATCAGCATCAGTTTCTTCTTCATTTACCTCTTCCAAATAATTTTTTAACAATTGTTCTGCATCAAGGATTTTACGCTCATCAATTAACTCATCACAATACAAAGAGAGCGTTCTCATATTGGGGAACTTTTTATAAGTGTAACGAATTAAAAAGGAGCTATATTGATGCATTAACCCTTCATCAGCAAGGCGAATTAATATATCAAACTCTTTAGGTGATGAAACGTTAGAAAGCCAGTTCTTCACGTATGATAATTTATTCGTTTCTTTTATATGTGCAATTTCATTATTTATCTCCTGTAATCCATCTATAACTCTCTTTTCCTTCAAACAAATTTCTAATTGCTTAAAATCTAGCATGCATTCACCTCAAATAATTATTTATACTGCCATTTGCAAGCAGTATTCTAACCTACTTGCTTAGATTTTACACATCATATAGTATGCATTCAACTAAAACCTCATATAATGAACAATATTATTTAATATTATTCAAGTTTGTAACTAAATATCTTAAAAACGATGATTTCTCTCGGCATTTTGTTTAATTTGATGAAATATCGTATAACCTTAAAAAGAGGATTTTGTCTCCTTTTTTGTAGAACCTTATTTCAGTAAATGAAATTATACCGGCGATTCGACAAGGAATATCGATTCACCTGCAAACTTTGACAATAATAGCTACTTCTATTTCATACGTTAAAGAGAGATTGTCCTGTAGGACAATCTCTCTTTTGTTTCACTTATCAAATTTTAAATCTACAAAAACACCGTAATGATCACTTTGAACTACGCATGATTAAGTTAATGTTGAATTTTCAAATATTTAAAGTAGCAATTCTCATTATATCCCTACTTTTCTAAAATTAGATTCTTCTCCTTATTTCACCATATGTAATCCTCATACTTGGAGCGTAAACTATAGAAGAGTGTATATGACACGTTTCAAAAAATCGTAGTTCTGCTTCATATTGAGCTAGCGCTTCATCATATGTTAAGCCCCGACTCATTAAACGGTCTATAAATGGTTGTTTTTCACCTGGATTACTAGCAATCCCCTCTTCTTTTAGAGAATTATATAAACCTTGTTTATCATTTTGATTTATATTAGAATCTAAAAAATTCACTTTATCACTTACTCTACATTCAATATTTTTAACACCTAATTCACTTAAATAAATCGGTATTTTCATACCAATATTGCCATCTTTACCACTTGTTTGCACGTCTCGTTCGAATAACCTCTGTAAAACACCAAGCTGGATGATTTCCGATTGGTTTACTCCACCGAGTACATTTGAAGACATATTAGAAATCCAATGTGGTTCAAAACATATTATTTTCCCAACATCCTTAATTGAATTAATCATTTTTTGTAACATCGTTTTAGGTGAATTCATATGTAATAAGAAAGCATGACAGACCGCTATATCGTATTTATTTTTCAATTCATTTTCTGTAGCATCCCCCTCAATAAATTCTGTTTCATATGGGAGCGCACGAAACAAATCTCTCGCTTCAGCTATTAACGTTTCCCCTCTATCAATCCCTGTATACTTTGATCCAACTGGAAGTAAAGGCAACAAGGCCAAACCTATATAACCATATCCACAACCATAATCAACAATATGTACTGGCCCAGAAATCTTCCAAACTGAATTAACTAGAAAGCTTAAATAATCATCGTTATAATATAAATCTCTCGTATTTCTTAAATACGCTAACTTACTATTCCAATCATACTCTTCCAAGTCTAGCACCCCCTATTATTTACAAAACTATAGTTCTCCATTTAATATATGTATTCCTATGTTTCTAAAAATTTTAGAGATGTTTAGTTCTAATTAAAGCGTTAAATTGTACATGTTCTTTACTCTCCACCTATTTGACAAACTAATTTTGAGAAAAACAAAAAAGATTACATACCTGAAACGATATATAATCCTTTTTATAAAAATATCGAAATAAATAGAAGTTTAGTTAGTACAATCACAATCTGAGCAATCGGTACAATCTATTACGTCACAATCTAAATTTCTCTTTTTTTTGCTTCTTTTTAGATAAAAATATAGTAGTATCATAAATAATAAGCAAATAACAAAAGCTATTGTTGCTTCTATATATTTTTCATGAATGATAAAACCAATTCCACTTCCTCCTGATATAAAAATTAGAATTATGTAAATCCAAAACATTTAAGTAGCTACCTCCATTGTTATATGGATTATGAAAGAATCCATATAATATTAGATGCAATAAATAGTCCTATACCATTACCGCTTAATAAGCCGGTAGTTACTCTTAGCAAGTTTGTACTGCTTCGCAATCTCCACTTTTGGGTGAATCCATCGATTAATAATGGAATTTGAGCAAAAAAGGATAGCATTAATGAGAGACTAAACGAAGGCGTTATTAAAAAGTAAATTGGGAACATACAGAAACCAATAAGCATACCTGTGCATCGTGCACATAAAGGTATGTATTTTTGTAGTTTAAGGAAACTCCTTTCCGGTATTCTATGACAAGGAATATGTAAAATGAAACCTCGAATCAATACGAACCATCCTCTCTAAAAATATTTTAATTGATTTCACAACAAAATTATAGAGTTCTTACACTTCGTAGCATATAACTCCTTATAGTTAAGAGTTTTATTCAAGAAAATACAAAAAGACAAATCAGGTTAATGGTCGCCCGATTTGTCTTTTTGTTACTATATTTAGCTTGAATTTGATCTGCAGTTCATTACTAAAGTACTGTGAATATTTGTCACTGCACATAAACACATTTTTATTTTACATCTCCTCAGGAGCCCCAACACCAAGTAAACGTAAGCCTTCTTTTAATACAACCGTCACAGCATAAACTAATGCGAGTCTGCTGTCTTTTTCTTCACTTTCTTCCAATATACGAATATTACCGTAATATTTATTAAATGATTGTGCTACGTCTAATACGTATTTCGAAATGTTTGATGGTTCATTTTTATGAAAGGCTGTTTCAATTACTTGTGGGAATTTGTTGAGTAATTTTACTACGCTCCAGCTGTAATCGTCTTTTAATTCAAAATTACACGTTTCAAATTCCACATTTTCTTTTCTTAAAATCGAACAAGCACGCGCGTGTGTGTATTGTACGTACGGTCCTGTTTCTCCTTCAAATTTCAACATATTTTCTAATGAGAATTCGATATTATGCATACGCTCATTTTTTAAATCGTGGAAGATGACCGCTCCAACACCGACTTGTTTTGCTACTTCTTCTTTTTGTTTTAAATTAGGGTTTTTCTCTTCAATATTTTGTTTGGCAAGCTCAACTGCTTCTTCAAGTACTTCTTCTAGTAATATAATTCTGCCCTTACGTGTGGACATTTTCTTACCGTCTTTTAAAATGAATCCGAACGGTATATGCTCCATACCATCAACCCAGTTGTAGCCCAGTTTTTTTAATACAGTGAAAAATTGATTGAAATGCAAACTTTGTTCTGGGCCTACAACATATAGCGCTTTATCAAATCCATATGTGTTTTGACGATATAAAGCTGCCGTTAAGTCACGTGTTGCATAAATAGTCGCACCATCAGATTTTCTAATTAAGCAAGGCGGCATACCTTCTTCTTCTAAATTAACGACTAATGCGCCTTCTGATTCTTCAAGTAAATTGTGGTCCTCTAAAATCCCAACGAAGTCTTCCATCTTATCGTTATAAAAAGCTTCTCCCTGAAAATTTGTAAATTCCACACCGAGAAGTTCATAAATACGAGAGAACTCCTTTAAAGACTCGTGACGGAACCAATTCCAAAGTTCGACTGCTTCTTCATCACCTTCTTCTAATTTTTTAAACCACGCACGTCCTTCTTCTTCTAGTTCTGGGCTCTCTTTTACTTCTTCATGAAACTGAACATATAGCTTAAATAATTCGCGAATTGGATCTTCTTTAACAACTGCTTCATTGCCCCATTTTTTATATGCAGTAATTAACTTTCCAAACTGCGTTCCCCAATCTCCAATATAATTAATTCCTACAACTTCATATCCACATTTTTCGGCGATATGCTTTAACGAGTTACCAATCATTGTAGAACGTAAATGCCCCATTGAAAAAGGCTTCGCAATATTTGGTGAGGAGTAGTCGATAACTACCGTTTTTTCATGTCCAAAATGATTTTGGCCGTATTCTTCTTTTTCTGCTAAAATCGTTTTTAATACCTCATCGCTTACTGTTTGACGATTAAAAAATACGTTTACATAAGGACCAACAGCCTCTACTTTCGTTAAGAACCGATCATTTAATTTCTCTGCGATCTCCTTTGCAATAATAGCTGGTGCTTTCTTATATTGCTTCGCAAGTGAAAAACACGGGAACGCTGCATCTCCGAAGTCATCTTGCTTTGGCGTTTCAATTAAGTCTAAAATTTGATTTTGCGTAAATGCATTCGTAATAATACTTGATAGGCTTTTCGCAAACTGCGTTTTATACTCCATACTACAACCTCCTTATTTTTTGAAACACAAAAAACTCGTCTCTAAAAAAGAGACGAGTTTTAACCCGTGGTACCACCCTTGTTGTTCATTTCGAACCACTTTCCCGTTTGTAACGAGGACAGGGGGCCCCGGCTTACTCTACTATTCATTCAAGAAGCATCTCCGAAGTGCGCTTCATCTTTTTCTCCGCACCAGGCTCCCACCATCCCTAGCTCGCTTTCCTTCTGAAAAAGATTACTCTCTTCATCACAGACAGTATATTTAATTAATTATTGCTTATTATACATCTTTTCAAACAATTAGCAAGGGTCAATTACACCAAAATGAAACTTTGCACTTTTTCTTTTGTATACATGAAAATTGTGTTTTTCAAATCTAGAACTACGGAAATGATCTTTCAGAACGACACGTTTTCTCGCCACACGCTTCGCTTCCGCAATTGTTTCGTCAGTAATATCATGATACAAAGCGAAGTGTTTTAATCCTCTAATTCCATCTGATTCGATGACAGTTTCTTCGAACATCGGATCAATATATACGACATCATAACTATTATCTTCACATTGTTTTAAAAATGCGAAATGCTCCGTTTGCTTTACATCGATTCTTTGCATTGCCTCATCAATTTCTTCAACTAATGAAGACCATGTTTGCAAACCGTTCTCCATGATGTAAGCCATAAATTCATTACCTTCAAGCCCTGTTACTTTTCCGTTCTCACCAACGACATAACTTGCTACAATGCTATCTGATGCCATACCGAGCGTACAATCTAACACTGTCATTCCGCTCTCTAATTTTGCAGCTTGTACCAACGGATCATGCTCTCCTCGCATTAACCTTTTCACACGAAACATCGCTGAGTTTGGATGAAAGAAAAACGACTCTTCCGTACCTTTTGGATAAATAGCTAATCGGTTTTTACCTACGACAAGTACATCTTGTTCGTACTGCTCATACAGTTTATATACAGGTATGTCATTACGAATAACGAAAGCACTATTTAATTCTTCTGCTACTTTTTTTGCATATGCTGTCATTTCTTTATTTGTTCTTCCTGCTGTTGTTACTATCATTGTTTCACCTCTATATAAAGAAAAGAGGGAGATTTACTCTCCCCCTTCTTTAGCAATTCTTTTCGAAAGCTTGTTCTAAGTTTGTAATAATTTCGTCCATTGTTGCACCTTCAATTTCATGACGGTGAATGAAGTGAACAACTTCTTTTCCTTTTAGTAATGCCATAGATGGTGAAGATGGAGGAATTTCTCCGAAGTATTCACGCATTTTCGCGGTAGCATCTTTATCTTGACCTGCAAATACAGTTACAAGATTATCAGGTTGTTTTTCAGCACGTACAACTGCTTGACCTGCTGATGGACGTGCTAAACCAGCTGCACAACCACAAACAGAGTTTACAACTACTAATGTTGTACCTGATGCATTCTCCATAAATTCTGTTACAGCTTCTTCTGTAGTTAACTCTTCAAATCCAGAACGCACTAGCTCTTGGCGCATTGGAATTACCATTTGACGCATGTATTCTTCATATGCATTTGACATCTTGTAATCTCTCCTTCAACTTTCATTCCAAATTTATCATATCACGCTCTATTAATAGGTGCAAAAGAAAGATAGTGATGTCTTTATTTTTTTAATGGGATTTCACAAACCCCTTCACGGCAATGACCTACGGGTACAAGTTTTCTATTATTAGCAATATAATCATATACTTTACTTCCAAATCCAAGAGCTATCGATAGCTTAATGAAAGGAACTGCAAACCAAAAAGACGGGACAGCCTTCGCTAAGACGTATATACTATGAATGCCATCGTACCATTTATTGTTTTTTAATATATACAGTCTTTGTTCCATCTTGCTCTGTAATTCTTCAGAAAGTTCGTATTGATCCACTACCTCTTTATCTCGAAATGAAACAAATTTCATCTTGCCTTTTTTATCTACTTTTTTCGTACGGTCTGCCACTGCCGTGCACATCGGACACCAACTATCATAGAAAACAATCATAAATTATTCTCCTTTACGAGACTCCGTCATTTGCTTCCATACAGAACCTTTTGCTTCTTCGCCGCCTTCAATACGTTCTAAAGCTAAACGCGCTTGCATCGCTACTTCAAACTCTGGATCATCTTGCGCTGCTTTTAGTGCTGGAATTGCACTTTCATCACCAAGTTCAAATAAGAACATTGCTGCACGCCAGCGTACTAATTTACTTGAATCTTTCAGAGATTTAATCATAACGAACATCGCTGCTGGGTCACCTACGTCTGATAAGCAATCCCCTGCTGTACGGCGAACACTTACAGAACGATCTAATAACGCCTTATATAATAACGGCAATACTTCATCACCTTTTACCATACCTAAATATGCTGTTGCTAAGCGGCGGATAGATACTTTCTCATCATCTAACGCCTTTTTCAATACTGGAATATCTTCTTCAGTAGGATCCATTTGTTCTAAAGCTACAAAACGTTTTTTCCAATCAGAATCTTCCATCATCTCTTCTGTTACTTTATATGGCTCACGCTTTTGAATCGTTACTTCAATAGCACCTGCTTGATCTAATAATTCTTTAACCGTTTGATTTACACGTTCTTCTGAATAAGCAGCGACAAGTTCTTCTACTACTTCTTTCCCGATTTCTTCAAAATTACCGTAACGTGTACTTTGCTCTACCCATTTACGCTCTTTCACAACGTTAGGTGCAGACATTTGCACTTTCATAATTGATTCTTTAAAACGATCAGGTAAGCCAACACGCTCTTCTGTCGTTCCATCTGTTAACTTCACTTGCATCGGAATAGTAAAGAACATTTGAACAAACACTTTCACTTCTCCAAAATGAGAAAGTTGCTGTTCTTCACTTTCTTCCACTATTTCTTCACCGAAAACGGTACGAACTTGTTGTAATAAAACTTTCCAGTCATACTTCGCATTTCTCTCTACTGCTAAAAAGTCTGCTACATGATACACACCTTTAATGCCTTCAATTTTCAAAATTTCTTGTACTTGTACGGGTGCTTGTTCTTTATTTTCATTTGTATAATTATTACGTGCTCCTGATGGTAATACTTCATTCAAAATAACTTTCATTGTATTCGGACTTGGCGTCGGTTCAATTGCTTTAATCTTCACGTAAATAAACTCTCCTTTATTGCATGTTCTTAGCTGTATTGTAACATGTTATCCCTCTATACTCCTACTCGGATGCTTAACTACTTTCTTCCCACCATCATACTTTTTCATTCTTTCTTTTTCTTTATATAGAATAATAAAGTTTCTATAGTGCTTAAAGAAAAGAAAAGAATATATCTTTTTTAGTGGACTATATCCTATTCGCGTAAGTTTACTGATTGCAAAATAATTCAAATGGAAGTGCTGAAGACCGACAGACTGTAGATAAGATATGGGAGAATGTACTGACTGATAGTGGCCTCGCCCCTATTGATGTCCATACTCCATTATGGTTGTGGAATCGTACAGGTTTCCCACAAATTTCAAGCTGAGAAACATTACGAAGCAACACCTAATAAAAATACTTTTCACCAAATTCTTCCGAACCTATTGTTTAAATTCCCATTAATATCAGTAACAATAAAATATGTCATTTTTCTTTCTGTGGATTTCTTTATATAACCAATTGCTCCAAATCTCTGAATCAGTTCATTATTGCTATCATAACGTTCATACACAGTTCCTAATAATGTCTGTTTCTCCCTAATGACACCCATATAGATCCCCCTCTACAGGACTATCTCCCTCTAATAGCACTATTATTATTCATTTAAATATCGAAGTTTTTCATTTGATCCCTACTTTGCTTAAAACCCCACTATTATCATTATGTAGTTTCAAATTATTAGCCAGTTCTCTCGTTTATCATAAGTATATATTACACCGAAAAATTTACAATACTTTCCTAAATCTTTGTACTATCGATTAGCTTATCATAACCGATTAATACAACTCGATTCATCATAAGTTATACCACCTCACACATTTTTCTTCATTGTAAAGAAAAATGTGTGAGAGGTAAAAATTGCAAAATGGTATGTTTGTAAATAAAATTACTTATTTTATACCTTATAAAAGTAAAAAAGAAACCTTACATGTTTCAAACATATAGGGTTTCAAAATTTTTTACACTTCGCTGCAAGAAATATAATATCCCCCACGAGCCAACTTAATTTCAGCACGATAAAGTACATTTTCTAAATAAAAAATAATCGGTTTTACTTTACTCTCAAACTTTAGTTGTTCATTACACTCAGTCGCGTATCTATCAATAGCCGAACAAATCACTTCCGTCGATGGATACGTTAAAGCGTCATCTAGTTCTATGAAAAAACTTTTAGAAAATAGTTTTTTCAAAATCCCTTTTTTCTCTTTCATCATATTCCATCCCCTTCAATTCGAGTCGATATTATACCATGTTGTCAATTTATCTTTGAAAATAAAAAAATCCTGCACATTTCATGCAGGATTTTTTCATTAGTCATTTTTCGTAAAGTAAGAAACAAAACGAAGAATTTCTAAGTATAACCATACTAGCGTCATCATTAGACCCATTGCACTGTACCATTCCATATATTTTGGAGCTTGGCTACGTGCACCACTTTCGATTAAATCGAAATCTAGTAATAAATTTAATGCAGCAACTACGATAACAACTGCACTAATGATAATACCAATTGTACCACCTTGGTGAATATACGGAACAGTTACACCGAACATGTTTAGTAAGAATACGATTAAATACATAACCATAATTCCCATTGTCGCCGCAATTACACCTGTACGGAATTTATCAGTTACTTTTACTACGCGCGTTGCATATAAAACTAACATCGCAAATAGAATAGAAATTGTTAGTAATACAGCGTTTAAAACGATAGTATCGCCAAATTTCATTGTATAAACCGCTGAAATGCTTCCTAACACTACCCCTTCTACCGCTGCATAGATTGGCGCACCGATAGGTGATATGCGCGGGAAGAATATAGACGCAAACGCAACGATTGCCGCAATAACTAAAGCACCAATTAATACTGGCATCTTCATCGTACCTTGCGTCATCTGTATGTATGAATAGACAGACGTTGCAAGCAGCAAGATAAGCATGATAAACGTTTTGCCTACTGTTCCGCCAATAGTCATCGCAGAAGCATTTGCTCCTTCTTTACGGAATGCCTCTTTTTTCAACATTGGATTAGATGTTCTCATTTTTTCCCCTCCTAAAATAGGTTCTACCAATAGTGTAAAGTTTTTCTCTTTACTTTTCAATATATGCAGCTTGTTTTTATTTTAATCCTTCAACGATGTCTGATAGTTCACTCCATCTTTCCATCGTTTTTTCTAGCTCTTCTTCTGTTTTCTGCTGTGCTTCAGATAATTCTTGTGCCTTTGTAAAGTCAGATCCAACTTTCGCAAGTTCTTCTCCAATTGACTCAATTTTCTCTTCTAGTTCGGCAATAGTATCTTCAATTGTTTCCCATTCACGCTGCTCATTGTATGAAAGTTTACGTTTACGTTGTTGTTTTGGAGCTTCTTCTACTACTTTTTTCTCTTTTTGAACTTCCGCTTTCTCAATAAGTTCTTTCGTTTTTTCCATTTCTAAATAATCTGTATAACTACCTAGGAACTCACGCACTTCGCCTCCATCAGTAAAGATGAACAGTTCATCTACTACTTTATCTAAGAAATAACGGTCATGCGATACAGTTAAAACGACACCTGGGAAATCTTCTAAATAATCTTCCAGTACTGTTAATGTTTGTGTATCTAGATCATTCGTAGGTTCATCAAGTAATAGTACGTTTGGTTCTCCCATTAAAATACGTAATAAATATAAACGTCTTCTTTCACCACCAGATAGTTTACCAAGCGGTGTACCATGTGAATGCGTCGGGAATAAGAAACGTTCTAACATTTGAGATGCACCAATTACTTTTCCATCTGTTGTATGAATAACTTCTGCAATCTCTTTAATGTATTCAATCATACGCTGATTTAAATTCATCTCTTCATTTTCTTGCGTATAATAAGCAACTTTTACAGTTTGTCCTACTTCAACTTCACCACTATCAGGAGATAACTTGCCTGCAAGCATATTTAATAGAGAAGATTTCCCGCTTCCATTCGCCCCAATAATTCCGATACGATCGCCTGGTTTCACGATATGATTAAAATTATGTAGTACCGTCTTATCGCCAAATTTTTTCGTTACATCTTTTAACTCAAGTACTTTCTTTCCTAGACGACTTCCACTTAGTGCAATATCAACTGACTGTTTTGCAGCTGGTCCTTCTTGTCCCTTTAGCTCATCAAAACGCTGAATACGCGCCTTTTGTTTCGTCGAACGGGCTTTTGCACCACGGCGAATCCAAGCAAGTTCACGACGATATAAATTTTGGCGTTTTGATTCTTGTGCCGATTCTTGCTCTTCACGAAGTGCTTTCGCTTCTAAAAATGTACTATAGTTTCCTTCGTAGCTATATAGTTTACCGTTATCTAATTCAAAAATACGGTTTGTCACACGATCTAAGAAATAACGATCATGGGTTACAAGTAATACCGCACCTGTATATCTTGCTAGATATTCTTCTAACCATTCAACTGTCTCATGGTCAAGATGGTTCGTAGGCTCGTCTAAAATTAATAGATCAGGTGTTTCAATAAAACATTGTGCCATTGCGATACGTTTTTTCTGTCCACCAGATAAATTTCCAACAGTTGCAGTGAAATCTGTAATTCCTAATTTCGTTAGAAGAGATTTCGCACTTGCATTTGCTTCCCATGCACTCATTGCATCCATACGTTGCTGCACTGCAAATAATTGTTCCTGTACTTTTTCATTACTTGGATCTTTTTCGATATTTAATAATGCTTTTTCATAATCACGAAGAAGACGAATTAAAGGTGTATCACCATGGAACACTTGCTCTAATACTGTTAGTTTTTCATCAAACTCTGGTTGCTGTGATAAATAACTAATTGTATAACCACGTGAATGCGTCATATCACCTGTATCAGGAGTTTCTAACCCTGCAATAATTTTTAATAATGTCGATTTACCAGTACCGTTTACACCAATAATTCCGACACGTTGTCCTTCTGTAATACTACATGATAATCCATCAAATAACGGTTTTTCTCCGTATGATTTCGATAAGTTTTCCACAGTTAACATTTTCATATTTGTGCATTCCACTCTTTCATAAATTGTTCAATAAACTCTTCCATATAACGATGACGTACTTCAGCCTCTCGTTTTGCTGCGTTCGTGTTCATTAAGTCTTTTAGTTTTAAAAGTTTTTCATAAAAATGATTTAAAGATGGATCGTTATTTTTTCGGTATTCATCTTTCGTCATCACTTCACGAGGAGGAATATTTGGATTATACATTAATCTCCCTTTCGCTCCTCCGTATGCAAACGTACGAGCTATTCCAATTGCACCAAGAGCGTCTAAACGATCCGCATCTTGAACAATTTCCCCTTCAATTGATTCCACTTTGCCACCATGGCCACCCTTAAAGGACATATTCGCAATAATGTGGAGAATATGTTTACTTTCCTCTTGTTCAACATGTAAATCTTCTAACCAATCAGAAACTTTTTTCATTCCTGCCTCTTCACTCTCATTTAACTTCTCATCTGCTACATCGTGAAGTAATGCCGCCATTTCAATTATAAAACGATTTCCCCCTTCTTGCTCGGATAAAGAAATCGCCAATTTATGTACTCGTTCAATATGATACCAATCATGCCCACTCGCATCTTTTTCTAAAATATGTTTTACGAAAGTTATTGTTTTTTGAATTTTTTCTTGTTTTATCATTTTATCTTCACCCAGTTTCTTATTGTAACACGCCCGCATTTTTTCATCACATATTTTCTTGTCCGCCCATACACTAGGTGGTAGGCATCATCATGAAGGAGGAATAAAAATGTTCTATAATAATCAACCGCCTTACCCACAACAACCATTTTCCCCTCAACATCAGGATCAAAGATATGCAGAACAATATGAGGAGCAAGAAACACAACATCAAGAACCCCAATACGAACAAAATCCATACACAACTCCGCAAAATCAAGAAGCTGAATATCAACAAAATCCATATGAAACACGTCCAAATTATGAATATCCTCAAAATCCATATGTAGCACCACAAAATCAAGAACAACAATATCAACAAAATCAACAAAATCCATATGAAACACATCCAAATTATGAATATCCTCAAAATCCATATGTAGCACCACAAAATCAAGAACGACAATATCAGCAAAATCCATATGAAACTCAGCATACTCAAGAACAACAATATCGACAAAATCCACAGGCAACTCAGCATACTCAAGAACAACAATATCAACAAAATCCATACGCATCTCAGCCACAACAACCGCAATACCAACAACAAATGTATCAACCAAACTCCGATTCACGTGTCTCACCACCTGTACCACCAACAATTGATCCGACGCAACCACAAATTTTACCTCCAGGACCAACGTTAGATATTACACAGCCACAAATTTTACCTCCAGGACCAATTACAGAACCAACACAACAACAAATCCAACAAGTTGTCGGCACACAGTTTTTATCTTTAAAGAAACCTGTACTAGATTTCGTAAAACCTTGGGTAGATTACGGTTTAAATGAAGCAAAACATACATCACACCAACACGCTTTAACGGAAGTTGCTGCTATTATGTTCTTAATTGGAAAAGGATTCAACCCGACGATTGCTCATTATATTGTGGAATCTTGGGAGAAGAATGAACAGTTTTAGGGTTGTTCATTTCGTATAACACAAATACTATAAAAGTGCCATAAAAGCCTGTTATACAAGCTTTTATGGCACTTATTCATTTGTTATATTATATTCTATTTCAATAGGGAATTTCATATTTTTTTACGAGTTTTTATATTATTTGTGAGCAAAATGTGAGCAAATAATAGCCTTTTAATTAAACTGTATTAGATTAATTTTTATTTTGAAAACCATTCATTTAACATAAATTCCTACAATAAATCTTGTATTACAATCACCTTGATAAATAGGTATTACCGTTCACCTTGTTGAACATTTGCTTATTTCAACGGAATTGTAAATAACTTAATGGACAAGTTCTATTTTGATAGTGAATTTATGGGAGCGTAAAAAAAGCTCCCATACATTGAGGAATCAATAAGGGGATTTTTTCAAAAAGCATACGGAGCGGGATTTTCTACAACCGTAATACATGTTTTCATATTGTTAAAACACTCAAAATTCCTCTTAAGGATGAGAAAACTTCATATCTTATTTATTTAACTTATGTTACGGTACAATATGTCAATTAATTACAATACTTTCTAAAAGGAGGATACATAATGAAAGCAACGAAACTCGTATCATTAGCAATACCTATTTTATTATTAGTAGGTTGTGGGATAGGAGATAAAGGTTCTACCCCTAAGACTGAGGAAACTAGTAAAGCAATGTCGAAAACAGTAATATCTGAAAAACAGTATCCGTATTATATTTGTGAGCAACTGGTAGAGTTTCAATTCAAGAAGGATGAAATATTATTAAAACTAGGAGAAGCTTCAAAGGACAATAAGAAATATAAAGATGTATTTAAAACAGCAAACGATATGGATGAAGCCTTAGATCGTATGGAGAACATAACAGTACCTGATAAATACAAAGACATTCATAAACTCGTACAAGAAGGGATAACAGATGCAAGAAAAGGAACAAAGTTAATAAAAGACGCCGATAAAGACGATGGACTGAAGATTCAAGCAGCTGTATTAAAAAGTTCTCCACATATGTCAGGTGTGGATGGAGAACAGTGGAAAGAAGCAATTTATAAGTTAAATCAGGAAACCAAAGATGCCTACGCCAAAGCACTTGATAAGAAAATGGAAGAACATACAAAGTAATAGAGTAACTTGTAAGAATACATACTTGATATATTATTTGATTTAGGGGGCATCTTCATGAAAGTTGTACGCTCTATATTTAAAGCTTTTCGTTTAATAGGTTTAATTGTAAAACCTATACTCAAAGCATTATCTAAAAGCAAACTTTAATAGCATAGAAATAAAAAAGCCGTCATAATGACGGCTCTTATTTTTGGTAATCAAACTATTCTTTTGTCAAAAACTCACTTCACATACACATAGGCTTCATTTGCTGTTACATAGTATGTTTTACCTTTACTATTGTGTACTTTATATTGTGACGATCCATTGACAGTTACTTTCGCATCAATTGTGAATCCTAACCCTGCATCCACAGAACCACCAACATCTTTATCCTGCCAAGATGGAGCATCATAGAAACGTAGATTATTAACTTTAGAAACAATTCGTTTCCCTACAATAATAAATGCCCCTTAATATAATCTGAATTTTATACATTTACATTTTTTTCTTTTTGTCTCATACTTTTCATTGGGAAAGGGAGGAAAAAAATGGTTCAAATCAAAGTAACAGTAAAATCAGGTCGTCCTTGGGAAATACCTAAAATAGATAGAGAATAAACAATAAAGGAGATAAATTATGGCAATTCATATTACAATGAATAAAGAATTTGAAGACGAGGAAATAGTTGTATACCAATTTTATCCCTCAGAGTATCCAGATAAAGTTGGAAAAATGTATTTTCATAAAAAAGAGCAAATGTTTCATGAAATAGATCCAGTTCCGGTAAAATCAGCTGCAACAAGTGAACATTACTTTCATTGTGCATGTAGCAGAATAATGAAATGTATCAAGAGTGGTGGAGAATTCTTGGAAGAAATGACATATGGAGTATAATGAAATGAAAAAATGTATAAGCCGGCTCAATTAAGAGCCGGCACTTTTTATTTTACAGTTATATAATATTGACTAGCTGTAATGTAAAACACATTACCTCTACTATTTTTCACTTTATATTGAGGTGAACCATCCACAGATACTTTATCAAGGATTGTAAACCCTAGTCCTTCATCCACACTTCCTGCTACATCTCTATCTGCCCAGGAGGGGGAATCATAGAAACGTAGATTATTAACTTTAGAAACAACACGCTTTCCAACAATAGAAGAATCCACTGTGCTTTTCTTACTAAACTTCACATAAGATGGATCGTTTTTAATCCATTGCTCACCGCCAAGATTTAACCAACCATCCTTTTCGTCACATCATAGTGAGTCCACAATCCTTTTTCTACAGATAATCCACGATCACGTAGGATTTTAGCAAGTAATTTTACATATTTATCATAGCTGCGTTTGAATTTCTTGTAATCAAATGTTCCGTCCTCATTACGTACAGCAAAATAGATTTCTTTTACATCATGTTTGTTTGTCATCATTCATCATCCTCCAAAATAAAAAGCACCCGAATGGATGCTTAAATTAAACTTATTCATTATCAATATCTCTACTTTCATCATTAACTGATTTCGGGTCTAACAAGCTTCCTATATCAGGCGGCAAAGTTAACTCTATACCAGCTACTGGTTGATTATCCTCATTAAAATAATACTTCTTCACCTTATTCAATTCTTCATTTTTCTTATTTTCACTCATATTACCCCGCCTTTTATGTATGATATTAAACACTTTACTTAATTTGTACATTGAGAAAGATAATATACTATTTTTTCAACTCACACACGACTTATACAATTTTTGCATAATGAAAGGGCAACTGTGCACCAGCTGCCCTTTCGTCAAAATTTTATGATTATAAATACGGTAAATGAAGTAGTCTTTACAAAATGGATCTCGTCACGAGAGCACTTTATTAAGTGCTCTTTTTTTCTGGAGGTTTTCTACAAAATGAAATTTTTGTGCAAAAGATACAAACTCAGACAAAAATAACGATTTTGTTACTTTTTCGTAACTACTATAGGTATATGTACATGTTACAATTTATATGATTTTACAGATTACCCCTTGCAACTCCATGTATATTCTGCCCTTGTTGCTCCTCCGATAAGGGCAGTTTTTAATAAAGAATAGAGATTTTATTTAAAGTTTACAAAACCCACATTTACAAAAATGAGTTCAAAATTCCCATTTTGTTTATATGATTTCTTAAAAAATTTAAAATTCTATAATTAGTAATGGAGGCATTAAAATGAGCAGTACCCCAGAATTATCACAACAATTAGTCCCCCAAAAACAATTTAATCCTAACAATCGACAACAAACGAAGAAAAAACTAAGACGGCGTTTGTTGTTAACTTTAGCTTTTATATTGTCTGTAACTTTGTCTGCTCAACATTCCATTTACCAACAACAAAAATTAATAAAAGCAAAACAAGCCCTAATAGGTCAAGAAAAACAAAGATTATATGCTCTAGAAAAGGTTGGAAAATCCCTTGAGAAAGATATTAAGACTTTAACAGCAAGCGAAGAAGGAATGTTAAAATTCGCAAGAAAACTATATAAATTTTCCAAACCTGGCGAGACTATATTCCCAATAAATAATTAACGTATAAATAATCTGATAGTAATTTAATTTATTTAATATTTGTATCACTGATTTTAATTATTTTTGCTCCAAAAGGTATAGGAAGGAACTTTGCTATTGTTGTTTTTATACTTGTAAGTATTTTCCACCCCTTCTTTTCCATTATTGGTGCTATGTTCGGGGCTAGCTGAAACACATTTAAAAGACATAAGCCCGGTACAATACCGGGTCCATGCCCAAGGAACTTCCAAATGAAATAACGTGTCTAACTTTTTTGGATCACTTCATTCTATCAAACTTTTCAAATCCGCTTATACTAGCGCCTTCTATTAGGACCTCTTTTTTCTAGGACCTACAATTAATTTGATTGCTGTTCTTTCTTGATTATTGATAGAAACCTCTTGAAATGCTGGAACAAGAACCAAGTCAATGCCACTTGGAGCTACAAAACCTCTTGCAATCGCAATTGCTTTAATCGCTTGATTTAAAGAACCAGCTCCAATCACTTGGATTTCTACATTGCCACTTGCTCTTAGTACACCCGCAATTGCACCTGCAACTGAATTTGGACTTGATTTTGAGGATACCTTTAATATATTTTCCATGTAAGTTGCTCCCTCTATTATTTATTAGCTTTTCGTTACAGTTTGAAAAATAGTTAACGTATCTTTATTCCTACCAAAAGCAAACAGTACTGTATAATTACATTCATTCGATACTTTTTGTCTTCTTCCTGCACAACTACATAAATAAAAAGCGAGGACTAAATTTCAAACTTAGTCCCCGCTTTATTCATTATCTCCTGGTTCACACTAATATATCTTATTGATTAAAGTTTCACTTTATTTAATTCTATATGTTTATTTCTCTTACTTCTCCACATAAACAGACTTAACAATCGTACGATTATAAGGCTGTCCTTCCTTATTCATCCCTTTTATATCAATCGTAATGTTATATACGCCTGGCTGCTTTACGTTTTTCAAAGCGCCTGTAAACGTATTAGTATTTATATTTTGCGATTCATTTGATTCAGATACTAGCTCCCCTTCTTTATTAATTACTCTTACTGTTACTAAAAGGTCACCTTTCATTTCAGGAGCTGTAGGTGATTTTTTTAGTTTATAATCTGTTTTATCTAATTTGACTTTTGCCGGCATTTGAAGGACGAACGGAGCTTCTTTTTTGTAATCAGTTACAATTAAATATGCATCTTTCGGCTGCTTCGCCATCATTTTAACTTGCCATTCTCCTACGTCCATTTTATCAAATTTAAATGTTCTTATAGTCGCTCCTTTAAAGAAAGATTCACCTTCACCAATTGCTAAAGCACTATCTTTATTTGTATAAACTTTTCCTTTTGGAGATATAAGTTGTGTTTCTACATCTGAAGAGGCAGTTAAAACTGAGACTGTTCCTTCTGCCTTTTTGTCTACCACAACAGTTTGCCCTATCCACTGATTTTGTTGTAATTCTCCTCCTAAAATATTTTGATTAGAAGTTGTGTTTAATTGTTCTACCTTTTCATCTGAACTATAACTCGGAGCTAATAAAGCTGGTACTGCTACATTTGCTGTACGTAAATATGGTTCAATTCTTGCGAAAACAGCCGAACCTTTCCGTATATTGTCATGATCAAATCTTGAATCTGTAAATAAATGTGTTCCATACGGCAACTTAGCACTCCATTCGTTCACTAATCCATCATTAGAACCGTATGATGCTAAATACAGTCCGCCCATAGATAATGCTGAAAATACAGGTCCCCAACTTGTCCCAGTAGCCGTAAAGTAGCGGTTCAACTTAACTGCAGGATTATTATCTATTGTAGATCGAAATTTTGCCATTTCACCTAGTTGTAATGAATACGTACCATCATCTTTTTGACCTAATATAGAAGCAAGCCATCCTGCCCACCAACTATATGATAAATCCGCTAAATTTGATCCATAATGCGGAGTGGCAAGTGTAATAACATTTCCAACAAATCGATTCGCTCCGTATCCAACTAAAGCAGCTTGTGTATCGATACCACCTTTACTATGAGCTACAATATTTACTTTTTTACCAAAATGATTATAAATCTCTTCAAGTTTTTGCGCTAACAATTTTCCATTGTCCCACTGACTCGCTGACCCTTTCCCTGCAGCATCATACAATTGAATAAATACAGTTTGATAGCCTGCTCTCACTGCATAATCGTACATATCATTTATATCGTGATACACTGTTTTTCCATACCAACTATCCGCATTACCATTTCTTCCTTGCACAAAGAGAATTGGTGGTTTATTCTCATCATAATTAGCTGGCTTCTGACCTAAAAACCATTCTCCAGGAGTAAATACTTCTTTATCTGGAAATCCGGTCTTAAGCTCTTTTACAACCTCCGCCTGTATATTTGTACTAATAACAATTGGACTTATAATAAAAAGTACAATAAGTAATACGATACATCTTTTCATAATCCCCATTAAAATCCCCCTTTTTTCATCCCGAAAGAAAGCGTTATCATTTTAATGAATACCTATTGTTATAAAACCTATTTAATCAATTATTTTTGTGATACATTTGAATAAGAAATTAATAACGACATTCCTTTCTTATCCAACGTTATTCTCTAAATAATCCTTCATTCCTTTTTGCAATAAGGGTATTAAATATTTCTCAACTAAGCTTTCTCTTTACAAAAAAGCTGCGTATAAAAGGTCTCTTTAATAACCTTTTATACGCAGCTTCTTTGTTTAAAACTCGATGATGTACTCATCATCATATTTATCGTATTGTAAACCAGCTCCGATTTTCAATTCTGTAACTTGATCTCTTAAAAATGGTGCATCTTCTATATTACTAGTTGCAATTTCAATTCCATATTTTTTTGTTAAGTGCGCTAACTCTATTAAAAACCATTCTCTTCGTAATGCGACTGGAATGTCATACGTTCGTCTTTTCATGTATACTAGCGCCTCATTTATTTTCATAAATATAAAGAGTATCCCCTCTATTTTTAATACACTTTTTAAATCTATACTTCATCATAAAAGGCTAATGAAACATTATAGTATATACATGTCTGTTTTAAACGTGCTATTGCAAAATTAGTATAAAAAAGACGGCATACCCCTTATTAGTTTACATAACGAAATTATGTAACAGTAAAATGGTAAGACTTGTCCCTCATCCTTTTACTATTAAAATTTAAATTAAGAGCATTTTGGTACACCTAAAGCTAAAAATAAACCTGCTACTCCTGCTGTAATTGGTACTTTTAACATAATAACATCATCTACTTTCGTTACTAAAAAGTAATCATTACCTTCTTGTAACACGCAATTCACTAACAATTGGAATTCAATTCAAATCCCCTTCTTTCAGACGAGATACTATAATCTATGAAAATCTTTTCGAAAGGTAATAGGAATCAAATTCATTTTTCCCTATATATAAAATATTTATTTTTGTTTGTTTATCTATTAAAAATAATATAAATTTTTTTATTTTATTAGAAACCCTGTTAATCCCAATGAATTCTTATATAATCAAAAGGGCAAATCTTACAAATGGAGGTATTGAAATGGCAGTTTTGAGTAATATTGGTACAGCTTTATTTTTTATTGCTTTTATTCTTTTAATCTTATGTATTATTTCATTCTTTAAGAAAAATGGTAAGGCGATAAAATATGGTCGTTTTACCGTTATTCTTTTTATGATTTCAATTGTCTTAATGGTGACCGGCACAACAAAATCTGATCACCCAGTCGTCGAATTTTTTGCTATTTTAAGTTTCGTTCTATTTATATTCTTCCTTGTTCTTGCGATATTATCTGTTATTAAGAAAACAGGTGTAGCAAAAAAACAATTTATTATTACCGCTGTGTTATTTGTCATTTTCTTTGCGCTATTAGGTATTTCAGGTCCTTCATCTGAAAAAACGACAACAAGTAATAAACAAGTCGCTTCTAATAATGAAGAGAAAAAAGATGCCGAAAGGAAAAAGGAATTAGAAAAGAAAGAGGCGGACGAAAAAACTCGTAAACAAGAAGATGAGAAACGCCAAGCTGAGGAACAAGCTCGTAAACAGCAAGAAGAACAACGTCAAACTGAAGAACAGGCTCGTAAACAGCAAGAAGAGCAGCAACGTCAAGTTGAAGAACAGGCTCGTAAACAACAAGAAGAGCAGCAACGTCAAGCTGCTGAGCAAGCTCGTAAACAACAAGAAGAGCAGCAACGTCAAGCTGAAGAACAAGCTCGTAAACAACAAGAGGAACAGCAACGTCAAGCTGCTGAGCAAGCCCGTAAACAACAAGAAGAGCAACAACGTCAAGCTGCTGAGCAAGCTCGTGTACAACAGGAACAACAAAAAGCACAGCAAAGTCAAACACAACCAGTTGCTGAAAGCAATAGTAATACATATTACAAAAATTGTACTGAAGTTAAAAATGCTGGAAAAGCTCCTTTATATAAAGGTCAACCAGGATATAGCTCTAAACTTGATCGTGATGGCGATGGAGTCGCATGTGAGAGATAATAATAAAAAAGAAGCTCATTAGGAGCTTCTTTTTTATTATACTTCCTCAATTTCCACTTCTAAATCCACGGGCTTCGTCTCTGGTACAAAACGTCCCATTACTTCCCCCTCCTTTTGAATTAGAATCCTCTTGAAGTTCCAGCTCACTACTTTCATAACGAATAATGATGTAATTAACACATAATAAGTGATGTATATCACTAAATAGATTTTAAATTACTGCTATTCTACATTTAGATATTAAATTTAAACTTTATGGAGGCATTTATATGGAGCATACATTTACTGAGACTTCTATTATTGGTGATATTGTTACACAATTTCCAAAGGCTAGTGATCTTTTTAAATCATATAGAATAGATTTTTGCTGTGGTGGTAATAGACCACTTATAGATGCTATTAATGAGCGGAATTTATCAGCAACAGAGATTATCACAGAGTTAAACACTCTTTATCATAATACAAAACTATTAAACGAATCTGAAATTGATTGGAAAACTGCTTCTTATCGCGAACTGATTGACTACGTTATAAATAAGCATCATCGCTATTTAAATGAAGAGTTGCCACAGTTAAGTCCATATGTGACTAAAGTATTACGCGTTCATGGGGCAGGTCAGCCTCATTTAGCTCAAATTCATAAGCTATTTCATGAACTAAAGATTGAATTAGAACAGCATTTAATTAAAGAAGAAACGGAGGATTTCCCATTAATTTTAGAATTCGAACAAAATCCAACTGATGAAAACTATGCAAAGTTACGTAAAGTAGTAGATGAGTTGGAAAATGAACATAACCATGCTGGCAATATTATTAAAGAACTTCGTAAAGTGACAAATGACTTTACACCTCCAGAAGGAGCTTGCGGCACTTATCGACTTGTTTACCAGCGCCTTGAAGCTCTTGAATCTGATTTATTTGAGCATATTCATTTAGAAAATAACATTTTATTTCCGCGTGCAATTACGAGAGCATAAATACAGCGCAGGACATGAGTATAAATACTCATGCCCTGCTTTTTCATTATGTAAAAAACATTCACACTTCCCCCCACTATTTCACTGAAGAGCTTGATATAATTTAATTTATCGAAGAAATATATCAGTTAGCATTAAGGAGTTGTATTTATGAATGAAGAAATGATTAAAAAACATTTACGAGAGGTCTTCCTCTTTAAAGAACTTTCAGAAGAAGAACTACAGCCTATTGTAGATATTTCAAGTTTACGAACATATAAATCTAAGTCATTTGTATTTATGCAAGGTGAGCCACTTGACCGTGTTTTCTTTATCCACTCAGGGAAAGTAAAAATTCAAAAAACTGATACAACTGGAAAAGAGCAAATTGTGGCTGTACTTCAAGCTGGAGAAATGTTTCCACACGCTGGTTTCTTTAGGCGAGGTGTCTTTCCGGCTCATGCTGAAATAATTGAAACTGCTCAATTAATCGTTACACCAATCACTGATTTTGAGAAGATTTTGATTCAGTACCCTGAATTATGTATAAAATTATTTAAGGTTTTAGGAGAAAAAATTGTGGACCTTCAAAACAGATTAGAAGAACAAATTCTTCATGATACGTATGAACAAATTATTATGTTATTACTGCGCTTATGTAAATCAAATGGTATACAAGTGAATGATACATACACATTAAAAACACAATTTACAAATCGCGAGCTCGCCAATATGATTGGATCCTCAAGAGAAACAGTTAGTCGTACAATGAGTCAATTAAAACGTAGAAAGTTAATTGATCTCGATGAAAATGGCTGTTACATAATTGACCCTAATGCTTTAGAAGCAGAAATCCTTTAAAAAATGAAACTTTCTCAACGGAGGATTCTTCATTCCCAATTGATTATTCCTCCTTTCTCTCTTCTTTAATTCCCTTAAATAGCTTTTTCTCTCATAAAGTGAAACTTCAAATTAGCCTCAACCTCACCCTATCTACTTCCCCTACAATCTTTTGGTATGGCTATCTACTCTACTCACATAGCCAAATATTCCTTTTGTTTCTCCCTGCACATAAATCCGAATTTTAATAATTTGTGAATCATTATAAAAATGTGATAAATATCACATCTCCCTATATTTTGATTTTCTATAATGGAAATATAATTATTTGTTCAACATTTCACATAAAAGGGGAAATGAATATGAAAAAACGTTTGGTTATGATCGGAAATGGTATGGCTGGAATACGCTGTATGGAAGAAATATTAAAACATGATAGTAGTTTATATGATATTACTATTTTTGGAGATGAACCGCATCCAAACTACAATCGTATTATGCTCTCTCATGTTCTTCAAGGCAAAACAAATATGCATGACATTATTATGAATGAATATAGTTGGTATAAAGAAAATGAAATAACTTTATATACAAACGAAAGAGTTCAAGGTATTGACCGAGAAGAAAAAGTCATTGTTACAGAAAAAAATCGTACTCTTACATACGACAAACTCATTATTGCAACAGGATCTAGTGCTTTTATATTACCTGTTGAAGGTTCCACCCTTCCTGGTGTGACAGGATTTCGAACAATTGAAGATACACAATTTATGATAAACAGTGCTAAAGACTATAAAAAAGCAGTTGTCATTGGCGGTGGATTACTTGGTTTAGAAGCCGCAAGAGGCCTCATTGACTTAGGGATGGATGTACATGTTGTTCATTTAATGCCGAGCTTAATGGAGCAGCAACTAGATTCCAAAGCTGCTTCCTTACTGCGTGAAGATTTAGAAGCGCAAGGCATGAAATTTCTTATGGAAAAGAAAACTGTGAAGATTCTTGGAACAAATCATGTCGAGGGCATTCAATTTGAAGATGGTGAAATTGTAAATTGTGATTTAATCGTGATGGCTGTTGGAATACGTCCGAATACCCAAATAGCAAAAGATGCTGATTTAATTGTAAATCGCGGTATTGTAGTCAATGACTATATGCAAACGAATGATGAATCCATTTATGCGGTTGGAGAATGTGCAGAACATGACGGTATTGCATATGGACTTGTTGCACCACTTTATGACCAAGGTGCAGTATTAGCAAAACATATAACACATTTACAAACTGCTGGATATGCGGGCAGTATCGTTGGTACACAATTGAAAGTTGCAGGTTGTGACTTATTCTCTGCTGGCCAAATTTATGAAGATGATCAAACGAAAGCAATATCAATCTTTGATGAATGTAAACGTTCCTATAAAAAAGTATTAATTCGTGACAATAAAGTCGTTGGTATTGTTTTATATGGTGATACCGCTGATGGTACACGCCTCTTTAGCATGTTAAAGAAAGAAGAAGACATACAAGAATATACAGCAGCTTCCCTTCTTCACAAAGCTGGTGAAGAAAGTGAACTTAACGTTGCTACTATGAGTGCTGATGACACTGTTTGCGGATGTAACGGTGTTACGAAAGGCACAATAGTTCATGCCATTTTAGAACAAGAATTAACTACTTTTGAAGAAGTAAAAGGATGCACGAAAGCCGCAGGATCTTGTGGTAAATGTCGTCCACTTGTTGAACAAATTTTATCTCATACACTTGGAGATGCTTTTGATGCCTCTGCACAATCTGCCGGTATGTGTGGATGTACAACGTTATCACGTGATGAAGTCGTAGCGTCCATTTATGAAAAAGGTTTAAAATCTCCAAAAGAAGTACGAAATGTACTTGGTTTTGCACATGAAGACGGATGTTCAAAATGTCGCCCTGCTTTAAATTACTATTTACGTATGGCGATTCCGGAAGAATATGCAGATGATAAATTATCCCGTTTCGTTAATGAAAGAATGAATGGTAACATCCAGCATGATGGTACATTTTCTGTTATTCCACGCATGTACGGAGGCGTTACAACAGCAGATGATTTAATGAAAATTGCTGAAGTTGCGAAAAAATATGACGTCCCTCTTGTGAAAATTACAGGTGCGAGCCGAATCGGCTTATACGGTGTTAAGAAACAAGATTTACCTAACGTATGGGCTGACTTAAATATGACTTCTGGATATGCGTATTCAAAATCTCTTCGTAATGTAAAATCATGTGTTGGTTCTCGCTTCTGTCGTTTCGGTACGAAAGATTCATTAGGACTTGGTATGCTCCTTGAGCAGTCATTAGAAATGGTAGATACACCTCATAAAATGAAAATGGGTGTAACGGGTTGTCCACGTAACTGTGCTGAAGTACTTACGAAAGATTTTGGCGTTGTGTGTGTTGAAAATGGATTCCAACTTTATATCGGAGGAAATGGTGGTACGGAAGTACGTGAAGCTGATTTTGTAATGATTGTCCCTACCGAAGACGATGTCCTTCGCATCGCTACAGCTTACGTACAATATTATCGTGAAACTGGTATTTACGGGGAGCGCACTGCCTACTGGACAGAACGATTAGGTTTCGATCACATAAAAGAAATACTACAAGATACAAGTATGGTCACGATGCTAAATGAGCGTTTCCAAACAGCTCGTAACACATATAAGGAAGCATGGGGACAAGCATTAGAAACGAAGTCATTAAAAGCTATGTATGAAGTAGAAACTGTGAAATAAGGAGCCGTGATCCATATGTTACAAACGAAAGAAAAAATAAAAGTTATGCGTGCAGAAGACCTTCCAATTCAAATCGGTAAAGAGGTGCAAATGAAAGACATGTCTATCGCCCTATTCCGCCTTTCAAATGGTGATATTCGAGCTGTAGAAAATCGTTGCCCTCATAAAAATGGACCATTAGCAGAAGGAATTGTCTCCGGTAAATTCGTCTTTTGTCCACTACATGATTGGAAAATTTCATTAATAACAGGTGAAGTTCAAAAACCTGATGACGGTTGTATTCAAACGTATGATGTAGAAGTTATTGACGGAGATATTTATATATACATGTAATTTACAAAAGGAAGCCTCCCCTGGCTTCCTTATTAAATAAAAATAGACGAGGTGCGAATATGAACGGATATGTATATTTAGTTGGTGCAGGACCAGGTGAGGAAGGGCTTATTACAAAAAAAGCGATAGATTGCTTAAAGCGTGCAGATATCGTCTTATATGACCGCTTATTAAATCCTACCTTTCTTAGTTATACAAAAGAAACATGTGAACTTATTTATTGCGGAAAAATGCCAAAGAATCATATTATGCGACAAGAAATGATTAACGCCCACCTCCTTCAATTTGCGAAAGAAGGAAAAACCGTTGTACGCTTAAAAGGCGGAGATCCCTCTATTTTTGGTCGTGTAGGTGAAGAAGCAGAAACTTTAGCAGCAGCGAACATTCCATATGAAATTGTACCAGGTATTACATCTAGCATCGCTGCTAGTAGCTATGCAGGTATCCCCCTCACCCACCGTAACTACAGTAATAGCGTTACTTTACTAACTGGACATGCAAAAGGTCCTTTAACCGATCATGGAAAATATAATTCATCCCACAATAGCGACACAATCGCCTACTACATGGGTATAAAAAACTTACCTACCATTTGTGAAAACTTACTACAAGCAGGAAAAAAAGAAGATACGCCAGTAGCAGTCATTGAATGGGGTACAACTGGCAAACAACGCGTTGTCACAGGGACACTTTCAACCATTGTTCATGTGGTCAAAAACGAAAATATTTCTAATCCTTCAATGACGATTGTTGGTGATGTCGTTTCCTTACGTAATCAAATCGCTTGGAAAGAACGTAAACCATTGCACGGTAAAAAAGTATTATTTTCAGCTGCTACAAATAAAGAAAGTTCAATAAAAAAAATGTTACAAGAATGCGGTGCAGAAATATATCAAATTCCAACTTTCAAAAAGAAAGAATACACATTAACCTCTGAACAAATCAATGAGATTTTTAGCGTTGATCGCCTTGTATTTTGTTCTGCTGAAAGTATAGAAATCTTGATGCGATCATGCAGTAAACATCATAAAGATATTCGTTCCTTACACGCGGAACTTCAATATATGAACCTTTCCGTTCAAGAAAAGCTTACGCAATATGGATTGTTAAGTAAACCTGCACAGTTTTCTTCTCATTCTACTATTTATTTAGACCGAAACATTAACCGAATTGCTTTTATTCAAGAAAAAATTGGTGCTGGTTCTTATATGATGACTCATGAGTATACAATTGATAATCGCTTCGATGAAATTCATTCACGTATGCTTTCTGAATTCTCATGGGATAGCATTGTATTTGAAGGGCGTGCTTCAATTGATACGTTTCTAGCAGAAGTAAAACGTCTTGGCTTTATGCATATTCTTACTCTTCCCTTCTCGTATACAGACGTTCCAACTTTACACTATGCGAATAAAGTCGGGTTTCATAACGTAGATCATCAATTACAAGACATTATTACGAAGAAGGATATGGTGGCACAATGAAAGGAATTGTATATGTTGGACACGGTAGCCGATTACAAAAAGGTAATGAACAATTCATTCACTTTATTCAATCTGTTTTGAAAGAACGTAACGAAAGGATTCAAAAAATAGCTTTTCTTGAACTCACAACTCCTACCATTCAAGATGCAGTTACAGAAGCGGTAATAGAGGGAGCAACTGAAATAATGATTGTACCTGTTTTATTATTTGCAGCTGCTCATTATAAACGTGATATTCCTTTTGAGATAGAGCAAATACAAAAGAAATATCCACATATAACATTTTCAGTTGCACCACCTTTTAGTACACATCCTCGTATGGTTGAACTTGTAGTAAAACGCATACGTGAAACTATGCCAATGCAAGGTAGTAGCGTTCTGCTCGTGGGACGAGGTAGTAGTGATCCTCAGCCCATATATGAGTTACAACAAATTGGTGCAGCTGTCGAAAGAAAACTCGGTATGCCAGTATCTTGTTCCTTTTTAACAAAAGGAACTCCCTCTTTTACCGCTGAGCTCAAAAATATAACATCGAATACTTCCCATGTATATGTTATGCCGTACCTTCTCTTTACTGGATTGTTGCTTCAAAAAATTAAATTGCACACAAAAAAATATGATCACGTTACAACTTGTAATTGTCTTCAGTTTGATACATATATGAAGTTAGCATTATTAGAACGAATGGAGGAATGTGTGTATGTATAGCATGTACCCTCTTATGTTTAATCTAGATCAAAAAGTAGTTGTTATAATTGGTGGTGGTAAAATTGCATATCGAAAAGCGGCTGGATTAAAAGATACAGGTGCTTTTGTCACCGTTGTCAGCCCAGAGATTTGTGAGGAAATGAAGCAGCTGCCTTATATTACATGGAAGCAAAAAAACTTTACTGATGATGATATTATAGATGCCCACCTTATCTATGCGGCAACAAATCAACATACTGTAAATTTGATGGTCAAACAGGCCGCCCATGATTTCCAATGGGTTAACGTTGTAAGTGATGGTACAGCATCATCATTTCACACACCTGGCGTCATACGAAATGATGAATATGTTGTAACTATTTCAACTTCAGGTAAAGATCCATCGTTTGCGAAGCGTATGAAACAAGAATTAACTTCTGTCCTTCCTAATCTTATAAAAAGACTTTCTCGTACTCACAAATTGTAATCTATTTCTTAGCTAAAATAGTAATTAACTTTGGACAAACGTTTTTTAGAGGCGTTTGTTCTTTTTGTTTTGGTTTCGTTTTTTAGAATCGCACAAGCAATTGGACAAGAATCTGCGAAGAAAAATAATGGTGTTGGAAACTTGTAAGCAAGTGAATTTTATGACAACTGCAACATTACGGCATAAAAAACCTTTATTGAGAGCAACTGGTTCAATAAAGGTTTTATATTGGATATTCATTCAACCAAATTAGCGCTTGTTCATAATCATCAAAAAATTTTACAGATTCTTTTGTATTGGATTGTTGTAAATAATTCATTATCTCCCCTTCTTCAAGAAGAAACGCAATTGCCTTACTGTGATTCAAAATGGTTTCATTGAAGAACTTATCTTTCCATGCTTTTTGAACAGAAAAATGATTTGGCGTGTATCCTTTTCTATTCACCAACAATTTGTATTTCCGACCCTCGGAAATGAATTGCTGACAAACCTGCTCAAAGCCATTAAACCATTCATAAATATCATCTGTTTTTATCTTGCCAATTAGATGGGTAACAATTAAATCTCCTGAAACTGTTGTGCTGATATTCTGTTTACTCAACTTGGAATCATCTCCCTTAGTTACAATTATGCGTAAAAATCTCATAAAATCAATAAGGATAAAATTCTTATGCAATAAAGCAACATTATTTACGAAAAGAGCCTTGTTATTAATAAAACAATTCATTCTCTTTTGTTCAAGTAAAAAAAAGGATGCCTCTACTAGACATCCTTTTTTCTTATTAATTATTCTTTAACATCACTAACAGCTTCTCTTGGCTATACATCCACACTGTAATGATTAAACAAGCAAGTGCTACTTCTGACAATGCCATAAATCCAATTGCATAATGACCTGTTAGTTGGAATAGTAACGTTAAAATTAATGGTGGGAAGAACCCTCCTAGTCCGCCTAAAGCTGAAACTAGTCCATTTACAATCCCTGCTTGCTCAGAGAAATACATTGGAACGAGTTTAAAGATTGTACCATTTCCAATACCTGCACAAAATGCAACTAGTAAGCAACCAAATGTATACACATGCATACTAGGCATAAATGATAAAATAATACCAGATAGTGTTAAGCCGATAAATACGAAGATTAATATTTTAAATGGATTAAACTTATCACCAAGCCAACCACCAATTGGGCGCATCATTGTTGCTAATACGATGAATCCTGCTGTCCGCATACCTGCATCTACTTTCTCTAATCCGAAGTGAGATACTAAAAAGTTTGGTAAATATACTGTGAATGCTACAAATGATCCGAATGTTAAAAAGTAAAAGATACATAAAAACCAAAGTTTTTCATTTTTATATACACCTTTTATTTGTTCTATTAATGGTGTATTCACCTTTTTCTCCTTACGATCGCCTAATAAAAAGTTCATAAGTGCAAATGCTGCAAGTAAAACTAAATAACACTGTACAGTTGTTCTCCAGCCAACTGAAGTTGCAATAACAGGTGCTAAGAAGGAAGTAATTGCTGTTCCTGCGTTACCGACACCGTAAATACCATTTACAAAACCGTGACTCTCTTTCGGAAAGTATTTTGGTAAAGAAGTTACCCCTACCGAGAAAACAGCTCCACCGATTCCTACAAATAAGCCACCAATAATTAAATCCATCATAGAATTGGCAACACTAATATAAAAGACAGGGAATAATAAGAGAATAAAACTAATAAAGAATAATTTTCTTGCTCCATAACGATTTGTCCAATAACCAATTGGAATGCGAAGAATAGAACCTAAAATAACGGGTACTGCTGTGACCATAGAAATTTGTCCCGCAGTTAATGGAATATCCACTTTAATATAAGGCATTAATGATGATAAAATGACCCATACCATAAAACCGATAACTAGATTAGAAGTTTGTAAGCTTAATTGAAAATTAGGACTTTTCATCCTGTTCCCTCCTATGTATGCATAGTTATATTAATTCCCTCCAGTCTAATCACGTACTAACATGATTAGACTGAAAAGAATCAACCACCACTTACTGGTGGAATGATTGCTACAACATCACCAGTTTGAATTATGTCGTCTTCATTTGCATATTCTTCATTTATAGCGACCATAATTTCGTTTGAAATTACTACGCTGTATTTCTTTATAAGAATATCTTTTACCTCAGCAACCGTAATATTTTCACAATCTATTTGCAACGTTAACTTACTTGCTTCTTCTTGCAAATTTGCAAATAATAGTACGTCAATCATCTTCTCATCTCCTTTTCAGGCTCACCATTTACATATGCTACTTTCTCTAACTGATCACCTATCCATGACTCACCATCTTCCCAAAACTCCTTTTTCCAAATCGGAACAATTTGTTTAATACGTTCCATAATATATTCATTCGCCTCATAAGCTGCTTTCCGATGTGGTGTAGAAACGGCGACAACAACGGCAAGATCAGAAATTTGCAATGTACCAATGCGATGTGTAATTGCCACATATGTCCCAGGCCACTTCTCTTCTACTTCGATACCAATTTTCTCGAGCTGTTTTTCCGCCATATTCTTATAAGCCACATACTCTAAATATAGCGTACGACGTCCTTTCGTAAATTCTCTGACAGTACCAATAAAAGTAGTAACAGCACCACACTCACGCCGAATTACTTTACTTGTAACATCTTCAATCGAAATAGGTGTATCAATTACTTCATAATACGTATGTGTCATCTTGCACCTCTTATCTTTGTCTAAAACATTTTTTACATAGATCATTAAATGGGATCCTAATCTGTGGAAAATCCATCAATCTATTTTTCTACTATTTGTATGATCGAAGTGGTTCTTCCCATGGCCACTCGCTTCCTAAGTTCGATTCTAATAACAGTACAGAAACAGTTATTCCTGCTTCAAATCCTCTTGTTCCACCCGGTAAAACGATAAATGCATTCGCATCTGCAAGTGAAGAAATTGCACTAGATTTATCTAAACCAACTGGTATAACTTGCAATTGACCATCTACAATTTCCACTTTTCCTCTTACAAAACGAGTAAATGGGTTTGCTTTCGGAAAGTCTTTTTGTAAAATTGCTTCTGCACGATATACATGCGGATCTTTCCTATGCAAATATGTTTGAATGACTGGTCGAACATATAATTCACATCCGACATAACAAGCAGAAGGATTACCAGATAGACCAAATAATAGTTTTCCTTCTAGCTCAGCTACAGTTGTCACACTTCCTGGTCGCATCGCTATTTTATTGAAAAGTACATTAGCTTGTAATCTCTCATAAATAGCAGGTAAATAATCACAGTCTCCTACTGAAACACCACCAGTTGTAATTAAAATATCAACTTCTTTCATCGCCTTTTTTACAATGTTATAACACGTCTCTAAATCGTCAACGAATTGTCCATAATACCGTACAATTCCACCTGCTCGTTCAGCTTGAGCGGCTATCATATAGGAGTTACTATTTCGAATCTTCCCTTGTTTCAGCTTTTCATGTACTTCCAACAGTTCACTTCCTGTTGTTACGATCCCAATAACCGGCTGTCTTACAACATTTACTGAACTATAACCAAATGTAGCAAGAAGCGCTGCTACTCCAGGATTAATAGCAGTCCCTTTTTTCACAAGTAGGGCGTTTTGTTTTACATCTTCTCCTTTAAAAGAAATGTTATCACCAGAGGCGAAAGGGCGTTTTAACTTCATATATGTTTTTTCGTTTTCTTCAAACCCTTCCGTTAGCTCTAACATAACAACGGCATCACAGCCCACTGGAATTGCGGCTCCTGTCATAATACGTACAGCTTGAAATGCTTTCACCTCTTTTGTAAAAACAAAACCAGCCCCAATTTCACCAATAACTTCGAACTGAATCGGATTACTGCTACTTGCTTCTTTTGTATCTTCCGCTCGAATCGCAAACCCGTCGTATGGAGAGCGATCAAAATGCGGGACATCATGATCCGCAACAACATCTTCTCCAAGAATTCTTCCATAGCTTTCTATAAGTGAAACCTTTTCAGTTTCACCTCGATGAGTGTACTCCATTACACGTGCGACTGCTTCTGCCACTGGAATTGGTATACGTTTTTCTACCATTCTTTTTTCACCTCATTTTGATAAGGAGAAACTTTCTTTCTGTTCATCCTATATATTTTGCGTATAATCGTTTTGCTATTTTCATATCATTTGTCCCATGAATAAATGCCCTACCGTCTGTAAATAAAACAAAACGATATTCATCAATTAGAAACGATAGTAAATACGGAGTTTTTTGGACATTCACACTTTTTTGTAAGCGCTTTTGAATTTCTTCTAAATTAAGAGTTTTCTCTATTCCTGGACGGATTTGAACGGTATTCCGCCCGCATAACACTTCAGTTTTCATCTGTGATTCAAATGTTAAACTTGGGTACGTGCGTACATTTCCACAAGATGGACATGTACTTTTTTTCTGCCTATTTACTTTTAATGAGAGATATTGATTGTTCCAAATATCAAATGATAACATTGTCCCTCGCAGCGCCTGAAAATCATCCACCAATATTTTCATCGCTTCTGTCACTTGGTGAGCAACGACCATTTGTACAGCTGGCTGAATGATTCCTGCTGTATCACATGTTGCACCACCCATAGGATGATCCATTAAGCAGCGAAAACACGGTGTTTCCCCTGGAAGAATTGTATAGGTTACACCGTAACTTCCAATGCATCCACCGTATATCCAAGGTATATTTTCTTTTTGTGAAATATCATTTATAAGTAGTCGCGTATCAAAATTATCAGTCGCATCTAATATGAGATCCACTTCTTTTGTTAACTCTTCCATTTCTTGCACTGTGACATCCGTTACAACTGACACAATTTCTACTTCAGAATTAATCTTTCTTAAATGCTCTGCCGCTGCAATTGCTTTTGGTTTGCACTGCTGCGCATCTTCTTCTGTATATAACTGCTGCCTTTGTAAATTACTCCATTCGACGTAGTCACGGTCAGCAATTGTCAATTTCCCAATTCCCATCCTAACGAGCGCTTCCGCATTTGCAGCGCCAAGTGCACCCGCACCAATTAGGAGCACATGTTTTTCTCTTATTTTTCTTTGTCCCCTTTCACCAATTCCAGAAAATAATACTTGCCTTGAATAACGCTCCTGCATATGGAATCCTCCTTTCGTTATCCACCAATGTAAGACATTTCAACTTTTGGACGTTTTTTTGTACTTTCTGCCGTTCGTTCATCTGAATACCGATCTTTTCTAAGCTCCCATGTATGCTGTAGAATTTTTAATAGTGATGCATCGGAAATATTTTCTCGAAGAAGCGTTCGTAAATCCGTTCCTTGGGTTGCGAATAAGCACGTAAAAAACTTACCGTCTGCCGAAATACGTGCCCTCGTACAAGAAGAACAAAATGACTCAGAAACAGAAGTAATAAATCCAATTTCTGCATCGCTCCCTACATATCGATACAATTTCGCTACCTCTCCAAAGTAACGAGGGTTAACGGGCTCAATCGGATATACACGATTAATTTTCTCTATTAATTGTTCCTTCGTAATAACTTGTTCAAAGTTCCAACCGTTCGTACTGCCCACATCCATAAACTCGATAAAACGAAGCTGAATTTCTTGTTCTTTAAAATAACGAGCCATAAGAAGAATTTGACTATCATTCATCCCTTTTTTTACGACCATATTTACCTTTACTTCTAATCCAGCTGCCTTTGCTGCTTCAATTCCTTTCAATACAGGTTTTGTACTTACATTTCGTCCATTAATTTTTTGGAAGACATGATCCTCTATCGCATCTAAACTAATATTTACACGTTTTAATCCCGCTTCTTTTAATGCCTTCGCTTGTTTTGCTAAATGAATACCGTTTGTTGTGAGTCCAATATCCGTTAAACCTTCTAGCTTTGCAAGCCTTGCAATTAACTTCGGTAAGTCTTTACGCAATAATGGTTCACCGCCAGTAAGCCTAATTTTATGGGCTCCCATACTTATAAATAATCTCGCTAATCTTTCTATTTCATCGAACGTTAATAAAAATTCTTCCTGTAAAAAGGCGTAATCAGGTCCGAACACTTCCGCCGGCATACAGTACGTGCACCTAAAATTACAACGGTCAATAACTGAAATACGTAAATCTTGAAGTGGCCGTTCTAAAGAATCTCTCATCTTCTCGTGCATCTATATCCCTTCTTTTCTACTCAAATCCTTAGTAAGCTTTCAAATTTTTTATTTGCCTTCATTATAAAAAAGAAGCTACATATTCAATGTGACTTTTCTCACATTACTTTCCCCATTCAAAAATTCTTCACAAATCCGTTCGAATTTTGTTCACATCTCTAGCCTCATTCTCTTTTTCAAAATAAAAAACTTAGAGTTATATAATTCCTTACTACAAGTAGCTTTTTTAAAATTTAATGCTGTTTTCCCTTACGGTCATTGAAATTTTACTTTATTTTTAAAAATAGCTCTTGCATTTTCATCATACTTACACTCAAAATAGGAAATGTATTGCTTATAAGAAGAAAGGTGATCACTGTGGCAAACAGTATGACATTATCTCAAGATTTAAAAGAATTACTTGCATCTGTTGAATATAAAATGCAAATTAAAAAAGGAAGTTTTATTTTTCAAGAAGGTATGGAAGCAACAGAACTCTATATCATCCACTCCGGAAAAGTACAAATTAGTAAACTAAGTGCTGACGGGCAAGAATTAACACTTCGTATTTGTTCAGAATACGACATTATTGGCGAATTAACATTGTTCACGGACAATGCGAAGTATTTATTAAATTCAAAATGCCTTGAAGATGTTGAAGTAGGAGTTATAAAGCGTGAAGCCTTAGAAAAAGCATTACTCCAAAAGCCCGCTCTTGTATTTGAATTTATGAAATGGATTAGTGAACATTTAAGAAGAATGCAAACGAAATTCCGAGATTTAGTATTACATGGCAAAAAAGGTGCCCTATATTCTACTCTCATTCGAATGACAAATAGTTATGGTGTTTTAAAAGAAAATGGAATTCTCATCGATTTGCCATTAACAAATCAAGAACTTGCAAATTTCTGTGCAACTTCGCGTGAAAGTGTAAATCGAATGTTAAATGATTTAAAAAAACAAGGTACGATTTCTATTTATAAAGGAAAGATTACAATTCATGATTTACAATTTTTAAAATGTGAAATCTCTTGTGAAGATTGCTCTGCCTCTGTTTGTAGCATTGAGTAGCATCTTATTTAGATGCTACTCTTTTTTTCATATTTAGCTACTTCACACATACAGTTACTCGCACCTATAAGGAAAGCCAAGGCCTCCAATTAGACCTCGGCTTTCCTTATAAATTACTAAACATATATAACAAAATTATTTTTTCAATTCATTAGGAATACGTCTTCTGTAAATTACATAACTACGGCTTAAATATTTAATTGGGGCACTAAATACATGTACAAGTCTTGTAAATGGCCATACTGCGAAAAGCCCCATCCCTGCAATAATATGAATTTTAAACCATACAGGTACTTCCATCATATATTCAACTTTCGGTTGGAAAATAAAGAGACTTCGGAACCATGGACCAATTGTTGTACGGTAATCAAACCCTTTTGAGTCGATATTTAAAAACGTTGAGGAAAGTCCTGCCAGCATTACAATAAGTAATAAAATAAGCGCAATATAATCTCCCTTTGTACTCGTTGCAATGATGCGTTTTACTGTTAAACGGCGATACGTTAATATAATTAAACCGATGATAGAAGCAACACCTGCCGGAAGTCCGAAACTAATTGCAACTATATGGTACATATGCTCAGAAATCCCTATTGAGCGGTATACGGACTCTGGAATTAATATTCCCATAACATGACCGCCAATTACGAACATTATCCCAAAGTGGAATAATAGACTTCCGATTCGGAGCATTTTCTTCTCTAATAGTTCACTAGATTTTGATGTCCATCCAAATTGATCATAGTTGTATCTGAAAATATGTCCACCGATAAAGATTGCAAAAATGATATAGGGAAATAACACCCATAGAAATTGATCCATCATTTTGACAACTCTCCTTTCTAATTCATTTGTACTCCCCAGGCGTCGATAGCTAGGAGTACGGCTGCAAGAATTGGTTCGTACATACAGTCTGCTTCTTTTAACTGCCCGTGCAATGCTTGTATATTCTCCTTGTATTTACTCATGATTGGTTCACTATCTTGCTCATTTGCATTTGCAAAAAACTCAAGCAAAAGCGGTAAATAATCAGGGAGTTCTTTATCTGTTACGCTAAAACCAGATTTTTTATAATGCTGTTTTAACTCTAATAATTCAATACCTCTTTCTCTTTGTTCACCAGTGTTCATATAAGTTAAATACATATTTGTCTTTTTACCAAAGTCGAATGTATATACGTAAGAATCAATTAATTGATCGTTCGTTTTATCCAGTGCTTGTTTTATAAATGCTGTAAGTGATGCTTTAACATCTTCCTGTTCAATTGCTTCAATCTCTTCTTGTAATTCAGTTAAAGCTTCTCCCCACCCAAGTTCCGGGTAGGAAAGAAGAAAAGAAGAACAAGAAAAAGCAGTTTGTAAACTTTGTTTCATAATTTTCTGCCCCCTTTATTTATGAAATTGTCGTACAAGAGCCTGGGCCACCCGCGAAGGAAAGACCACAGCTTCCTTGTTCACTATATAAATCTGCAACTTGTTCGCGGTGAGATGTCGGGATGACGAAGCGATCTTTATATTTCGCGATAGCAAGAAGACGATACATATCTTCTACATCTTCTTTCGTTAAACCAAGTTCTTTTAATACAGCTTCATTTGGTTCTTTATTAATTTGCAATGCTCTCATATGTGTTCGCATGACAGCCATTTTTTTCAATGTAAGACGAATATGTGATTCATCTCCTGCAGTGAGTAAATTCGCTAAATATTGAATTGGAATACGCATATTATCAATAGCAGGGAAAATCTCTTCTGCTTGCCAGTTACTACCTTTCCCTTCCACCATATTCATAATTGGGCTAAGCGGTGGGATATACCAAACCATTGGCATTGTACGGTATTCTGGATGAAGAGGAAGAGCAATTTTCCAATCGATAATCATTTTATAGATTGGTGACTCTTGTGCCGCTTTCATCCACTCTTCAGGAATGCCTTGTTTTTTTGCTTCAGCTGCTACTTCTGGATCATTTGGATCTAGGAAAACAGTAAGCTGAGATTCATATAAATCTTTTTCATTTTCAACAGAAGCCGCTTCTTTTACTTTGTCAGCGTCATATAGCATTACCCCAATATATCGAATACGTCCTACACATGTTTCAGAACAAATTGTTGGCATACCAGCTTCAATACGAGGGAAACACATTGTGCATTTTTCTGCTTTATTCGTTTGCCAGTTAAAATATACTTTTTTATACGGACAAGATGATACGCAGAATCTCCAAGCACGACATGCATTTTGATCCACAAGAACAATCCCATCTTCTTCACGTTTATACATCGCACCAGATGGACAAGACGATACGCAAGATGGATTCATACAATGTTCGCATATGCGTGGTAAATACATCATAAAGACATTTTCAAAATCCGTTTTAATTTCTTCTTCCATTTTCTTTACGTTTGGATCTTGTAATCCTGTAATATGTCCGCCTGCTAAATCATCTTCCCAGTTTGGACCCCATTCAATTTTGTCGATAAATTCGCCTGTAATTGCTGATTTCGGACGAGCAACTGGTTGATGCTTACGCTGTGGGCTATTTGTTAATGTTTCGTAATCATAGTTCCAAGGTTCAAAGTAATCATCAATTGTTGGTTGATCTGGATTGTGGAAAATGTTCATAAGACGCTTCATTTTCGAACCGGATTTCAGCTGAATTTCACCATTTTTCAATTCCCATCCGCCTTTGTATTTCTCCTGATCTTCCCATTGTTTTGGATAACCAATTCCAGGTTTCGTTTCTACGTTATTGAAGTACATATATTCAGCACCTGGACGATTCGTCCAGGTGTTTTTGCATGTTACGCTACAAGTATGGCAGCCGATGCATTTATCTAGATTCATTACCATTCCGACTTGCGCTTTAATCTTCAAGCCAATCTACCTCCTTCAATTTGCGAATTACAACGTTTAAGTCGCGCTGGTTCCCAGTCGGACCATAATAGTTAAATCCATAGCTTAATTGGCCGTATCCACCAATCATATGTGTTGGTTTAACGTGAATACGAGTTGGACTATTATGCGTTCCTCCGCGGTTACTTGTTAATTTCGTACCAGGTACGTTAATGTGGCGATCTTGCGCATGGTGCATAAATGCCATTCCTCTCGGTATACGGTGTGTTACAACCGCACGCGCTACAACAACACCGTTACGGTTAAAGCACTCAATCCAATCATTATCAGCAACGCCAGCTTCAGCAGCGTCCTCTTTATTCATCCAAACAGTTGGACCACCTCTAAACAGCGTTAACATCGGTAATGAATCGAAATACATACTATGAATCGACCACTTATTATGCGGTGTTAAATAGTTTAGTGTAATTTCTTTTCCTTCTACTTCGGGCCGTGATTTACGGAATGGTTTATGTTGCAGAATTGGCTTAAATGTTGCCATCGTTTCACCAAATTCTTTCATCATGTCGTGATCTAAATAGAAAGATTGTCGACCCGTTATCGTTCTCCAAGGGATAAGACGTTCAACATTTGTTGTAAATGGTGAGTAACGGCGTCCACCTTTTTCAGAACCCGTAAAGGCCGGAGAAGTAATTACTGTTTTAGGCTGCGCTGTAATTTGTTCAAATGTGAAGCACTCTTCTTCACGCTCTTCTGCTAAATCACGTAATTTTAAATCCGTTTGTTTTTCAAGTGCTTCCCATGCTTTTACAGCCATATGACCGTTTGTTGTAGAAGAAAGTGTTAATACCGCCTCGGCAGCATTAATTGCTTCTTTTATGTCTGGGCAACCTTTCGCAATAGAATCAGTCCGAACAACTCCTAATCGACTCTTTAATTGCTCATACTCTTTTTCTGCAGACCAAGAAATCCCTTTCGTACCAATCGGTTGTTTTCCAGCATTTGGTCCAAGCGCTGTCATTTTGTCATAAATCGTTTTATAATCCCTTTCGACAACATGAATTTGCGGCATTGTTTTACCTGGGATCGGTTCACACTCACCTTTACTCCAATCTTTAATCTTGCCAAGTGGTTGCGCTAATTCTTGCGGCGTATCGTGCAGAAGTGGTGTTGCAACGACTTCTTTCATTGGTTCAAGATCGATTTTCTTCGCTAAATCTGACACAGCTTTAGAAAGAGAGGTGAAAATATCCCAGTCAGAGCGTGCTTCCCACGGTGAACCGATTGCTGGATTAAATGGATGTACAAATGGATGCATATCTGTACTGCTTAAATCATGTTTTTCATACCAAGTTGAAGCAGGTAAGACGATATCAGAATAAAGCGCTGTTCCAGCCATACGGAAATCTAAATTAATGAGTAAATCTAACTTCCCTTCAGGTGCTTCTTCATGCCACTTAATTTCTTCTGGTCGTAATGAATCACTATCGTCATTCATTAATCCATTTGTTGTACCTAATAAATGTTTTAAGAAATATTCGTGACCTTTACCCGAACTTGAAATTAAATTTGCACGCCATACGAATAAGTTGCGCGGGAAGTTGTTTTTATTATCTGGATCTTCAATTGCAAATTTCAGTTCTTTTTCTTTTAATTTTTGCACAACGTATTTTCCAATTTCTTCTTGCGTTGTTGCACCAGAAGCAACAGCTTCTTTATATAATTCAATCCCATTCTTCTCGAATGTTGGATATGAAGGTAACCAGCCAAGTCTTGCTGCTAATACGTTGTAATCACCGTGATGTTGATAACGGGAGTTGCCCTCAACTGGTGATGCTAAATGTCCTACAGGTGTATCTTCATAACGCCATTGATCTGTTACAAAATAGAAGAAAGATGTACCGTTTTGTAATTTCGGTGGCCCTTGCCAATCTTTTGCCATCGCAATTGTTTGCCATCCTTCTGCTGGTCGTAATTTTTCTTGACCAACATAATGTGCCCAACCGCCGCCGTTTACACCTTGTGCTCCAACGAGAAGAACAAGATTTAGAACTGCACGATAAATCGTATCAGAGTTAAACCAATGGTTAATACCGGCCCCGACAATAATCATCGAACGACCATTTGTATCAACAGCATTTTGTGCGAACTCACGAGCGATTTGAATAATAAGCTCTCGTTTCACTCCTGTCATTTTCTCTTGCCATGCAGGTGTAAACGGCACATCATCATTGAAGTCTTTCGGTTCTTGCCCACCAAGTCCTCGGTTTACACCGTAATTCGCTAACGTTAAGTCATATACAGTTGTAACGAACACTTCGCCTTCTTCTGTCATAACTTTTTTCACTGGAATTGTACGTTCTAATATTGTATTTCCATCATCAGAGAAGTACGGAATTTGCACCGTTCCAACACTATCTTCCATTCCAAGTAAAGAAAGACGTGGGTCAATCTTTTCACCTGTTTGTTCATCTTCTAAACGTAAGTTCCATTTCTTTTCGTTATCCCAACGTGACCCCATTGTGCCATGAGGTGTTGCAAAATCATTCGTGTTCTCGTTCCAAAGCACAGGTTTCCATTCTCCTAATTTCGTTTCGCGTCCAATATCAGAAGCATTTAAGAAACGATCAGCAACGAATTGATCTCCTTTTTGTTTCAATGTGACGAAGAAAGGAAAATCAGTATATTGCTTCGCATACTTTGTGAAGTATTCCACTTGATTATCTACGTAGAATTCTTGTAAGATCACGTGCCCCATTGCCATCGCAAGTGCACCGTCTGTACCTTGCTTCACACTAATCCAATCATCAGCAAACTTAGTAGATTCAGCGAAGTCAGGACTTACAGAAACCACTTTCGTTCCTTTATAACGAACTTCTGCTAAAAAGTGGGCATCTGGTGTTCTCGTCATCGGTACATTTGAACCCCATGTCATAATGTAGCCAGAGTTATACCAGTCACTACTTTCTGGTACATCCGTTTGATCGCCCCAAATTTGCGGAGAAGCTGGTGGTAAATCAGCGTACCAATCATAGAAACTAAGCATTGGCCCACCCATAAGTTGCATAAAACGGCTACCAGCTGCATGACTTAACATCGACATAGCTGGAATTGGTGAGAAACCAACATTTCGGTCCGGACCATATTTAATTACTGTATAAAGTAATGAAGCAGAAACGAGTTGTAAAACTTCATCCCAATTCGCGCGAATGAATCCCCCTTTACCACGCGCCTGCTTATAAGCACATGCTTTTTCAGGGTTTTCCACAATGCTTTTCCAAGCATCTAGTGGTGATTTATGATTTTGTAATTCCTCTTGCCACATATTCCAAAGAACACCACGTACATATGGATATTTCACACGAAGTGGACTATAAATGTACCAAGAAAAACTCGCTCCACGCGGACATCCTCGTGGTTCAAAGTCAGGCATATCAGGACCTGTTGTTGGATAGTTAAGCTCTTGTCCTTCCCATGTTACAATTCCATCTTTCACATAAATGTTCCAACTACAAGAACCAGTACAGTTCACACCGTGTGTAGAACGGATTACTTTATCATGCTGCCAACGCTTTCTGTACACATTTTCCCATTCACGATCTTCATATGTTTCTTGTGTATGATTATCGTTATAACGATCTATTGGTGAAAAATATTTTAAACGTCTCATTAGTGCTGAAGGTTTCTTCTTCATACTGTTCACTCCTTTAATACGTCTCTCTTACATACCCTTACTATAAGAGAGGTTGTAAAATACAGATGTGACATTTCGCACAGTTCAAGAGATTGTCAAAAATTCAGTAGAAAATAAGTTTGAGAGAAATTATTCGTAAATAAAGGTTTCTTTGTTCCGTTGCGAAGGTTTATGGTCAATCGTAATTATTAGGGAATTAGTACGTGGAGGAATCAGCTACTTTACAAAAGAAAAAACGTAGGAGAAGTTCCTACGTTTTTCTTTATAACTATATTAAAAAGAGTTTTGATATTATTTCAATAATGCTATAAGGAAACGATTATAAATTGTATGTAAGGAATTTATTTTTCTTCAACTATACTATTTTATTTCAAGACATATTTTACAGAAAACTAGAAATCATTATTTTCTGTGTTGCCCTTGGTTACGACAACAATTATACTAGATGTAACCTGGATTAATAATCTGAATATTTTTAAAATTAAGATTAGGATTTCCTTTGAGGACATAGAAATCCTAAAGTATATCACCATGATTTTTTTACATATAAGTTTCTTCCTATTTATATAAGTTCTCAATATGAACTTATATAATACCATTACGAATTACCTCTTAGATTACTATCATACTGCAATAAAATGAAAGAACTACTTTTCTTTAACCTAAATTCTATTTTCCACTAAATGAATTAGAAAACGATAATAAAATTAGGAGGATTACGATGCCCCAGCTTGATTCATTACATCCCATTGTAGAAAAAATAATCAACAATATTGAAAAATTAATGGTTGGAAAACGAAAAGAAACGATTTTAGCCTTGACAGCTCTCTTAGCTGAAGGTCATGTACTATTAGAAGATGTTCCCGGTGTCGGGAAAACAATGCTAGTACGTGCTCTTTCTAAATCAATTGATGCCGATTACAAGCGAATTCAATTCACACCTGATTTACTACCGTCAGATGTAACAGGTGTTTCTATTTACAATCCAAAAGAGCTCCAATTTGAGTTCAAGCCTGGACCAATTATGGGAAATTTTGTACTTGCTGATGAAATTAATCGTACATCTCCAAAGACACAATCTGCCTTACTTGAAAGTATGGAAGAAGGCAATATCACAATAGATGGCATTACAAGACCGTTACCAAAACCGTTCTTTGTAATGGCTACACAAAATCCGGTCGAATATGAGGGAACATACCCTTTACCAGAAGCTCAGCTCGATCGTTTCTTGTTGAAGCTAAAAATGGGATACCCTACATCAGAAGAAGAATTTGAAATTTTAAACCGGATGGAAAAAACAAATCCACTCTCCCATTTACAAGCTATTACTACAATAGAAGAATTACTTTATTTACAACAAAGCGTACGGGAAGTAAGCATGGACAAAGCAATCAAGCATTACATTGTAAAGCTTGTTAATCAGACTCGTTCTTATAGTTCTATACAGCTAGGTGCAAGTCCACGCGGCTCAATTGCTTTAATGAAAGCTTCACAGGCTTATGCATTTATCCATGGCAGAAATTATGTTATTCCAGACGATGTTAAATTTTTAGCTCCTTACGTTTTAGCTCACAGACTCATTCTAAAAATGGAAGCAAGATTTGAAGGTATAACAGGAGAACAAGTTATCGCCAAAATCGTTGCACGAACTACCGTGCCGAATCAAAGGACGATGAACCTTTGATGAAACGACTACTACGAGTACTATATCACGTTACCAAGTTATTGCTAATCCCTTTATGCCTAGTCTTAACATTTGTGTACGCTATGCTTCAAGGAGGATTTGTAAGTTGGTTTTTGTTTTACAGTACAATTCCTATTGGCCTTTATTCACTACTACTCCCCTTCTACGCTTTACGGGACGCTGAAGTAAAACGAATAACAAACCAAAACGAATATGTAGCAGGTGAACAATTTTTAAGCACTATTACAATAAAAAGAAAATTTCCTTTTCCCTTACTTTATTTAGTTATAGAAGATGAACTGCCACCACAATTTACAAGCTGTAGACAAACAAAGATGAATAAGGTAATACTCTTTCCTGGATTAAAACGAAATATTTCGTTTCAATATGTTATTGACACAATCCCTAGAGGAGAGCACACTTTTTCAAGCGTACGTGTCAAAACTGGCGATCTATTCGGTATGATGGAGAAAGAAGTAACTTTTTCAGTTCCAGATACATTTTTAGTCTATCCCCAGTATGTAGATATAACGTATCGACAATTGGAAAATCATTTCGAACAAGGAGCGCTTTCAGCAAATATAAATTTAGCAAAAGACTCTACAGTCTCTGTCGGTGTCAGAGAATATAAACCTGGTGACCGCTTTTCATGGATTGATTGGAAAGCTACTGCACGAACAAGCAACATTATGACGAAAGAGTTTGAACAACAGCGCAGCCATAATATCATGATATTCATGGACAGAACCCCATCCCCTCTATTCGAATCAGTCATAACGTTTACTGCCTCTATTGTAAGGGCTGTCTTGAAGCAAAATTCACCGGCGTCATTCGTGTCTGTCGGAAAAGAACGAACTTTTTTCCCTTTAGACAATGGAGATAGTCAGTTGCAGCAAATCTTTTGTCATTTAGCGAAAGTACAAGCGGACAGTGTATTCCCGCTCTCTCGGAGTGTAGAAATGGAATTAAGAAAAATTTATGAACCCGTAACGATTATACTCGTGACAAGTGATCTTTCTCCCGATATTCAAAAGGCGGCTGACTGTGCTGCTATAAAAAATAGAAAATTAATGGTGTTTGTCGTGAAAGAAAAAGCGAATCAACTCTCACATCGAGAACTAAGTATTCTAGAAAATCTACAAAAACGAAAAATATTTGTAAATGCGGTTTATGAAAACCGGTATACAAACGTGTTTTTTGAGGTGAGCAAATGATAACATTACAAACAAAAAAACAATGGGATATGAGCAGATTCTTTATACATGTATGTGCATTTCTACTTTTACTAGAATGGCTAAGACCCCTTATTGGTATTACAAACGTAGGTAGATTAGATATTTTTGTAATATTTATAGGAATTTGCTTCACTCTCTCTTTTTTTCAAACAAGGTGGCAGATTCCAATAAAGATCGTCACGATCTTATTCATCATTCATTTCCTGTATTATAAAAATGCTTTTATAAATCCATCTTGGCTAACTAAATTTTTTTATGATATTTCTCGAAATTCCTCCCTGTTTTTCCAGGGGAATTTGCTAGATATTTCCCCAGTTTTTCCAACACTTTTATTTTTTTTATCATTTTGGTTTTTGAGTGCTTTCATCTCTTTCTGGATGATTCATAAAAAACGTGGGTTGTTATTTCTTATATTGACTATTATTTATATCACAGTTTTTCATAACTTACATTTATACAATGCAAACTACGCTATTATTCGTACTGTTGTCATCGGCTTTTTTATGCTTAGTCTTCTTCAAATAGAACGAATAAAAGAGATTGAACACTTACAAAATTATGCTAGAGAAATCTCAAAATTACTTAAACCTCTTACAATATTTATTGTATTGTCAACAACCATCGCATACTTTGCTCCAAAATTTGGTCCTCAGTGGCCAAACCCAATGGATTTTTTAAAATTCAACACATCCGAAGCAAGTAAAAAACAAGAAGTTTCTAAAATTGGGTATGGTTTAGATGACTCACAATTAGGCGGTCCTTTTAAACCGGATAATACAATTGTTTTCACAGCACAAGCGCAAAACAAACAATATTGGAGAGTAGAAACAAAAGATTTTTATACAGGAAAAGGCTGGGAGGTTTCTGAAAATCAAAAAAAGGTTTCATTTAAAAATAAAAACGACGTCGTGAGCTGGTACGAACAATATACAAAAACGGAGACAACTGAGGCAACAATCACCATGCAAAAAAGTTATACTCACCTTACCTATCCAGCAGGATTAGTATCAGTTGAGGCTTCTTCTGATGTATCATACAGCGTTGACCCATTTTCAGAAAAAATCTATACGATGCACGGAGACTCTTCTACTACTTTAAATTCGTATAAAGTAACATATGAGATCCCGGAGTTTTCCATAGAAAACTTGAAAGCTGTAAAAACGAATGAAGGTCATGAAACAAGTCCTTATTTCATGACAAAGTACACACAACTTCCCGAATCATTACCGCAGCGAGTAAGAGACTTAGCTGTTAATCTTACAAATGATAAAGACAACCGATATGATAAAGTATTAGCTATTGAAAATTACTTCACAGACAATTCTTTTGTATACGAAACAATGAATGTCTTGTTCCCTGCCAATAACCAAGATTATGTAGATCAATTCCTTTTCGATACAAAAAGCGGCTACTGTAATAATTTTTCGACGTCTATGATCGTGTTACTTCGTTCTGCCGGAATTCCTGCTCGCTGGGTAAAAGGCTATACAGAAGGAACTCTTGAGAATACACTTGTTGGTACAGAAGGTGAGAATGTTTATAAAATCGCGAACAATAACGCACACTCTTGGGTAGAAGTATATTTTCCAGGATACGGATGGATTCCATTCGAACCAACAAAAGGATTTACCAATCCCTATAATTTTATAAATAATACTCCTGCTTCTACTTCACAAAATAGCGAAGAAAATAATTCTAAAAACGAGCAAATACACCAACGGAACAATGAAGCAAAGCTCAAAAGTTTAATAGAGAATACAGAAGAAGCACCTACTAAAAAGATCACAAATTCTAAAAATGGGTTTTCTTGGTGGTACGTATTCCTCTCTACGATACCGATTAGTATCATGGGATACATTCTCTTCACCACTAGAATGAAATGGATTACATTTTTTATTATTCTTTTCTATAAATACCGAAAAGATGATGCTGTTTATCTAAAAGCTTACGGTTCACTTTTAAAACAATTTGCGAGAATCGGTATACCGCGGGGTGAAAGTCAAACATTCCGAGAATACGCTCTCCGCATCGATACACTTTACAACTCGACTGATATGCAACAACTTACTTTCAGTTATGAGAACGCTATGTATCAAAAGGGACAGGCCGCAGCCGAATGGAAGAAATCCGTACACTTATGGGAAGTACTTATGAAAAAAGCAGCTTCTCTGCCTAAATCAAATGAATTCGATACAGTGATTTAATCTTGATAATGTGAGTTTAAAGAAAACACCTCAATGACTAAGAGCTACTTTGTTCTTTGAGGTATTTTTTAATAAACATAATAAAAAGATAGCTAACTCCTAATCGCCTCCGCCATCTCCTGAACTGCCACATACGGATATCGGTACAACAGTAAATACGTACAGTCACGTACTACCAAGTATGCAAAAATCGGTAGCGGAAAAGTTAAACGAGCTATTTAGCGGAAGTGACCAAAGTAGTGACTCCTAATTATTAGCCAAGTACCTTTTCAATCTCCACCTCTAAATCCACCGGCTTTGTCTGCGGCGCAAAACGCCCTACTACTTTCCCGTCTCTTCCAATTAGAAACTTAGTAAAGTTCCATTTTACCGCTTTCATACCGAGTAAACCTGGTGCTTGTTCTGTCATGTATGTATATAGTGGATGAGCCTTCTCACCTTTTACATCAATCTTTGCAAACATCGGGAAGTTTACACCGTAGTTCAATTCACAAAAACTTGTAATATCGGCTTCTGTGCCTGGTTCTTGTCCTCCAAATTGATTGCAAGGGAAACCTAGTATTTCTAGTCCTTGGTCTTTATATTTATCATATACTTCTTGTAATCCTTTATACTGTGGTGTAAATCCACATTTACTAGCTACATTTACAATAAGAAGTGCTTTTCCTTCGTAATCTTTTAACGATTTTTCTTCACCTGTTATTGTTTTAGCTGAAAAATCATGAATTGTCATTGTTCCTATCCCTCTCTTCTCTATCATTCTATGTTTATACTATACTACATAAGTGAACATGCAGCCCTTTTTACATACTTATATGCCCGAAATGATAGCGCTTTATTTTTGTTCAAAAAATCGACACAAACTACTAGACTTTTATGATGGAAAGTTTTACAATTGAATTGTGAACAAAATGTGACAGTTTACATTATAAATTGTGACATTTTCAATTCCATTATAAAAGAAAAGGATGGTGTTGATTATGAAAACTGCACAGCGTGAAATGATTTCAAATCGTGAGTTTTATTTCGTACTATATATGATGTTATTGTATGTTACTGGTTGGGTAATCGATGTAAATGGCTTATTCCTAAGTTCCTACTTTAATTTAGCAGGAGAGATTACACTTCCATTAGTTGGCGGTATTGTTGGACTGTTCGTTATGTCTATTAATAAACAACAAACGAAATAACGACATTACATAAAGGCAGAAGACGAGTTTTCGTTTTCTGCCTTTTTCTTTTTTTAGCGTATAATATAAAGTGAAACTTTAATCAGTGGGGATTTTACGGGCAGTAAGACTTTCACAAATAGCGGTAAAAATCTACAAGTATATAAGGAGTGGTAAGTATGAAAAAAGTAGAGCAATTATCTTCCCATCTATATCTTATTGATGATTACGACTTACAACATAATGAACGAACAGGTACGTACGTTTTATTAGGTGACGATATTACTTTAATTGAAACTTGTGCAGCCCCTTCTCTTCCCTATATTTTAGACGGCTTACAACAATTACATATTGATTTACACGATGTAAAAAACATTATCGTTACACATGTTCATTTAGATCACGCAGGTGCAGCAGGTTTAATGATGGAGAAATGCCCAAATGCTACTCTATTTGTGCATCCACGCGGGGCTCGTCATATGATTGATCCTACAAAACTTATTCTAGGTGCAAAAGCAGTATACAAAGAAGATTTCGATAAGCTCTTTGATCCAATTCTTCCTATTAAAGAGGAACGTGTTCATATTGTACAAAATGGTGATACATTAATAATTTCAGAAGACCAGACCCTTACATTTTATGATACACCAGGACATGCGAAGCACCATATTAGTATTCACGATTCAAAAACAAACGGTATTTTCACTGGTGACACGATTGGAATTTACTATCGAGAGCTAGCTGATTTTGGTGTAGAGTTATATCTACCATCAACTTCCCCTTCGCAATTCCAGCCAGATGCGATGATTGCTTCTAAAAATCATATTCAAAGTATGAATGTAGATACTATTTATTTCGGTCATTACGGGGCATCATCTCATGTTACAGAAGTATATAACCAACTGGAACATTGGTTGCCTATTTTCGTCGAGACTGGTACGGATGTCTTTGAAAAAAATAAAGATTTCGATGAAGCTACTAAGACATTAAAATCTTTATTAATGGAGAAAGTCTCCTCTCACCTTACAAAGCTAGACGTCCCATCAAATCATACTGTTTATAACATTTTACATCTAGATTTAGAAATTAGTGCGATGGGAATTATTGATTATTTAACGAAGCAAGTAAAAGCAAGTTCCACTATCAACTAACAGTAAAAGAAGAGATATACAACGGTTGGTATTGTATATCTCTTCTTTCTTTGAATATATTTTTAGTAAAGGATGGTGGAATGATATGCAAAAAGTGATTCAATATTTCTGCTTTACATTATTTATCGTCTTATTATTATTTGTCGGAGTAAAAATTCAATTTTATTTAGATACAGACGCGCAAGTGAATTTTAACGTTTACCCAAGATTATTCTACTTTACACTCTTCCCTCTTTTGGTCGGCATTTTATTACGATTCCTTCAATCCATTAATCGCGAAACGAGTAAACAAAACTGGAGCTTTCAGCCGGATAAATTTATTGCTATTACAGTACCTACAATATTAATTTCCTTTTCCCCAGCCCTACTCTTTTCACCACTTGGCGAATACCTACCGTATTTAGTTAATATTATTCTTGTGAATACAACTTTCGTTACCATTATTAGTTTAATAGCTGGTTACTCACTCTTAGATTGCTTTATACAAAGAGACAAGACAATTAGTAAGGAATACAACTAAGTGATATCCCACTTTCACTTTATTATGCAAGTCAAGGGTAGTTGGTTATGGTGGTTTATTTATTAGTGCAATACTCCTTGCGAGAGTTGCTATACATGCGGTGAGAAAGTTCAAGTAAACAAATAAGGAGAACCTGATAATAAAGGCTCTCCTTTTTTTTGTTATCTCACCTTTTCATTTACATACTCCATAAACTGCTCCGCTTTACTAAATCTTTCTTTGTATGCCTCAGGTACTTCTTCTACTTTCATTCCACCCGTTGATTTTGTTTTTACTTGTACTATTTCATATGTCATTAAAGCTTCCACATAGCGATCAAACTCTTCTGGTGTTAATACTTCTTCACTAGATTTATGACCGTTTAATTTATCAAAGTATGGTTGAAGTCCCATACTTATCTTTTTCATTTCTTCCCTTTTCTTCGGTGATAACTGATCATAATCAATATTACCGTTTGAATCTCCATACTCAAGCTTTGCATTTGTTAATTTCTTTAGTTCCTTTGTAAACTTTTCATATTCCTTTGCACCCATTTCATCTTTCGCCTGTGATAACTTTGCACTAAAACGCATATATGCTTCTAATGTCATAGTTCCGGCATGCTTCTTTAAATTTTCAAAAGATCCGTATATACCATCTGCCATAATAGATTGATAAGCAAAACCAGTCGTCGGGATTAAAAATGCTGCTACAAGCACTCCTGCTATAAGGCGTTTCTTCCTTTTACTCCCCCCGCGCTTCATTTTAATTTGAACGATTACTTTTTCTTTTAACTCCGGCGGGGCTACAATTCCCTTCGCTTCTTCTTGTATAGATTCTCTAACTCTACAATCTAAACTCATTTCACATTCCCTACCTCTCCTAAAAAGATATCTTCTACTTGCTCTTTCTGGCGTAATTTCTTTAAAGCCGCATGAATTCTAGATTTCACGGTACCGATTGGAATATGTAATATATGTGCTACTTCTTCTTGTGAGTAATCGTGTAAATATCTTAAAATAATAACTTGTTTCAATTTATACGGTAATTTATGTATGAGCTCGATTAGTTTTTGATTTGATATTTTACTTACAACATCGTTAGAAAAATCAATTTGTACTGGTTTCCTTTGCTCTTCTGCTTTTTTTACAATTCGTAGCCGCATCCACCTCTTTCTTCTATAGGAATGAATTTGTTTAATCGCAAGTCCAATTAGCCAAGGACGAAATGGCTTCTCGCTATCATATTTACGAAGCGATTCATATAGCTGTATGTATATTTCTTGAACGACGTCATCTACATCCGTTTTGTCTTCTATTAAAAAATGTGCTGTCTTATATACTTCTTGAATCGTTTTATCATACAATTCGCCATACGCTTCTTTATTGCCTGATAGAGTTAATTGAATTAAATCTGCATAATCTATTTCATCCTTCATATAACACCCCTCCTTTGTCTTACACTATATATTGGCAAGTAAATGATATTTCGTTCGATTTTTTTCAAAGGTTTTTATATAAAGTGAAACTTTAATCAGTGGGGGATGTCCATCCCCCACTGATTATTAGCCCACACCAATCGGGCTTTTAGGCGGGAGTCTTACTACACGTTAATGCGGGATAAATTAATATAATAATGCAATGCCTTCATAAGTTTCACTTATAACCGTGCATAACAATTATATAATTTTCCAATTCCTAATGAAGATTTAAAATGATTTATATAGCAAAATTTAGGGGGATATATGATGAAAGCTATCGTTGTAACTTCGTTCGGTGGTCCTGAAGTGATGAAATATACAGATGTGGGCATTCCGACTATTTCAGAAAATCAAGTATTAATTCGCATTGTTGCTACTAGTGTTAATTTCGCCGATATTAAATCACGCTATGGCAAAAAAGGAAACAAAGCATTCCCCTTTATTCCAGGGATAGATGCAGCTGGTGTTGTAGAACGAGTCGGTTCTCATGTGAAAAATATTTATCCTGGACAGCGTGTCATTGCTTTTCCTCAAAATGGCTCTTACGCTGAATATGTTGTCGCAAACGAAAATCTCACTTTCGTTTTACCTGATGAAGTCGATTTCCAAACTGCTGCTGCTTGTCCGATTGTATCTTTTACAAGCTATAATTTACTCGCAAATGTGGCCAGACTGCAAAAAGATGAAGCAGTTCTAATCCATGCAGCTGCTGGTGGAATTGGTACTACAGCAATTCAACTTGCAAAACTATTAGGAGCTGGAAAGGTTATCGGTACTGTCGGAAGTGAAGCGAAAAGAAAAATTGCTTTAGACGCTGGCGCTGATTATGTTATATGCAATCAAAATGAGGATTTCGTAGAGAAAGTTAATGATCTTACAAACGGAGAAGGTGTTAATGTTATTTTAGATTCTATTTCTGGTACTGTGTCAGAGAGAAGTTTAGATTGCCTTGCTTATTATGGTCGTCTTGTCCATTTCGGTAATGCTAGTGGAGAAGTTGGTAATTTTCGAACGAAAGATTTACATGCAAGTTGCCGTTCTATACTCGGTTTTAGCTTTGGCACTACACGGAAAAAACGTCCCGAATCTCTCAAAGAAACTGCAAATCAAGTTTTCCGTTATTTACGTGATGGAAGTTTACTAATTAAAGCTACGAAATCTTTTCCTCTTCAAGATGCAGGGAAAGCACATGAATGGGTCGAAAGTAGACAAAGTACAGGGAAAGTAATACTAAACGTTCAGACAGCTCCCTAAAATGAATACATGAAATCGAGGTGTCATTCATGGGATCACGAATTATGCATGTTATTATCGCTAACGGTATTGCCGAGAAACTATCTATTCAAGATAAAACTTCTTTCTTACTCGGAGGTGTAGCTCCTGATGCTGTTCATTCAAAAGACGAAAAAGGAACTTCACATTTTTACGCTGGTACAACGAAGAACTATACGAGAAGAATAGATTACGAATCATTTATTCATAAGTACGAAAAGCATATGGACTCCCCTTTTCTTTTAGGCTATTATACCCATCTCATTGCCGATGATAATTGGCTAAATGGATTTTTTCTACCTTGGCTCAAAAACAGAATTGAGAACGACGAAGCCATCGCACCTATGTACTATAACGATTTTAAATTATTGAACGCAAAGTTGTTGCATCATTATGATAAAGAACAACAGCTCTTCTCCCTTCTTAATCAAGAGGCTCACATTGTGAATATCGAGGAAGTGTCAGAAGAGAACGTTTTAGCTTTTCGGCAATATATTTTTGAGGATATGCTATATCCTGAGCAACACTTGCACGAAAACTTACAAGTGTTTACATTTGATCAAATCGTTGGTTATATTGAGACAGCTATTGAAAAAGGGGCATTTTTTATCAAACAACTCTCTAATGAAAAATTCACTTCAAATATTTAATCCCCCTCATTATATATGAGGGGGATTTTGACATAGCAATGCCATTATTTTTTCTTTTCCATTACTGCAAAGTAATTCCCTTCACTATCTGCAAAGTTAAACACTTTACCAGAAGGCATGGTTACCATTTCTCCAACTGTAACATTTTTATTTGTTAGATCTTTATATAGTTGATCAAGGTTTTCTGAGAAGAACATTAAAGACGGTGTACCAAGATTCAATTCCGGACTCAATTTAGAAATAACTTCTTTATTATGTAGTATAATGCTCGTTTCTGCATCGTTAGTTGGAGCAATTTCAATCCATCTCATTCCTTGCTTGTTATCTTCCTCTGCAATTACATGAAACCCTACTTTTTCAGTCCAAAAATTTACTGCCTCATCTTGATTATTTACATATAACATAATTTGTCCAACTTTATGAATCATTTGTTACCCCCCTAATGGTTTTTATATTCTATGTAGCTTTCTACAGTTACTATTATTAATCCTTTTTCATTCATATGTACTTCTTCACAAAATTTATCGACTTACTCATCCCATCAAGCTGGTCAATATAATTATTTCTTTCAATTATGTTATACCCGTCGAATCCGATTTTATTTAATGCCTTGAAGAATGTATCAAAATCCACTTCACCATTTCCTGCCGCGACTTCTATATACTCACTTAAACCATTTCTTTTTACTTCTTTACAATCTTTAATGTGCGTTTGTACTATATACTCTTTTAACAGAAATAAACTCTCTATCGGATTTTCATTTACTTCACTTATTATATTTGCTGGGTCAAAGTTAACAGCTAGTCCATTTGAGCTTATATTTTCTAAAAATCTTTTTAACACTATTGCTTTTTCAGATCCCGTCTCAATAGCAAAGACTCCCCCTAATCTTAATGATAAATTCCCTATCTCATAACAAGTCCTTTGCATCTTATCATATCGCTCGCTCTTTTCATCATCTGGAATTTTTCCAATGTGAGCCGTTATTATATTTGCTCCTAATTCTAATCCCTTATCAGCAACACGTTTCAACGGCTCTATTACACTTTCAACTTCCGCCCCTACAATTCCACTTTCTCCAAAACTAATTGCTAATGACGGTACTTTAATTCCATTAAAAAATAAGCTTTTCTTTAAATTGGCCCATTCTACCTTTGAAATATTAGCTAAGTTAAAATTCGTATTCATAGCATATAGTTGAATATAGCCTAACCCCCATTCTCTCGCCTTTTTTATTCCTTCATTTACTTCAATATGTTTTGTATTTAAAAACATTCCTAATTTCCTGTTCATAAATGTACCTTCTTTTTATTATTTCGTATCATGTTAATATTCGACTCTTTTTATGTTACTTCCTTGTACAAACTAAACTAGAAATGCTACACCTTTATCAATATTTCCTGTAGAATCGTTAATAAAATTTCATCGATTATTCCACAACAAAAAAGACGTAACTATACATAGTTACGTCTTTCCAATCATTTATCTAGGCTTTTTCTTACCAGTAAAAGCTGGCTTCTTTTTCTTTGGTGCTGGTGGTTTAGATTCTACAAATGCCCCTTTGAACATTTCTTGTTTCGTAAACACGATACCTAATTTTTTCGCAAATTGTAGTAATTTACGCTCTTCTTGTGCTGTTACAAGAGAAACAACCGTTCCTTCTTTCCCCATACGTCCAGTACGTCCTGAGCGGTGAATATATTGGTCTACTGTGTCTGGTAACTCTAAATGAATTACATGTGTTAAATCATCGATATCTATTCCACGTGCTGCAATATCAGTAGCAAGTAAAATTTCTAATTTCCCGCCGCGGAACGCACGCATCGTTGCTTCACGCTCTTGCTTACTTGCCTCTGCATGAAGAGCTGCTGCTTTCATTTTACGGAATTTCAATTTCTGAGTAATTTCATCTAAACGGAATGGGTCATTTAGGAAAGCAACTGCTTTTACATCGCCCATATGCATAATTCTTCTTACGTAATCATTTTTTTCGCGTCGCTCACAAATGATATACGTATGCTCAACTACGCTTTTTGACTCTGAACGTGTTACACGTACTAATTGTGGTTCAACTGCTAAATCACGTGCCGCGTCTTCTGCTGCTTTTGTCATTGTCGCCGAGAAGAATACTAATTGACGATCGCGCATCGTTGATTTAATTACATCCTGTACAGCGCCCATCATCTTTTGTTTTACAATTTGATCAAACTCATCAAATACAATCGTTTTCACTTCATGCATTTTTAGCTTTTTCATACGAATTAATTCTAAAATACGTCCTGGTGAACCGACAATAACTCTCGGATGTTTCTTTAATTTTTCCACTTGGCGCTTAATGTCTGCACCACCAATTAAAGATGCACCTGAAATATCAGTTCCCGCTGTAAACTTTTGAACTTCTTCATGAATTTGCATAACAAGTTCACGAGTTGGCGCTAAAATTACAACTTGGGGTTGTTTAACTTCAGGATTAATTTTATGTAAAAGGGGTAATAAGTACGCTAATGTTTTTCCTGTTCCAGTTGGAGATTCAGCTATAACGTCTTGTCCTTCTAAAATAGTTGGAATCGCTTGTTTTTGAATTTCAGTAAACTCTTTAAAACCAGCCTTCTCCCAAGCTTGTTGTAAAAATGGTTGCATATCTTTTATCATTCGTTTTTCTCCTTTATCTCTATTTTTGAAGAAAATGTTGTATTGTTCGCACCGTTTCTATCATGTGTGAAATAACAGCTATTAAATCATCAACATGGTCTTCTGTAATCGCTTTTTGAAATAGAACCTCTACCTTATTATGATATGAAATCGCTTGCTTATTATATTCGTATGAAATTTTCTGCGTAATCATTCGCTCTTTTCCCCATATAGAATGTAATAATTTTTCAATTTCTTTGCATCCTATCTCAGGGTGCTCCATTTCGAACGAGAATTCCAGCTTCATTTCACAACCTGGTATAAACTGAGGTACTTCTAATATTTCACCCGATAAGTTCTTTGCATCAACAGATAGTGAAAATGTCGCTTCTACCATCGTTTTAAATGTTTCAGTTAGTTGAAATGAAATACTATACATACGACTTAGTGAAGCAAGGTCCATCACATCTTTTCGATCTGTTACGAAAATATCACCGTGTAAATCGAAATCATAGACAGCTCCTTCCACGATTACCTTTAAATTTTCAAAAGCAGTTGGATCAAACATAATTTCCTCCAAAAAACAGGCGCCTTTCTATGGAAAGGCGCCACTTGATGTATATATAGTTTACAGATAAACGAGATGAATTACAACCTTTTAGAATAAACCTACTGCTTTTCCATCTTCGTTTACATCCATTTGAAGCGCAGCTGGCTGTTTAGGAAGTCCTGGCATTGTTAACATTGTTCCTGTTAACGCAACGATGAACCCTGCACCGATAGATGGTTTCAATTCACGAATTGTAACGATAAAATCAGATGGGCGACCTAATTTTGTTGCATCATCAGAAAGAGAGTATTGTGTTTTCGCCATACATATCGGTAGGTTACTCCAACCTTCTCCTTCAAATTGAGCTAATTGCTTGCGCGCTTTCGGAGCAAATTCAATATCTTTTGCGCCGTACACTTTTTGAGCAATTGTACGAATTTTTTCTTCTAGTGGTAATTCTAATTCATAAAGTGGTGCGTAGTTATTCTCACCTTTTTCAATCTCTTTTAACACTTTCTCAGCAAGGTCAACTCCGCCTTGGCCACCCTTCTCCCAAACTTCTGTTAAGGATACTGCATAGCCACGCTCATTGCACCACTCTTGTAAGTATGCAACTTCTGCATCTGTATCTGTAATGAACTTGTTAATTGCAATTACGAATGGAACACCGAAGCTTTGAATTGTTTCAACATGTTTCTGTAAGTTTTCCATTCCTTTTGCTAACGCATCTACATTTTCTTCTTTTAATTGATCTTTCGCCACACCACCGTGCATTTTAAGCGCACGAATAGTCGCAACAATAACTACCGCTTCTGGCTTAATACCAGCTGCACGTGCTTTAATGTCTAAAAACTTCTCAGCACCTAAATCAGCACCAAATCCAGCTTCTGTAATAACATAATCACCCAATTTTGCTGCCATTGTCGTAGCGATAACACTGTTACAACCGTGAGCAATATTCGCAAATGGTCCGCCATGAATGATAGCTGGTGTATTTTCTAATGTTTGTACTAAGTTCGGTTTTAATGCGTCTTTTAATAGAAGTGTTAACGCACCTTCTACGCCTAAATCTTTAACTGTTACAGGTTGATTTGCAAAATTATAAGCGACCACGATGCGAGATAGACGTGCTTTTAAATCTTGAATATCTGTTGCAAGGCAGAATACAGCCATGATTTCAGATGCTACTGTAATATCAAAACCGTCTTCACGTGGTACACCTTGAACCGGTCCACCAAGGCCGATTACTACGTTACGAAGGGCACGGTCATTTAAGTCTACACAGCGTTTCCAAACAATCTTACGTGTATCAATTCCAAGTACGTTTCCTTGTTGGATGTGATTATCAATAAACGCCGCTAATGCGTTATTGGCAGTTGTAATCGCATGAATATCTCCAGTAAAGTGAAGGTTAATATCTTCCATTGGTACTACTTGTGAAAAACCACCACCTGCTGCTCCGCCCTTTAATCCCATTGTTGGTCCAAGAGATGGTTCGCGAAGCGCAATTACTGTTTTCTTACCAATTTTATTAAAAGCTTGACCTAAACCAACTGTTACTGTTGATTTACCTTCTCCTGCTGGAGTTGGGTTAATCGCTGTTACTAAAACAACTTTACCGTCTTTCTCATCTTGTAAGCGCTTAAAAATTTCAAGAGATAACTTGCCTTTATAATGTCCGTATGGCTCTAATTCTTCTTCTAAAATATTCAACTCAGCTGCAATTTCTTGAATTTTCTTCATACTTGCTTCTTGTGCGATTTCAATATCAGATTTAACTGTTGTAGTAGTTGTCATATACCCTAGTCCCCCTTTAATTGGTTCTGATGATATTGTATCAGTTTTTTGTATTTTCTGCACTTATTTCCCTCCTAAAATCCTTCGATTTTGTTATATGTTTTTTAACATAAATACCCATAAGAATGTTAAAGCTTGTTGTAACTCTATAGGTAGTTGGCCTAGCATTTTCTCATTTACTCCACGCTTATATACGCCGGTACCATCTACAACTTCAAATCCTTGTTCTTTTGCTAACCGTTCGAATTCCCAAGGCATCATCGTATTACAAACAACATCTTTTCCATATAATCGAGGGTAACTGTTCTCTCTCGGCTTTGCTGTCGGTCCTAAAATTGCAATACATGCGTATCCATCTTTCTTTAAAACACGCTTTATTTCATTTAATGCTTGTAATGGCTCCTCGGTCCATTCTAAAGAATTAATTGCCATAATTGATTCAAATTGCTCATTTTCAAAAGGTAATGAAGAAAGATCTCCTTTAATAAAGGATAAATTCGGGCTCTCTCCGCGTTCCTTCCCCTTTTGAATCATAACTTCTGATAAATCCACCCCAACTGCTTTATACCCAGAAAGACTTAGTTTATATGTACCATACCCATCACCACAGCCAACATCTAACACTTGTACTTCTTTTTCCACGTACTGCTCAAAAAATGGAATGATTGTACTCCTACTCCCGCTATCCCACATTTCTTGACTATTTTGATTCCAAAACTCTGCATTGTTATCCCATTTTTTCTCTGCCGATTCATGCCAATTAAACTTCGTCATACATTCCCCTACCTTCACGTATTATCATTCATTTCATTCTACATCATTTTCCAAAATTCCTGTTTCTCTTCATAAGGAGGTGAACAGGATAACAACGGAATCTATTTTCTCCAATTTTTGCTTTACTTGGGTTTAACTCATACTCATGTTCTGTTCCTTATGAAAGATACTATAGATACACCCAATTGAAAGAGAGGGATGTATATGCGAAGAAAGAGAAATCATCATTTTAAAAGTGGTGAAAAACATTTTAAAAATGGTGAAAAAAATGAAGAGTATGCAGCTGAAATATCTCCAGCTGGTATTCCGATTAGACATGAGCGCAAAGTAATTGCAAATGAAATAGAAGGTACAAATACCGGTGCAATGATCGGTTATGTCGCATTATTTCTTTCGTTATTCTCAATTGCTTTTTACCCGGTTACACTCGGCTCCCTTGCTATTTTAGTTGGTTTATTAGCTGTCAATTTTGGAGCGAGAACACTCGGATATACAGCAATTGGTTTTGGGAGCTTTTCTGTTTTATTCACTTTACTCTATCCGCTTGCTATATCAGCGTTATAAAAAAAACACACCAAGTTATACTACTTGGTGTGTTCATTCATGATACAACATGATATGACCGCATCCGCAACAATGCTTCGCTGTAATTTCTTGAAAAACTGGATAATTTTCTTCATCCCTATGCTCAATAAACACCTTTTCAAATCGGTACATATTTGGCGCGTATGCCCAATCTTGTTTCGTACGTGCATATAATGTTGAAGAAAAAAACTCCTCACCACTGCAAACGATACATTCCTTCTTCATCAATACCCCTCCTATGCCTGTCTTACTTCATCTATATGAACACAAGCATAAAAAAAGACCTTCTATTACTAGAAAGTCTTCTCTGAAACAAAAAGAAATGTACCGAATAAACCTACTCCGCTGTATTCTTTCGTTAAACCAGCTTCTGTTTTATACGTTTGCTTTACAGTCATAAAGAATACACCGTTTCGTGCATTAATACTTTCAAACTGTAATTTCTCTTTCTTTCCATCTACATTTTGCGTGCATTCAAAGCTACTCTCGTCACATTTCAATGTATACTTATCCTCTAAATACAATTTGAAATCTGATTCTTTCGGACAAGTTATAAGTAATATCGCCACGAGAATAATACTTACAATACCCACAATTGTATAATATTTCTTCATTTGTTCTCCTTTCAAAAGACAAGAAAACTTGACTTCATGCGCCAAGTTTTCTTAGTCTACAACCCATTGCCACTCTTGTTCTTTCTTATCAAAAATGAGCCAACCCGTTTCTGTTGCTTCTGCTTTCAATTCATCGATATTATCTAGTACCTCATCCGTACTTTCGAATGAGCCCACTACATATACCGGAATTTCAAGGCCTCTTCTCGACTCAATTTTCCCCGCTAAATCAATGTATAACCCATCTTCCATTAACGGAACAAGCCCAAGGATAACTTCCTTAGAAATTGCTGGGAAAATCTTTGATTTTTGGAAGAAAGTAAAACGTTTCTTTCCAAACGAACCGAGTTTATATGGAATCACTTTACTTAGCATTCCTACAAAATCACCGATTCTACGGTAATACACTTTGTTGTACCAACCGTCATCATGTGAAAAATAAACAAATCTATTTTTCAATAACGGGAAGAACGTTCTTCCAAGTGGTTCTTTTTTGTGAGCCAGATAAAGCAGTTCTGCTATTTCTTTTGGCTCTAATTCATCTAAATCGCTTGCATCATCAAAATCTACCCAACAAAATTCATCAAATTCATCAATCTCTGCTTGAATGAGTTTATGTATATTTTCTTCCTCGACATATTCAAATAAAGTATGATAATGAAAATCTGTCCACTCAAAATTATGCTTTAAAAGCAATGCTTGGTGAAGCGGTGAAGGGATGTTACTTGCAAACTCTTTAAACGTAATTCCAGATGTAATAAAACAATGACCCCGACGATTACCATTAATATATATCATATTTTTTACTTGGTCAGATCCTCCAGACAAAGCACCTAGCCACCTTCGTTTTGTATGTTTCAATTCTATAGCATATTTTAACATGAAAAATTTTAGAAACATAGAAAAAACTTCAAAAACTATTTACAATTTCATGTGTTTTATTACATACTGATTACAAGAAAAAACACCTGCTCATAAGCAGGCGTTTTTAAAGGATATCATCTGGGCTTTGAGGGTGATGATTTCCCTCTTTCTTTTCATCTTTTTGGAACATCGATTGAATTTTATCAATTGTTTGTGGAGCTAATTCAATCATTTTCTCTGCTAAATGTGTCGCATTTTGTAAATGAAGAATATTTACCCCATCTTTATTTACCACAAGAAATGCTACCGGTGTAATTGAAACACCACCCGCGCTACCGCCCCCAAATGCAGGGTTACCGTTCGCTCTTTGTCCATCATTCGTCTGGAAATCAGAACCTCCTGCTCCAAAACCGAACGCTACTTTAGAAACCGTTAACACTACACCACCGTCAGCCGTTTGAACAGGCTCTCCAACAATCGTATTAACATCGACCATTTCCTTTAAATTTTCCATTGCTGCTTTCATTAAACCTTGAATTGGATGATCCACCGTTCATAACCTCCTTTGTCATATCTTTCCTAGTTTTTCCGAAAGTTTGTGAACTAAACATAAAATTTTATATTGATTTCAAAAACTAAAAGTTATAATATTAAGAAAAATAAAAAAAGAGTTCGATTCGTTATGATACGAAAATTAACAAAGAAAGATCATGAACAAGTATTTTCTTTTCTAAAAGAAGAAACAGCTCTTAACTTATTTATCATTGGAGATATTGAAGCTTTCGGTTATGATACAGATTTTCAAGAATTATGGGGAACATTCGAAGAGAACGGAACATTAAAATCGATTTTACTCCGCTTCCATGATGCGTTTATACCGTATAGTAAAGAAGATTTTGTGGTTGCTGACTATGAGGCACTTCTTTCCGCATATAAGCCGCTTAAACTCTCTGGCCAGTCAAATATTGTAGAAAGTATGGCCTACTTCTTTTTAGGTACATCACTCCACAGGAAGAACCAACTCCCTATAGCTACAACTAACAAGGCCACTGTTCCAGCAAACCACTTGTTCATTACTATCTCCATGATATCCATTAGTTTCCTACCTCCCCAGTGCTTGCTTTATAAGTTGTTCTCTTGTAGCTTCCTACATGAGACAACCTAAATCGTATATTCGTTCCAGTTAATTTATTTTCAACATATAGAGTTTTGTATTTCTTATTAAAGTTAGCTACAAAGTTCATTGCATCAGCACCTATGAGGACAACTCTATCGTCACCTATATAGAACTCAATAGCAGCCTGATCTAGGTTGTCGTGCCAGTTAACCCACTTCTTAAACCATCCGAACATTATAATTCCTCCTCTTAGTTCTCATAAATAGTTATTCTATTTTTTCCCAAATTTTCCCTATCAATACCCCTGAGTTAGCCTATTTTAGTCTCCTACTTTTTGTCGAATACTACCTCGCAAGTTTTGTCTGAATAGTCTTAACTTTGATGGCTTGTAACCTTTATGATTTACCTAAACATACACTTATAAGAGTGGTCTATATAGGTTAACTACTTGGTACCTATCGCATCTGCCTCTACTTCTGCTGAAAACTCATTATCCGCTATGGTTGTTGGCGTATGTACACATCCAAATCATCGCGGGAATGGATATGCTTCGCTCATATTACAAAAAATGATTCAAGACTTTACGAATGAGGGCAGAACACTTTGCTTATTTTATAACAATCCAGCTGCTGGGCGAATTTATAAACGATTAGGATTTAAATATATTGGAATGTGGACGATGTATCGATAATAAAAAGCCGATTTGAAATCGGCTTTTAAACATATTGTGCAATTCCAGCTTGAAGTGCTTTTTTATCATTATTTAGAACACCAAATAAAGCTTCTTGAAGAGCAAATGTGCTTTTATAAAAATACATTCGTTCCTTTACTTCTTCTAAATTTGGATAATGAGCCGAAAAGAGTTGTAAAAACTCCTCTCCATAACTAGCTAATATCCCCGCAAAATCATAAGCAGGATCTCCAATGCTCGCACCACCAAAATCTATAATCCCTGAAATATCCTTCTTTGTCGCACTATATAAAATGTTTGTCATACCATAGTCCCCATGAACAAGGCATGGAGCAAAATTAAAATGTTTGTTTTCATTTAAATATAACTCAAACGATATTGAAACTTCTTTTCTTGCGTCTTCTCTCATAAATGGATAAACATACTCTTTTAGATTGCTATATAAACTATTTATTTCAGAATAAATATCAGTCCTATCATATTGCATAATACCTTCAAATGTAGATAACGGAATTTGATGCAACTCTTTTAAAAACTGTGCTAGTGTGTATGCAAGTTTCTGCATTTGTTTTTCATCCGTTATTTGTTGCAACGTATCTCTCCAAAATGGTTCTCCGCTAATTTTTTTATATCCTGAAAATACTTTCCCTGGTATTTCTTCTTGAAATGACTGATAGATCGGAGAAGGAATTGGAACTGTAATAAAAGATTGTAGTTGCTCTAACAACTTTGTTTCTGCTCGAAGTTTTTCAATGCCTTTTTCATATTTAGGAAAACGAAATACTATTTCGTCATTTACGATTAATACATCATTATTTTGGCCTATTTCATTTATGTAAGTTGATTCTATTTGTAATTCAGGATACATCCTTTGTAAATACGCAACATATTCACTTTCTCTTTTCATTTTTTCTATTCTCCCACTCGAAATATTTTTCTCACTTCAAAGTCATAACCACTTGCCTTTCAACAAAACCGAAATCTTCGTACATCTTTTTCGCAAAGTTACCTGCAAATACATTCAAGCGAATTTCCGAATATTTTTCTTGTAGTTCCTTGATCCCAGCTTTCATTAATTTTCGTGATAATCCTCTCCCGCGATACTCTGGAAAAACGTATAGCTCATAAATAAACCCAAGTTTCTCGCTAGAGAAATAGTCTGTATTTTCTCCCATCAATATCCATCCAACTATCTTATTTTCTTCTCTTATAACTAAATAATATGCTCCTTTTTCTACTAAAGGCTTTGTGATTTCAATCGCTTTTTCCGTACTTAGTTGACAATTCCCTCTCGTTCCTTCGAAAAGAGATTGAGCTGCATAATGTAATATTTGTTTCGTTTCTTCCTCATTCGCTTTTGTAATCATTCCTTACTCCCTCCTGCCCTCTAATCATCATTGAAATACCATTTTCAAGACCGTCTGATTCAATTACAATTGCCATCAATCCTTTTTCCGTACTTGTTTCATGGAATTCTCCCTTCGTCCAAAATACAGCTTGTCCAGCTTCTACCTTCACTTTTTCTTTATCTGCACTACATACAAATCCTTCTCCTTGTACAATAAGAAGCAGTTGCGATACAACTGCTTCATGATATCCGATGATTCCATTCTCTTGTAAATGCATGGCACCGATATGTATATTCCCTTGATGCTTTAATATTTTTGACATTATAAAGTTAGATTGAAATGCTGATATATGCTTCCCTACTTTTTCACTGAAATCAAATATTTTCATTTCGCCCCTCCTTATATGTATAAAACCATTCTCACTGTTTGCAGCATATGCCCTTCGAAATCCTCTTCAAATTGTTCTAAGGCTGCAAAACCTTTCGCTTCATAAAAACATTTTCCTTTTTCATTTGCTGCTTCTACATGTATGTACAGTTTACGAATCCCTTTTAATTCCGTAAGCCCTCTTTGTAATAAAGCACTTCCTATCCCTTTTCCTTGCTGCTCTGGTAACAAATAAATTGCGCCTAATTCTGCTTCATTTTGCAATCTAATGGGTGAAAAATTCGCAAAGCCAATTACTTCTCCCTCTTCTTCTGCAACAAATAAATGTGTATTTTCAAGGCGATATTTCATTTTTTCATCGGAATACGCTTCATTTAAAAAGTTGTCTTGAATCGCTCTCGGAATAATCCCTTCATATGTATCATGCCAAGCTATTTTCGCTACTGATTGTACAGCATGAATATCTTCTTGCTTCATTTCTCTAATTACATATGTCATCTTGATGTCTCCATTCTCTTTAAATTATATTCTGCTAATATACTAGAAGAAACGGCAGAACCATTTTCATAACTTACTTTAATTAATTGTAACTTCTCAATCGAAGTTGTTGTAAGATCAAACTTTTCATATATATACTCCATTACACTTATAAACTGATTTGAATTTAACTCATTAGCAATCGTACAATGTGGAACCCATTTTCCTGGTACGTAATATGAATTTAGATTATCATGAAAGGTTTTGAAATAATTATGATAGGAATGATGAAGTCTTAACAATTCATCGGTAATGGTCGGCGCTAGAAAGATCGTTCCGTTAGTAGGAAAAGTTCCAACAGAAGGAAAAGTTACTGCAGCTATGTTCTCTTGAATAGCTACAAACTCTTTTAATTTTTCAATATATAAATTAACATCTAACTCATTATAATCTGCAATAGTAATATGGGGTTCTACTCCAGCTAGTTGATTTGTTCCAATTAAATTTGCTAATTCATTTTGCAGTTCTGTAATTTTATTAGTAAACACACTATCAAATGTAGCAATAATTGCGTACATGCTTCCTCACCCCTTAGTAACACATAACAATTCCCATTCTTCACGAATCATTCCCATTCGAATAGAATCATAGTATGTTCCGTTATAATATCGGCATTTTCGCATTCTACCTTCTAAGCTCATTCCTATTTTCTCCGCTACTTTCATCATTCGTTCATTGCCAGACCAAGTCGTAAGCCCCACCCTACCAATCTCCATATTTTCAAATAGTAAGTCCCTATATAATGTTAATGCTTCTGTACCGTAACCACCATTCCAGTATGTTGGATTATAAATAACAATTCCCATCTCCAACCAACGCGTCGGTTTATGCTCCCAATAAAATCCGACTGTCCCTATAATTTGACCGTTATTTTCTATAATTAAATTTGATAGAGGTTCTTCCTTTAAACGAGTTTGCATCTTCTCTTTATAAGACGGGTATTCTTGCATTGAAAACGGAAAATACGGCGCATCCCATTTTTTCCACTCTGGATTTTCTTCTTTAAATATGAGGCTCCATAATGTTTTTATATCTGATTCTTCAATTGTACGAATTGTAACTTTGTTCCCCTTTAATATAACGTTTTGCATAATTCCCTCCTACATCCCTCTTTATTTCATATATAATTATAATATTTTTTCTGAAAAATCAAAACAAATATCATTTATTATATTGTATAATTTTGTTATAAGATACCAATTATTCATGTAGAAAGCAGGTGATGCAGTGAATAATCGATTTAGCATCGGCCTTTTTATTACTATTATTACGACAAATATTATTCTCTACTTCTTCTTACCATCAAGCATTGTAACGAAATGGGACTTCAATGGAATTCCCACATCAACAATGGATAAAAGCACTTTTGTTATCGTAAATATAATTATATGTTCTTTTTTATTCTTTCTATTTTTAGCATTATCTAAAGCAATGAGTAATCAAAAATTTTTACTATGGACCGGTAATACAATTTTACTATTCTTATTTTTTGTTGATATTGTAATTGCCCTCATTGCTCTTGGCTTCTCACTTCCTCTTGATCATCTAATATTTTTAGCTTTAGGTTTATTATTTATATTAATAGGCTATTTCAGTTCCAAAATTGATACAACTAAATCAACAGTTTCATTGGAATGGAATCATAAACATCTTGAAAAAAGAGCTTCCAATATTTGTAGTGTTTCTATGATGATAGCAGGTATTTTTTTAGCGATTCTTCCGTTTATAGTTCCTGCTCCGTATAGAGGTTACGGAATACTAGCAATTATTTTAGGAATGACACTTGTCATTATATCGAGTATGATTTATTTACTTATAAAAGACAGCAAGCAGTCTACTAATTAAAAAAGTTAATTGAAATACGAAATCGTAAAACGATGAATAAAAAATAGGAGGTTACATCCCTCCTATTTCAGTTAAATATTTTACTTTCACTCTTATTCATTTCAAGTATTATTCCTTTCTCTATCCAACCTTCTATCCCATCTTTCTTTATTAAGTCATAGCCCGCGCAGCTACCATCAATAAGTGAAACAATATCCCCTTTGCTAACACTTATTTGCGCACAAGAAATATCAGTTTTCACTGTATATTCACCTGACTCAAGTTGCTTAATGTATTCATTTTTCACAGTGAGTAACTTATTCGTTTTCTATTGCCTGCATATTGTGTAATCTTGCATCTTCTCCACAGGCTCAATGTAATAATACGGATATGTAACCCCGCCCTGCTTTGTTGAATCTGAATTAAAATCTGCAATTACTTCATACACTGGAAAATAGTCTACATATGTATAAGAAAACGTATCACCTGTAGTTGCCCTCTGAATGATAAATGCATTTAATTGCCCCGCCTCTTTAATCGCATTTCCGCCGTCAATTGCAATAATTTTTTTCTCCTTATCAATAACTGGATTGTTAGACGGTGCTTCTTCAGAATAGTTTACAACAGGCCAATGACCAACTACTACATACTTATTTGCTCTATGTGATTGATTAAAAAATTCGGGCATTGCTATCGCATTTTTGCGCTCCGTTTCTTTCCAATCTACTCTATCTTCAAGTCCAGCATGCACAAAAATATAATCTTCTGTTTCAATCGCTGTTGGCAACTCTGTTAGCCAATTTATTTCTTTTGAAAATTGACTCATTAACACTTCCTTCACTTCTCCAATAGAAGTACCTTCATGAATAGAAAAATGCAATTTCTCTAACCATTCATTAAAAATCGAATGCTTTCTCGTACATAAATAATTAATGAGACCAGGATTTTCATTAATAAGAGCATCAACTAAAACTTCACAATTCCCTTCAACAACATGCACATTTGAATTGCTCTTTACGAGATTCATGACATAGTTTACTACGCCGTTGCTATCTCTTCCTTTCTCACAAAGATCTCCATTAATAATTAAATAATCTTCATCTTTAAAGTTAACTTTATGTAGTAATTCTTTTAAAAGAGGTAATTCTCCATGAATATCAGATATTACGATTACTCTAACATCATTAGGGATTGATAGTTTCTTTATTTTTTCCAAGTATAAGCGCTCCTAACTTTTCTTTATAATTTATAGAAACAATTCAACAAAACAAATTATAAACCTTTCTAAATGAAATAGGTTCTATATATTATGTCATATAGAACCTATCCTTCTTTATAATTTTTTATGAAAAGAAAAACTCACCTTATCATACCCTTCTCTTTCATAAAAACGGTGGGCATCCAATCTAGGAAACGCTGATGTAAGAGCGATAGACTCACACCCATTTTCCATTCCCCAGTCCTCTATATAAGAAAGTAAAACATTCCCATACCCTTTTGATCGATGCGCTTCTGCTGTGACAAGGTCATATACGAAAACGTGCTTCTTATTATAAAAATTCGTACAAATCGCTACACCAGCGAGACTAACAACCTCATCCTCTTCGTTACGTAACGAAAGTAATTTATAATTTTCTTCTTTCATTTTTTGAAATAAAGAACTTGCTTCTTCTTTTGAAAGTTTCGTTCGTAATTGCTGTAAAACGGGTAATACATCGTGTAACTCAGCTTCTGTTACTATTTCACTAATATTCATTATGACTCTCCCCTAACTATTTATAAAATTTTCTAAATGTTATATCATCATTATAGGAAGCAACTGCCCCTTGCTTAAGTGACAGTTCGATTCTTTTTTATAAGGCCAGTATGTAAAGGAGAATTCATAAAATGGATTTTACCATCCCATTACAATTAAAAAGCAAAACACCAATTTACTTACAAATTTACAAATATATAAAACGAGAAATCTCTCAAGGAACGCTCCCTGCCGGCAAACGACTTCCCTCTCATAGAAATTTAGCATTACAACTCAATGTTAGCCGTATTACTGTTGAATCTGCTTATCAACAATTAATTGCTGAAGGATATGTAGAAAGTAAACCGAAACGAGGTATTTTTGTTGCCGAAGTTGATATTAATATCATGTCAAAAAGTGAACAAATTGAGGCATACAAAACTAACAATAATATAGAAGAACAATATGACTATGATTGTAGCCAAGGGCTTATTGATCAAAAAGCTTTTCCGATCACAAACTGGAAAAGGGCCTTACAAGAAACCTTATTACAGTACGAAGATGACTTATTTGCTAAAGAAGACCATCAAGGTGAATTCGTTCTTCGAGAGCATATTTCAAAATATTTATATCATGCCCGCGGGGTACATTCTTCACCTGATCAAATTATTATCGGAGCCGGTACGCAACCTCTTCTTTGGCTACTACTTCAACTGCTCGGCTCTAAAAAAGAATATGGTATCGAAAACCCTGGATTCCACCGTATAACTGCTATGATTCAAAGTTCTGACCTTCCTATTCACCCTATTCCTTTAGATGATAAAGGGATTCATATTTCAGCTTTACGTGAATCAGGTTCCAATGTAGCATACGTCACTCCATCTCACCAATTTCCACTTGGAATAATCATGCCGTTATCTAGAAGACTCGAATTATTAAGATGGGCCAATGATTGCAAAGGATATATTATTGAAGATGATTATGACGGGGAATTTCGTTATGTAGGAAAACCTATTCCCTCTTTACAAGGACTCGATTCAAATGAACGCGTTATTTATATGGGAACTTTCTCGAAATCCTTTTTACCTTCTTTGCGAATGGGGTATATCGTTTTACCACCTCATCTCTTAAAAGTCTATAAAGAGCTTGAAGGTAAGTTTAAACAAACTGTTTCCACAATACAGCAACTCGCTTTTGCAACCTTTATTCACAATGGTGATTGGGAGCGTCATTTAAACCGTAGTCGTACGTTATATAAAAGAAAGCATACATTACTAGTTAAATCTATTAAAAATGAACTGGGATCTCGTGTTCAAATACTTGGCGAACAATCCGGCCTACATATCGTACTTCATGTTCATAATGGTATGAACGAACAAGAACTTATTCATGCTGCTGCAAAGCAACGAATCAAATTGTACCCACTCTCTACATATGATTCTGTACATAATTTAAGAGAGGCGTCATATGTACTACTCGGTTTCGGCAGCATTCCCGAAGATAGTATCGAAACTGTAGTCAAATTACTCAAAGAATCCTGGTTCCCTAATTAAAAATAACTCCACATAAGTTATACTTATGTGGAGTTATTTTACACACTATTTTTCTGATACGTCTCCTGATCGGGCTGTCCTTCCTGGACGCTTTACACCAGTTGTTTCTGTTGAATAAGAAGCTTCAATTATAGCACTTGGATCTACAGAGAGAACGAGATCTTTCATTTTTGGATAAATGAAACGGTTTGTAATACAATAAATGATTCTCTGATGCTCACCTAAAAAACCACCTTCTCCATGTAGATACGTAACAGACAGTTGCAATTCTTTCATAAGCAGTTCGCCAATTTCTTTATTTTTATTCGAAATAATCATGACGCTCTTTCCTTGATTAATACCGTCTAATATGAAATCTATCATTTTCGTAACAATATAGAAAATTGCTAATGAGAACATCGCTTGCTCAATTGAAAATAAAATAGCAACAAATACAAAAATAACTGCATTTACAGCAAGTAAAAATGTACTAATTGGTACTTTAAAATGCTTATTCATCCAAACAGCTAACATTTCTGATCCGTCAATTGCTCCGCCCATTTTTACAACGATCCCAACACCAACTCCAAATAGAACTCCTCCGTAAAGTACAATTAATAATTCCGAAGTTGTAATTGCTGGAAATGGTTTTAAATAAATCAATCCGAGTGTTGTAACAACATTTGCATAAGACGTACGGATAAAGAACTTCTTTCCCATTAATTTTGCAGTAAATAATAAAATAGGAATATTAATTCCTAAAAACACTCCGTAAAGCGGTAATCCTGCAACCTTATTTGCCATAATAGCAATCGCAGTTACCCCTCCGTCCACTAGTCCATTAGGCGCTAAAATAAGTTCTAGTGAACCAGCTACAATAATAGATCCAATTGTTAATAATATGTATTCGAATACTTTTTTCATTCATTACCCCCAAAACATATATATTTTCTTAGTATTATTTTAACGTAATTTTTCTGTAAATACAAAGAAATCGGCTTATATACACATATTTTTCACCTTTTTGGTAATTCTTATGTAGCATTGCTAGCTTTCATTCAGAAATAATTACAATCCTAAATCCCCCCTCATACTTACATTATGTTATATAATTAGTTTATCGAATTTACAGAATAAAAGGAGAATTCGCATGTTACACCAACTATTCACTTCCCCCATCCTATCCGCCCAAGCACTACATCCAGGCTATGACGACCATGCAAGCGACGTGTTTCTCGTAAAAACAGAGGCTGAAGAAGTCATCGTTCGCTCTTCAAAAATGACTGAGGAACCAAACGATGATTTTTGGTGGGGATGCCAAAATCTATTTGGAATTGATCCAAGAAATGTACATCATTTAGAAACGATACACACATTATTGAAAAAGCATACTACCTTACCCATCCCGACTATTTTACAAAAACATGTTTTAGATGGACGAGAGTATGTTATCGCCGAAAAACTAGCAGGAAGTACGCTGCAATCATTTATCGGACAACCTGATTCTATTTTATTCAGCCTTGGAAAAGGACTAGCAGAGATTCATTCATTTAAAGCTAATTTCATAGGAAACCCTTCTGGTACTTTCCAAGTGCCACTTGAAAAATTTAAGTCTCACATTTTAAAAGTAAGTAGCGACCTTGTGAATATGTTTTATTCCGATAACATGAGCATACATAACGCATTTCATACTTTTGAATCACAGCTCTCTTCCTTATCCATAACAAAGGAATCTACACTCGTTTTAATTGATATGGATCCTACTCAGTTTTTATCAGATGGTCAATCCATTACTGGTTTAGTAGATACAGAAGCTTATGCAATTGCTCCACGAGAGTTCGATTTTATCGGATTAGAATATGTACTTACAGAAAAAGAGGCACGTGCTTTTAAACAAGGTTATGAGACCATTATGCCCATTCTTCGTCTTGAAGAATGTAGACAACCCTATCGATATTTATATCGCTTATTATCTGTTCAAGGGAGTGTGGAGTTAGAAAAGTGGTTACGTCATCCATCCTATTTTTAAAAACGATTGCGAGGGATTATGAAATGAATATTGAAAAAAAGAAATCTTTAACAGCAAACGAAATTCAGCAAATGAAAGATTTAGCTCATATTTGCGGACAACACGATCAAATTGATTATTCGTCAGATTTACATGTAAACTTTTTAACTGCTCGTAATAAAGACGAGATAAATGATTTTCTATTTTATGATAATACTCAATTAATTGGTGCATTAAGTATGTATGACTTTGAAAGACCGACTAAACTGGAGTTAATAGGATTTGTTCATCCAAACTATAGAAAACAACATATAGGCACTACCCTTTTACAAACTGCAATGAACGAAATACAAAAAAGAGAAACAGATGAAGCTCTTCTTATAATTAATGGTGACTCTATTTCAGGGAAATCATTTGCAAAACAAATGAACTTGCCATATTTATATAGTGAGTACGGTATGGAGTTCAAAACAAACGAAACACAAAAAACACTGAAAAATAATATTAACCTTACTGTTGCATCTTCTGAATTACTTCCTGATCTTATAGAAATCGCTAGTAAAGCTTTTGGAGATTCAGTAGAAAATACGTCCACATGGCTACAAAAGATGATGACTTCATCTTCTCATCAAATTTACCGTGCTCTTATCGATGAAAAAGTGATAGGAACGATTACTGTTACTGAGCAAAAACACTCTACTACACTATCAGGATTTGCTGTGCATCCATCTTATCAAGGTAAAGGATATGGCAAAGAAATCCTCAGCTATATGGTGCATACCCTCATCACAAAAGGAGTTTCAACAATTGAATTAGAAGTTGAAACAAAAAATAAAAATGCTTTAAAACTTTATACACAATGTGGATTTGAGATTATGACGAAGTATGATTATTATGGATTGTTGGAAAAGAAGTGATTTTTCTTTTAAAGAAGCTTGTTACTCTAAAGACGAAATTATTAATTCTCTAAAATCTGCAGGATTTAACAATATACAATTACACGGTACAAATAGAACATTTTTCATTTATCAAAAATAAAAAAACTGAATCATATCGATTCAGTTTTTTTGTATTATTTTTTTCTTAATATATTTACAACAGTAGTCGTTTCATTCTTTTCTTTATATACACGCGGAATTCTTCTATCTAACATACATGTAACTTCATAGTTAATAGTACCTAATATATCAGCTATTTCTTCTACTGCAATCTCTTCTTCACCTTGTTTGCCGTAGAATACAACTTCGTCTCCTACTTGTACTGGCATCGCTTTTGTAACATCTAGCATAAGCTGATCCATACAAACACGACCAATAACCGGCACTCGAACTCCATTAATTAACGCCTGCCCTTTATTAGATAACTGACGATTATAACCATCAGCATAGCCAATCGGTACAGTCGCAATCCATTCTTCACCCGTTGTTACATACGTATTCCCATAGCTAACACCACGATTTTTCTTTGCATGTTTAACATGAGCTACTTTTGATTTTAAAGACAACGCTGGCTGTAAGGAAGCAACTGTATGATCTACTTCTCTTGAAGGATACATACCGTAAATTCCAATACCGACACGAACCATATTTTGAAATGTGTTACTAAGTTCCATTGATCCTGCACTGTTTGAACTATGAATATATGGAAAATGAATTCCTAATGCTTCCGCTGTATGTACAGCTTTCTCAAACAAACTTGTTTGCATATTCGTATAAGTTTTATCTATTTCATCAGCGGTAGAGTAATGTGTAAACATTCCTACTACTTCTACATATCGCATACGTTTTAACTCTTCAAAAAATGGTTTAACTTCTTCTTCTTGTAAACCGATACGGCTCATTCCTGTATCAATTTTCACATGAATACGCACTTTCTTTTGAAGACGATTTGCAATTTCATTTATACCATGTAAATCTTCTACTCTATAAACAGTCATCATAACGTCATATTGAATTACATCTTCTGCAGCCACTACTGGTGTATAGCCTAAAATTAAAATCGGTACAGTGATTCCAGCTTCTCTTAATTCAATTGCTTCATCTACAAATGCAACAGCAAGTTGGTTTATTCCTGCTTCAATAGCAGCTTTCGCAACTTCAACTGCCCCATGGCCATACCCATTCGCTTTTACAGCAGCCATCATCGCAATATTTTCATCGTTTACATGTTTTTTAAATTCTTTTACATTATGTTTTACAGCATTTAAGTCAACTTCAACAATTGTATCTCTTCCATATTTCAAACTCATTGGTCTAACTCCTAACTCAATAATTGCATTCCATTCTATTTCACGTTTCATATGACCTTTTACAATATAATACTTTTCACTATGCTAGTCAAACTACTAGAATTTTCCGAATTTTGAGTATTATATAATACCCTTAAGAAACTATTATATACGGAGGCGAGGAAAATTACAATGTTTGTCCAATCCGCGTTGCATCAACTTAAAGTTGCTGTTGATAGTTTTATTCATATGCTCAACCAATATAATGATAACAATTTGCAAATAACACCGATTCAATCAAAGCGTTCACTATTTGAAATGTGTACACATCTTTCATTTATTTGTCATGCTGATTCTCTCATCTTAAATGGTATTAAGGAAAAAGAGCTACATACTTTTTATAAAGAGCATACACCTAAAACAATTACTCAAATGCAGCAAACATTGATACAAGGGTACAATCTTCTTTCTAAAACTTTTCTATCCTATTCCAATGAAGAATTAGCGGAAGTTATGACCGCCTATTGGGGTATTTCTTATTCTCGATTTGAATGGTTACTTGAAATTATTGCACATTTTTATCATCACCGTGGGCAAATTCATATTTTATTATGTGAGCATATTCATGATCCTAAGATATCTTTATTCGAATAAAGATATCTTTTTAACGAATTTACCGAAAGAACTCTCCCTCCTCAAACATGTGAAGGGCGATAACCCAACGGTAGGTGGGAGAATTCTTTCGGTTTGGCATAGCCAAAAACTTTTGATAAACTAGCTATATGAAGTTCTTTGATAACTTGATATATGAGGTTGCAGGAAGAAAATAGAGTGCGAAAACCAAGCCATTCGGTTCCTGCGTAAAATATCAACCGTACCAAGAGAGCATCCAAGCGTTGGACATCTAGGGGTGGAACACCCCGAAGTAACGCTCAGGGAGACGAAAGGTTACTTTCGTCATGGAACTGAGAAGCTCCCACTTCAAGCTTTGCTAAGTGGTGAGTAGTTCACATAATCTTAAACTCCTTCAAAGCAAAAGCAATACCACCTTCGCTCGCCTTCTTTGTAACAAAATCCGCTCTTTTCTTTAGCTCTTCCCCACCATTCCCCATCGCAATTCCTAATCCTACATATTGTAACATCTCAACATCATTTCCACCGTCACCAAAAGCAATTGCTTCTGATTTACAAATCTTCAGATGTTCCAATACCTTTTGAATAGCAGTTAGCTTCGATACTTTACTATCTTCCAATACATTCATAACGTAACCATGAAAACGTTCAAACGTAAGCGTTGGATATCTTTTTAAAAATTTTTGGGCTTCTGTTTCATCAGCATACAGACATACACAATAAACCTCTTCTAACAAGTTTCTGACTTTGTCAGGATACTGTTCTAAATTTAACGTTTCGTTTAGTGCTCGTATTACACGTTCATCTTTCGAGGCAATACCATTCATTGCAAATTCCTCTGTAAAATAAGAAACACTGTGACCATGTAATTCAGCGAAATTTGAAATATCATGAACAATTTCACTAGAAAGTACCGTTTTATGTATAACCTCTTCATCACACTTTATATGTGCGCCATTTGCAGAAATAAACGTATTTATGCCTAGTTCTTTAAATTGTGTGCACAAACTATATGGTCTCCCTGTTGTAACAACTACATGAATTCCCGTTTCTATTAATCTTTGTATCGCTTCTTTTGTGCTTTCATGCATACTTCTATCAATCTCACTTAACAACGTACCGTCCACATCAAAAAATACAACTTTGTACATAGCCCCTTACATTCCATCCAAATGGTTTGTATCATTTATAAGATGAACTATTTTCTGTTTATCCGTAAGTTCAATCAAACTAATTCCTGTATCTCCCATTTTAAAATAATAGTCCATTGAAATTGGCATTTGGAAAAATGCACGTAATATACTATTTATTACACCACCATGTGCAACAATTGCAATCCGGTCATATGTATTCTCTGTCACGATTTTAGAAAAGATTCCTTCTATTCTCATTCTAAATTCAATAAATGATTCCCCGTTTTCAAAACGATCGTGAAGATACTTTGGCTCTGGATATTTCTTCGCTTCTTCAAATGACAAACCTGCTTGTACCCCATTATTAAACTCCATTAATTCCTCTTCTAATTGAATTGGGCATCCCATTGCTTCCGCTAATGTTTCAGCAGTTTCACGAGCACGTTTTAATGTACTTGCCCATATGAAATCTGGCGGGAATTCCGCTTTCACTTTCTGGATAAGTTTTTGCACTTGCTGTCTTCCCTTTTCTGTTAATTCAAAATCAGCTCGTCCTTCATGTACATTTAAAATATCAGCTTCTGATTCTCCGTGGCGTATTAGTAGTATTTGCATGTCTATTTCCCCCTTATCTCCTTTTAAACAAGGTTAAATTTTAACATATTATTAAGATTTTTCAAAATAATAAAAGCAATCCCCATTCCTAAAAGAATGAAAATTGCTTTTATTACCAACTAACTTTTTTCTAAACTAGCTTTCGACTTTCCTCCTACTCCCCAATGTGAACTAGGGATTTCATTTACTAAAACACGTACACGCCCAGCATCTACATCTAAATTTTTGGCAACCGCCTCTGTAACATCTGAAATAAGATTTTGAATTTGCTCTCGTCCTCTACCTTCTATTATTTGAATTTGTATAATTGGCATTTCTCTCTCTCTTTACTATTTATTCACAAAACATTGCTACACTTCCTAAGTCATCAAACTGTGCAATAATAGAATCTCCTGCTTTGAATGTAATCGCTTCTGACAATGCTCCACTTAATACGATATCACCTTTTTTAAATCCTTCATTTTGTAAACCAAGTTTATTTACCGCCCAAGCAATCGCCTCTGCTGGATGCCCCAGTACAGCTGCCCCTGTTCCAGTTGTAGCAATCTTTCCGTTTTTCGACATAACCATCCCTATACTAGCTAAATCTATTTTTTTAGCATCAATCCATCTACTTCCTAATAAAAACTTTGAAGATGAACAATTATCTGCTATTACATCAGGTAATGTAAATTTAAAATTTAAATACCTGCTATCAATAATCTCTAAAGCTGGAGCGACATATTTTGTTGCCTTTAATACATCATCGGCTGTAACATTTGTACCTTGTAAATCCTCTCCTATTAAAAATGCAACCTCTGGTTCTACTTTTGGATGAATTAATGTTTCATATCGCAACGGCTCCCATTCGAACGCTATCATATCATGTAACAAATACCCGTAAATCGCTTCATCAATCCCCATCATTTGTTGTTTTGCCCTACTCGTTAATCCAAGTTTTACACCAACTCTTTTAGAACCTTCCTTCACTTTTTGTTCAATTAAACATTTTTGTAATCTATAAGCATCATCCACCGTTAAATCAGGATGCTTATCCGTTACTTTCACTACTTCTTTCCTTTCCTTTTCAGCCTGAAGTAAATAGTCAACAATTTCTAAATCTGCCCCTTTCACTAAAGCCACTTTTTACACCCCCGTTTTTATCTTTGCTAATTCTGCCGCTACATCTAAAATCATATCCTCTTGTCCACCAACTACTTTTCTTTTCCCAAGTTCTATTAAAATATCACGAGCGTCTACACCAAAACGCTTTGCCGCTCTTTCAGCATGTAATAAAAAGCTAGAGTATACACCAGCATACCCCATTACAAGACTACCTTTTTGAATTTCTTGCGGTCCCGGTAATAACGGAGCGACTACGTCCTCTGCTAAGTCCATCATCTTATACAGATCTATATCTAGTTCATATCCCATACGATCTAAAACGGCGAGCAATACTTCTGTTTGTGCATTTCCAGCCCCCGCTCCAAGACACCGTACACTTCCATCAATACGTGTCGCACCTTCTTCAATTGCCGCCACTGTATTCGCTACTGCAACAGAAAGGTTGTTATGGCCATGGAAGCCAATTTCAACATTTAAAGATTGACGTAATGCACGAATACGTTCACGTACTTCATGAGGCAATAAAGCACCAGCTGAATCAGTTACATAAATCGCTTCTGCACCATAGGCCTCCATTAGCTTTGCTTGTTCTACTAACTTTTCAACCGGTGCAGAATGTGCCATCATTAAAAAACCGCACACTTCCATACCTAACTCACGTGCAAATTGAATATGCTGAGCTGAAACATCCGCTTCTGTTACATGCGTTGCTACACGAACAAGTTTCGCACCAATATTTGCAGCTTGCTTTAGTTCATGGATAGTTCCAATACCAGGAATTAACAAAACAGCTACTTTAGCTTGCTTGCACTCATCTACCGCTGCTTCAATCAGCTTCATTTCATTAATTAGCGACTTTCCATATTGTAATGTGGAGCCTCCTAAACCATCTCCATGACTCACTTCGATATAATGCATACCAGCTTCATCTAATGCCCTTGTTACAGAACGAACTTGTTCTTCTGTAAATTGATGTTTCATTACATGACTTCCATCACGTAAACAAACTTCCGTTATTTTAATTGGCATTTTACTATTTCGCCTCATTCATTACACCTCTTTTCATTTCTGAAATGATCTGCGCTGCAAACTCTTCACCAACTTTTAATGCCGCTGCTGTCATAATATCTAAATTACCGGCATAAGGAGGAAAATAATCTCCAGCTCCTTCAACCTCTAAAAATACAGTCACACGATTCCCATCAAACATTGGCTCTTGTTTTAACGCATAACCTGGAACATACGTCCTAACTACTTCCACCATCTTTTGAATCGCCTCTCGGATAGCAACCTTATCCATATACTTAACTTCACAATATACTGTATCTCTCATTAAAATAGGAGGGTCCGCAGGATTTAATATAATGAGTGCTTTCCCCTGATCTGCCCCGCCAATTTCTTCAATTCCACGCCTTGTCGTAATTGTGAATTCATCAATATTCGCCCTTGTACCTGGACCTGCACTTAAACTTGAAATTGTAGCAACTATCTCTGCATATGTAACATTTGCCACCTCATTAATAGCATGCACAATCGGAATCGTTGCTTGTCCCCCGCACGTAATCATATTAACGTTTTGCTTATCTACAAAATCATTATTTTGTAAAGCAGGGCAAACGAACGGTCCACATGCAGCAGGTGTTAAGTCGATTACTTTTTTTCCAAGCTCTCCCAATACTTTTGCATGATAATTATGTGCTTTAGCTGAAGTTGCATCAAATACAATATCAGCTATACTCGGCTTATCAATAATTGCTTGTATCCCGTTATCAAAAACCACATATCCCTCTTCTTTTGCTCGCTTTAAGCCATCCGATTCTGAATCTATTCCAATCATGGCATTCAGCTCTATGACTTCACTTTTTCTTAACTTATACATTAAATCCGTGCCAATATTACCTGATCCAATAATAACTGCCTTTACTTTTTCCACATCTATCCCCCCTTTTTCACCGCTTTAATCTATTTGAATTTAACAAAAACCGATCCTAGTGAACCGAAATCAGCTTGAATACTATCTTTACTATTCACTGCGACTGCACCAGATAACGCACCTGGTAAAATTAACTCACCTGCTTTTAATCCAATATTAAATTCATGAAGTTTATTAGCTAACCAAGCAACAGCTTGCGCAGGATGCCCTAATGCTGCTGCGCCAGCTCCTGTAGCAATTAAACAATTATTCTTATAAAGTGTCATTCCTGTTGTACGTAAATCTACTTTATCAATGCTAGAGAATGTATCACCAACTACAACTTTTGCCGATGACCCATTATCAGCCACTGTATCAGCAAGCTGAATCTTCCAATCGGCAATTCTACTATCAATAATTTCAAGTGTAGGCACGACATATTTCGTCGCCATTAGAACATCAACATATGTAATGTTAGGACCGCTTAAGTCTTCTGCTAAAACAAAACCTATTTCTGCTTCTATCTTTGGAGATACAAAGGAGTCTATTGAAATTTCACTACCATTTTCTATCTTCATATCATCTAGTAAATGTCCATAGTCAGGTTCATCTACTCCAAGCATTTGTTGCATTGCAACACTCGTAAGACCGATTTTCTTCCCAATTATGCTACGCCCACTCTCTAATTTCCTCTCTATAACTTCAAGTTGAATATTATAAGCATCCAAAACTGATAAATTAGAATACCTCTCTGTAAAAGGAGTAATCCCTACACACGAATTTTCAGCTTGTATTAGTTCATCTGCTAATTCTTTAATTAATAACTGCACTCATCTCACCCCATTTTTCAATTTTATACTTATCGCACATCAACGAAACTTTAATTAGCCCCCACCTAGCTTCTTTGTTTCCACATAATTTTGAGGTGGGAGCTTTACTGTTCACAAATAGTCGGATAAAACTCCACTGATGCAGCATTGACTTTATAATTTCATCGTAACTGTCTTAGCTTCTGTATAAAATTCAAAACTATGACGTCCACCTTCTCTACCAATCCCGCTAGCCTTCGAACCTCCAAATGGAGTACGTAAATCTCGAACATACCAACAATTAATCCATAGTAAGCCTGAATCAATTTGTGAAACAACTCGTTGTGCTCGTCTAAGATCGTTCGTCCAAACAACTCCAGCTAGTCCATAAACGGAATCGTTCGCAATGCGAATTGCATCCTCCTCCGTTTTAAATGGGATAACAACTAGAACTGGGCCAAATATCTCTTCTTGCGCTACACGCATACTGTTATCAACATCATATAGAATAGTAGGTTCATAAAAATTCCCTTCTACTAAACTTTTAACTCTTTTTCCACCATAGGCTAATTTTGCGCCTTCCGAAATCCCTATTTCTACGTAACAATCAACTGTTTCTAAATGAGATTTTGATACAAGCGCTCCCATATCGGTATCTTCAGAAAGAGGATCTCCCACTTTTATTCTTTTTACAGCCGCTACAAATTTCTCTAAAAACTGTTCATATACACTTTCTTGCACAAGTAATCTTGAACCAGCTAAACAAATTTCTCCTTGGTTCCGATAAATAGCTTCAATCGATCCCTGTACTGCTTCATCTAAATCCGCATCTTCAAATACGATATTTGCTGATTTACCTCCTAACTCTAATGAAACCGGAATTAAGTTTTCTGATGCATTACGCATAATTGTTTTTCCTGTGTTACTTTCTCCAACAAATGAAATTCTTCTTACAGCTGGATGTGTTGTCATTGTTGTCCCAACAGTATTTCCTGGACCTGTAATAATATTAAGTACACCTGGAGGTAGCCCAGCATCATTTGCAATTTCACCGAGCATAACTGTACTTAAAGGGGTATACGAGGCTGGTTTGACAACAACAGTATTACCAGAAGCAAGTGCAGCTGATGCTTTCCACGTCATTTGCATAAATGGCAAGTTCCAAGGAATGATTAAACTAGTCACTCCCGCTGGAGCATACTTTGCATATGACATAAAGTTATGTTTGTCATAATGCTCATGCACCATATATTTAGCCATTTCAGCAAAGAAGCGAAAATTATGAGCCGAGCGTGGTATATCGAACCCTTTACTTTCTTTAATTGGTTTTCCAACATCAAGAGTTTCTAAATACGCTAGTTCATCCACTCTTTCCATAATCAAATCCGACATTTTGCATAAAATATTCGATCGTTCTTCCACAGGCATTTTACTCCAAATACCACTTTTAAATGTTCGTTCTGCCACATCAATTGCTCTTTTTGTGTCCTCTTCATTTGCCTTTGCTATAGAAGCAAGCTTTCTATTCGTCGCTGGATTGAACGTATCAAACGTTTCGCCGGATATAGAATCCACATATTGTCCATCAATAAACAACTTCGCATCTTTTACTTTCAGTTTTTCAGTTAATAATTCTTTGTTCACCTTCCTTACCTCCTATTCCTCAATTTCTAAAACCATCTCAATTTCAATTGTTGTGTTATTAGGTAATTGAGCCATTCCGACAGCAGAGCGGGCGTGTTTTCCCTTTTCCCCAAAAATATCAACTAATAAATCCGATGCTCCATTCATTACCTTTGGCTGATCGATAAAATCTTCTGTACAATTTACAAAACCAAGCATCTTTACAACTCGTTTTACCTTATTTAAATCACCAAGTTCGTTTCTCACAACACTTAACAAATTCAACATTGATTGTCTTGCTGCTTTATATCCCTCATCAATTGGTATATCCTTTCCTAATTTCCCATGATACTCATCTACACCTTGTCCAGCAGTAAACAATAAGTTACCCACTTTTACACAACTAACATAATTTCCGACTGCTGGACGAATAGCTGGTAGTGTGATACCTAACTCACTTAATTTATTCTCAGGTGTTTGTACTCTCTGCATATGCTTCACCTCGTTTTTTTATATCAATATTTAAAAATTCCGCAGCATTTCCCCCAAGCATTGCTGCCTTTTGTTCCTCAGATAAACTGGATGTCTCGTCAATCACTTTTCCTGGATCAATTTCTCGCAATAAAAATGGATAATCCGAACCCATGAAAATTTTTTCATGTCCAAATCTTTCAATCATATATTTCAAATTAATAGGATCGTAATTTAAAGAATCAAAATAAAATTTCTTTGCATAATAACTAGGAGGGTGTGTAGTCAACCGCAAATGTGGCCATACTTTCCACCCCTGATCTAATCTTGGCAAAATATATGGGAAAGACCCTCCACCATGCGCAAAACAAACCTTCAACCGTGGAAACTTCTCCATAATCCCACTCCATATAAGTGTAGCTGCCGCTAGAGCCGTTTCACTTGGCATCCCGACTGTATACATAAAATTATGATGCGGCATTCTATCGCGCCCTAATGTTTCCCATGGATGAATAAAAATTGGAACTTGCCACTTTTCGGCCATTCGAAAGAATTCAATAAATGATGGATCATCTAAATTTTTCCCATTTACGTTTGTACCAATTTCAATACCATGTAAATTTAATTCCGTAATACACCGCTCCATTTCACGAACCGCAGTTTCCCCATCTTGCATCGGAACCGTTCCTAATCCGACAAAACGATCTGGATATGCTAAAACTGTTTCTGCAATAAAATCATTTTGAATACGTGCCATACTTTCAGCTTCCTCTGGTTTTGCCCAATACGAAAATGTGACAGGGATTGGTGATAAAACTTGAATATCGACACCTTCACGGTTCATATCTTCAATCCTTTTCTCAGGACACCATACTTGATCTGTCACGTCGCGAAAATTTTTGCCTCCAACCATAATACTTGCACCACATGTACAAGTCCGATTTAATATTGGCCAACGACCGCCACCAAACTTCTCTTCAAAATCCGGAAAAGTTTCAGGAATAATATGTGTATGAAAATCTATTCGCACTTCCATTCCTCCACTTCTTCCGGCATAATGTAACCACAGTTTTTACATGCACGAATTTCTTTATTTGAATTAAAACTATGAATCGCTTCTTTTACTTGTTTTTCAATATCATTTAATTGAACACGTACACGATGCATTTCATGATTACACTCGTCACAGAACCAAACGAAATCCTCGAGTTCTCCTTGGTTACGTTTTCTTTCAATTACTAGCCCATATGTGTTAGCAATGCGATGTGGTGAATGAGGTACCATAGCTGGTAGCATAAATACATCGCCTTCTTTTACTGTAACGACTTCACGCTTACCTTCCTCTGTAATACATTCCACATAACAGTCACCTTTAATTTGATAAAAAAACTCATCTGAGGGATCTACATGGAAATCACGTCTTCTATTTGGACCACCTAATATCATGGCGATAAATTCCGAGTCCTGCCAAATAACCTTATTATTTACCGGCGGCTTCAACAAAGCTTTATTCTCATCAATCCATTTTAGTAAATTAAAAGATTGTAATGTTTTTGACATATTTCTTCCTCCTCATTATTCCTTCTATTTATATCGTTTTGAAAGACCATCCGAGTAAAGAGCTAGACTTTTGCAACTCTCCTTGACATACATGATTTCTAATTCTTGTTGAAGATATCCGCTCACCTTCTTCACAACACACATCTTCTACTATAGAAATATTGAAGTGTTCTCGTAGAAGCTCTATATCACCCTCTCGATTTTTTCCAAATCTAAAATCTTGGCCAATATAAATTTCTACAGGACATAACCTTTGTAGCTCTTTAACAAAATAACTCGCCCTTTTTGTTACATAGGACTCATCAAAACGAATTGCAACTATATGTTCAACACCAAGATTCTGAAGACGTTTCACCTTCTCATCAATTGGCGTTAATATTCGAGCGCCTTGAAAATAAGAACGTGGTGGTGGATCAAATGTATACACAACATTTGTAATCTTTAATTCTTTCGCTCTATGAATCGCGTTTTTAATAACAACTTGATGACCTTTATGTACGCCATCAAAAGCACCAATTGAGACAATTGATCTCTTTAATACCGGTATACAGTTATCATGTATATAAATGAATCTCACCTCTCTTTTTGGAATTAAATTTCCAAAAACCCAAACTCCTTCGAAATTAAATTCGCCGTATTCATCACACTTTGAATTATGATTTCACGATTACTTCCCTGCATATACGATATAGGTCCAACAATATTAAGCGCTGCAATTGTTCTCCCAGTGTAAGATCGAATGGGAGCTGCAATTCCATACAATCCATGCTCATTTTCATTATCACTAATTGAATAACCTTGCTTACGAATCGTCTGTAACTCTGTCTGGAATTGTTTCACGCAAGTAATTGTATTGGGTGCTCGTGGTAAAAGCCTTTTTTCTGAAGTAAATTCTAAGGGAGATGAATTAAATGAAAGCAACACTTTCCCTGTACTTGTACAATACGCAGGCTCTCTTGATCCAACATGTGTTGAAATTTGAACGGAATCCTTTGATGAAACTTTCAAAATAAATACAACATCACCACGATCAAACATGCCAATATGCACAGTTCCATTAAAATTCCTTACAAGCTCTTCTACAAGCGGAATTGCTCCACTATAAATCTCTTGCTGAAACATTACTTGATTTCCCCACTCTAATAATTTCCAACCTAATCTATATTTTCTTTGCTCATCTTGAATGAGCATTCCTTCTTCACACAACGTACGAACAAGGTGATGAACCGTACTAGCATTCATATTTAGTTTTTCCGCTATTTCAGAATTTCCTAGTACAGGTTCATCACTCGTAAAACAATTTAGAATTTTACAAATTTTACTGATAGAAGCGATCAAATCATTTACCTCCCCTATTTCAGTTAAAGTTCTCTATTTTACATGTTGTTAATAATATAAGAAGATTTACATCCTAACAGTAAAATTCTTGTTATCATCTGTTGCTCCTTCCTTTTCCAAATAAAAATGTAAGCGTAAACATTTTTATTTAGCTTAAAGCGCCTTCGGATGAACTCGATTGCAAAGCTTTCTTCACTAGAGAAAGCGATTGTTGTTTTTTGTACGCACTATAAAACATTCCCATTTTACGCACCGGATCTCCAGAATAGTAACGCTCATATTGTAATAATCGTTGTCCAAAAGCTTCACCACATAAATCCCAAGCTAATTTAAACAAGCGAACACGTTCCTCAGAAGAGACTCCTTCACGCCCGATATAATATTTATGCATATCATCTTGAATCTCAGGGTTCATAAAATCAGCGCCTGTCGGTGACATCAATAGCCCACCAGCACCAATGGTTTGAATGATTTCAATAGCCCGCGGATACATTTTAGGTAATAAACTACGTATCGTATCAAGCGGCAACCTCGCAGGAACAACTTCTCCATATGGATTCGTTTCATATTCATATTCAGCTACTTGCAAGAGAGCACGTATCGTTTCTACATCTTGCATAAGCTCTGCTAACTGGTTTTGTACATTTAAAAAACCATCTACTCCTATCGAATCTGCTAATTTCATAGCTACTTCAGCGGCGAAAGATAGCTTAACTAACCCTCTTACTCCAGATTGATGCGCTGGTTGATGACCAATTCCCGTTTTAGGATACAATTGATTCCCAGCTTCTACACTTTGATAAATAAATACTTTATCCCATGGGATAAACACATTATGAAATACTAGTAATGCATCCATTTCCTCAAACCTTGATGCAAGTGGATGATCAAATAGAGAACGTTTTCCATCTTGCATTGGCTCACGACAAAGAATCCTTAGTCCCGGTGCATCAATTGGAACGGCAAAAGAAATTGCATGACGTTCATCACCTGGTTTAAAACTTGGATAGGAGTATATAATTACCTCATCTGTAATCGGGGCAAGTGTCGCTAACATTTTAGCACCACTAACATACATCCCTTCCTCTGTTTCACTTACTACACCTAAATGCATTGTTTCATCTTCTTGTTGATGAGAAGCCTTGCTCCGATCATTTTGCGGATTAATAATCGCATGTGTTAAAAATAAATCATTATCTCGTATATGTTTATAATAGTTCTTTATATTCGCTCCCCATTCTGGATTGAACTTCTCAAAAAACCACGCATTACTTGCCATTGAAGTAACTGTTACATTTAAAAAATCAGGTGTTCTTCCCATTAAACCAAAGGTAGCTTTTGCCCATATTTCAAATAATTCACGACGCGCTTTTAAGTCCTCATAATTTTTGGGTACTAAAAATGCATTTGAGACCCTTTCTCCTGTCTCTTCGCATATATGAGTAATCTTATCCTGATATTCTGGATTGTGCTGCATATCATATAAGTTAGCAATTTGTAAAATAGGTTCGCGAAAAACATCTTCATTTACTACATCTGTTACTTTTCTTCCACCCATCCAAATTTCAGGATTTCTTTTTCGCAATCCTTCAATATACTGTTCCCCTGTTCTAATTGCCATTCTTTCCCCTCCAATTTCCCATAATAATATACTAAAAAGTTTAGAAATCTCATTAGAAGACTGAATTTTCAATTATTATATCAATTTTATTTCGTATAATTTCTCCCTTATTTCACATTATGAAATCTTAATAATTTTTTAAGCAATACGAAAAAGGAACGCTCTCCCGTTCCTCACCCATTCACTTTCTCCGCATTATTCCAATAATACTTACTAAACGCTTCCGTTAACACATCAATGGTATTATATAGTTCATCTAAAGTATTATCTACACCACCAACTTCGATTAGCATCGCATTTTTAGATAAATCTTGATTATACACTCCATCCCCGTCCTTTTTATACTTCGGAAAAATCCCTCTACTTAACCCGTAATAATTTTCATCTAAATAACTATTGATTGCCCTTGCAATTTTTTCATTCTCTGTATGATTCCCATTTTCCATTCCAATTATAAAATATAATCTTGCATACGATTTCCCGTTAATTACTTTTGTTGTTACCTTTTTCCGCTGATCATCACGATGTATATCAATTGGAAACGCAATTTTATTATTTTGCGCCAATGTTTCTTTTACATATCCATGAGACGCTTTATACGCTTGATACCATTTCCACTTTTTACTCGCTAATAAATCCCCCATATTCGTTTTATCATGAATTACTGGTATTCCTTGCCCTTCAAGCTGCTCCTTCAAACGTTCCCCTAGTAAGGACACATTTACGTCCGGGCTCGATGGGTCGGTAGCTCCTGGTAATAATGGAAAGAACGATTCCCAACTATGCGTATGATAAATGTATACTGCACTTTCACCCTGTTTCGTTCCATTTCTTTTCTGTACTGGATTTTTCTTTTCCGCTTCTGTGACTTTATCTTTTGCTACTTCTCGCTCTTTCGTTACTTCTTCAATTGGTACACTAGATTCATTAGGTATATTCGTATAGTTCGTCCCTTCACCAGCTACGATAATGTTAGAATAATACTTCGACATACCTGGTACTTCTTTCCCGACAAACGTTCTTAAGTCTTTAATTTTCAAATCCGTCGCGATAGAGAATAATAAACTTCCAACTGACTCCCGTTTATTTATTTTAAAATAATCTGTTCCGAAATAATGATTCTCACTTTCTATCATTTGAACAAAATCTTGCATCGATACTTTTCCGAACCATTGATTCGCGTAATAAGATTTCATTGTATGTAAAAGTGAAGTTACAATAGATGCAATTACGATCACTATAAATGCATATATAAACAATAAATATATTAATCTCTTTCCATGTATACGAGTTGAATACTTTTTCAATGTATCACCCTCTTTATACATGAATATGTACAAGCTTTATGTAATATACGCATAAAAAAGAGAAATGGCATCCCATTTCTCTTTTTCACACTTATTTCTCTTTTTCTGCATCTGACGAAGGTAACCTCTTCGCTTGTTTTTCTTTAAAGATTTCACCAATTGCACCAAGAGTACCAAGTGTTTCAATTGCATTAGATGGAATAAAGACTTTATTTGCTGGCCCTTTCGCAACTTCTGCTAATGATTCAAATGATTTATAAGCAAGTACGCGCTCATCTAAATCTGCTGCACGGAGTAACTCAATTCGATTTTGTTCTGCTTTTGCGATTTCCTCAATCGCTCTTGCTTCCCCTTGCGCTTCTAATTCTTTTGCTTCTTTAATACCTTCTGCTTCACGAATACGTGCTTCTTTATCCCCTTCAGCCATTAAAATTTTACTTTGTTTTTCCCCTTCAGCACGAAGGACCTTATCTTGTTTTGCTGCTTCAGCCTCTAAAATGATCGCACGTTTATTACGTTCTGCTTTCATTTGTTTTTCCATTGATACTTGCACATCTTTTGGCGGGTTAATATCTACTACTTCAACACGCTCAATACGAACGCCCCATTTTTCTGTCGCTTCGTCAAGCGCTAAGCGAATTTCTGTTGAAATTTTTTCACGCCCAGATAATGTTTCATCAAGTTCCATTTTACCAATAATTTGACGCATCGTTGCAGAAGTAATGTTACGAACACCATATTCATAATTAGAAATACCGTAGGTCGCAAGTTCTGGTTCAACAATTTGATAGAAAATAATTGTATCAATTTCTACTTGTACATTATCTTTCGTAATTACCTTTTGTGGCGGTACATTCGTTTGTTGAATACGTAAGTCGTGATATACGCGAACTCGATCTACAATCGGTATTAATAAATTTAATCCTGGCTGCATAATACGCTGAAACTTACCAAATCTTTCAACGACCCCAACTTTTTGCTGAGGAATAATTTTAATTGTTAATGCAACAAATGTAACTACAATTAGTGCGAAAATAATCGTTAACGTTAATGCTACCATATTTATTCACTCTCCCTTTTTACTTGTAAAATAGTACTATGCCTCTTTATAACAACGACTTTTTCTCCAGAATCAATAGGAGCATCCGAAATAGCTGTCCAAGTATCTCCATCCACTTTCACAATACCGTTCACTTCACTTGTAATCGCTTGCATAACAATCCCCTTTTTACCGACAAGTTTATCTACTGTATCAGTAAAACCTTTTGCTTCTCGAAAGTTTTTTGAAATTCTTTTCGTAAAGAAAGTCAATGTTAAACTTACAATCGCACCAGCGACAACTTGTAAAAATAGTGCATCAGGAGCAAATAAGGCAATAAGACCTCCGACAACAGCTCCAATTCCAAGCCAAAGCATGTAAAAAGTAATCGACAACATTTCTGCGATAAATAAAATACCCGCTATTATAAACCAAATCACCCATCCAGCCATATGCAACCCTCACTTTCTTTCTCAATTTCTATATGTATATGAAGAAAAGAATGGTTTATCCGCCCTATCTCACACAGAGGGCGTTTGCTACAAGTTATTATACATATTCGCTGTTACAACAAGTATTAATAAAATACTATATCAATATATTCTTCATTATACATGAAAATCCCTTTCAAAAAATGACAAAATATTTAATTCTTCCAAAAACGTAATTTTCAGATTATAATTATTCTAACTAAAAAAGCATTATTTTTTTGGGAAGGTGGTATTCTTATTGCCAAAACGTTCACTAGCTTACTATTTAGTCTCCAAAATGTGTATTACCCTCGCTGACATTGTATACTTAATGATTATTACGACTCACATCTATATCACAACTAAATCAGCTACAATTACTGCTCTTTTTCCATTATTACAAGTAATCACAAATCTTATCGCGAACACATCTGCACCACTTATAATGAATCGTTTTCCATCTTATGCATTGCTATATACTCTACAATGGATTAAAACAGTTCTTTTACTATTATTAATGATATTATTTCCTATGCTATCCACAAACATCATTTCTCTTTTAACTTTCATCATCTTCATTTCATTATGTAGCGGCTGGAGCGCTCCATTATTATACAGTATTCTTCCACACCTAACGCCAAAAGAAAAGTTAGTAAAAGTAAATAGTATCTTTTCCTTTTCAACACAAATTGTGCAAGCAGCTGCTTACTCATTTACAAGTATAATTGTTCTTCTCATTGGTGTTACTTCGACACTCATGATTAATAACATATTGATGATTTTCGGATGTATTACATTACACCTTTCATTACAATCTATACAAGCTGAACGAGTAGCAGAACCCTCCTCTTCAAAAACTATTGCTTTATTAGAGGGGTGGAAACTATTATTTCAGCACCCGTCTCTACGCACCGTTACATTTATGGATTTAATTGAAACTTTCGCAGGGACGATATGGATCGGTGCCATTACGATGGCATATGTAACTACCGCTTTACATAAAGGCGAAGAATGGTGGGGATATATTAATACAAGTTATTATGTCGGAACGTTAATTGGCGGGATATTAGCATGGAAAATGAGTACATATATTCAAAATAATTTAATACGCTCTATGGCGATAGGATCTCTTTTGTTTAGTATTCTTACATTTTTATACGGTGTTACGAGCAGCGGATTTATTGCCCTATTCCTTTGCGTTCTAATGGGACCATGTTATCAAATTAGAGATATTTCTCAAACGACAGTTTTACAATCAAGCGTCGCTCCTTCTTTATTATCAAAGATGTACACAGCTCACGGTGCTCTCCTCTCAACCGCTTCTGGTCTTTCTATGCTAAGTGTTGGCATAATTACTGATACTTTCGGTGTTCGCACTATTTATATCATTGCTTCTTTTCTTATTTTATGTTCAGCTTGTTTGTCTTTTCGTTTATTAAAACATCAGAGGTCACAAAAGAAAGAGATTTCTATTTAATATATATCATAAATATAATGTTTTCCGTAATTGGAGCTTCCAACTACATAGCACCATAGTACATGAAATTATATGAACGATTTTTAAAATATATCTATCGTAACTTACAATATATCAAAGATTCGACAATACTTTTAGCTATTAAAATAAGAGAAGGCTGCCCCCAAAAAATCCATTTTGAGCAGCCTTCTCTTTTTCCATTTACGATAAATTGGGAATCTTTCTATGCTTTGTCGCCTGTTCAAAAGCGTATGCTAGTTTAATTAATACCTCTTCACTAAAAGCAGTACTTGCAAGTGTAATCCCAAAAGGCCTCCCGCTTTTCATATATCCAGCCGGCATTGCTATAGACGGATAACCAGCTTTGGCACAAATTGTAGATCCTATATAGGAGGGGAACAGTATCGCATCAAGATTGTATTTTTTTAATGCAAAATCAATTCCTTGTTCTTGTGAAAAGTATATATCTTCTAATCTTGCATTTAAATATTCCGGATTTCTTAACGTATTAGGAAAATCTTTTCTTATTTCTAATTTATTTTGTCCATATTTCAATGCCCTTTCTTCTATATGATTATTAAAATCGATTAGTTCTGAAATCAAATGCACTGGAATATTGGAAGGTAATTTAGAAAGATAGTTATCCAAGCTATGCTTCAATTCGTAAAGAGGTACTCCCCAACTCCATTCCCTATGAAAGGATGGAATATCGATATCTTCTATTACTGTCGCTCCTTCACTACGTAACACTTGAATTGTTTCTTTAAACAATTGTTCATCGTACTCGCCAGATTCATAATAATCTTCTGGTGCTTTGTCAAACACCCCAATTTTAGCTCCATGTAAGCCATTAATATTAAGATATTTCGTATAATCCTGCTGTGCCCTTCCTGCGCTTTTTTGAGTAGATGCATCCATCTCATCCACTCCCGTTAAGCTCCCTAATAAAATTGCAGCATCTGTTACCGTTCTAGCAAATGGTCCCGCTGTATCTTGCGAATAAGTGAACGGAATAATGCCTCTACGGCTAACTAAACCAACTGTCGGTTTAATACCTACTACAGAGTTTTGAACAGCTGGGCTTAAAATAGAAGCATCTGTTTCTGTTCCAACAGATAGTACTGTTAAGTTAGCGGCAACTGCCACGGCAGACCCTGTACTCGATCCTCCAACAAACATATCATCTTTTCCTGTTCCGTAAGGGTTTATTGTTTGACCTCCCCTAGCGCTATATCCAGCCCACATTTCAAAAGACATTCCGTTTGCCAACTCTGTCATATTTGCTTTCCCTATTATAATTGCACCTGCTTCTCGCAGTTTTGTAACAAGAAATGCGTCTTGACTACTAATATTATGCTCAAGAGCAATTGTCCCTGCACTTGTATGCATAGAATCATTCGTTTCAATATTGTCCTTCAGTAAAACTGGTATACCATGTAATGGACCTCTCACACCTTTTGTCTTTCTTTCATGATCTAACGCTTCTGCAATAAAGATAGCATCTGGATTTATTTCTAAAATAGAATTGATTTTCGGACCATCTTGGTCATACTTTGCGATCCTATCAAGATAATACATGACTAATTCTTTCGACGTTAATTTTCCTTCTTCCATTGCAATTTGTATATCATGAATTGTTAATTCTTTTTGCAATAATGTATTAAACTGAATTTCCATTTTCATTCTCCTTTTATAAGCCCTTTTCTTTATGAAGTGTATCTATTAATTTTTCATTTTCTTCGCTCCTCGTATAAACAACTACTATCCCTTAAAAGAAATTCAACTCACCTATTTAAAAACCTTTAATTTCCCGAAAAATAAAAAGAGTCTGAAACGAATTAACTTCCGCTTCAGACTCTTTTATTACTTTACATATATCTCATCTAGTAAATATAAAAACTCTCCTTGTTTACCTGCTAATTCAGGACATTTTGCAATATCAACCCATTCATAACAAAATGCTAAACCTTTATCTTCTTCACCATCACTTACTATATGTTCCCACGTATCTTTCACATCTGTTACTAATGAAACATGGAAAAAATGACGTTTTTGATATTCCTTTTTTTCTTTCACATAAATAATATAATCAGCAAGGAATCGCTCAATGTATAAATGACATAGTCCCGATTCTTCTTGTACTTCACGTAAAATCGCTGCTGTTAACGTTTCTCCTTCATCAACTGTCCCACCTGGTACTTGGATACCAGCTTCAGGTATATCACGATGTTTAAAAACGAGTAATTGCATAATCCCTTCTTTTTCTCTTGTAACATATGCATGTACCTTTTTCTTATATAACATCGTCATCTTAGCCCTCTCCCCTCAATTATTTACTTCGTTACTTCTTCAAGCGTAAGTTGGTTTTCATATAAATATGTAGCTTGTGGATTCCCCACATATCGTACGTGCCACGGTTCATATCGATAACCGGTAATCCCTTCTTTCTGTTTCGTATACCGAATAACGAAACCAAACTTATGTGCATTTTCAGAAAGCCACTTTCCTTCTTTCGTCTCTCCAAAAACTGTTTCTAATTGAAATTTAGCAGATTGAGATGTAATATCCATAGCTAACCCTGTTTGATGTTCACTCGTACCAGGAACTGCACTGGACATCGCTGTTTTTGCTTCACCATCTTGCTTTTTATACATCGTATTTAATGCTTTTTGTCGATCAAAAGATCTAAATCCAGAGACTGCAAAAAGGAAAATACGCTCCTTATCAGCTTGCTGGAACATTTGCTCCAGCGCCATCGCTGCCTCTTTCCTCATTTTTTTCTTCTCTTGATCACCTTCACTAGAGTAACGTACTTTGGGAATAACTAAATCTGGTGGCTTATACCCATCTGGTAAACGCCTACTTTTATTTACAAGTACAAGCATCGAATTTGGATTATTAATGACTGCGATATCCCCATCCATATTAGCAATCGTTTCTTTTGCTTTCGGAAATATATTGTTTACATTTACTTCCCGCGCCTCTTGATCCTTATACATTTTATAATTTATCCCTGCTACTCCAACAATCAGTATCACTGCTACGATACCAAGTAATGTCCATCTTTTTTTCATATAACGACCTCTTATTTTAATAATTTGGCCATTTCATACTCATCGACACCATTTCCATCGATGATAAGAGCAGATTTTTTGACACCTTCTTGTTCAAATCCAATTTTACTATATAGTGCCTGAGCTCTTGTATTGTGGGCCATTACCGTTAATTCTAAACGCCATACATCATGTAATCTTGCCCACTTCTCTACTTCTTTAAACAAACTTGTTCCAATACCTCGGCCACTATACTCTTGTAAAATACCAATGACAATTGTCGCAACATGTCTCTTTCTTTGAATATTATTTCCGTTAACTAAAATAAACCCTACTATTCTACCTTCTTCAACTGCTACAAATATGTTTGCATTTTCATTTTCTATAAATCGATGAATCATTTGCTCTTGTTGCTCTACAGTAGTTTTTCGTTCTCCTGGTTCATATAACATAAATTTCGTTTCTTCGTCTAATTGCTTACTTAATTGTAAAAATGATGCTGCATCTTCTACTCTAATCTCCCGGATCACCTTGATCACCCTACCCATTCTGTTAGTTAAAAATTTTCCTTGTAAAAAGATTTTCTCCACTATTCCGAAAATCCCTTTCTGAATTCCTTACTATAAATAGACAAATTTCGATATTACTATAATGATAGGAAATTATGTCTATAATGTGACATATCTTTTTAACCATAACTTATGCTCAAAAAGAAAAAACGTAAGCTTCTCACTTACGTTTATCCATTCACTTTTTCAGCTTGCCAAAAATATTCTCCAAATGCTTTAGCAAGAACATCAATTGATCTATTCAATTCTTCATCCGTATTATCTACGCCACCAACTTCAATTAAAATCGCCTGTCCTGATAAGTCTTGATTATAAACACCATTACCTGTTTGGAAACCTTTTTGAATAACACCTCGGCTCACTCCCGGATATTTCTTACTAATCGTCTCATGTAAAGCCGTTGCTAATTGTAAGTTTTTTTCATAGTTTTTGTTACCTTTCCCAATTACAAAAGCAAGCTTCGCATATGATTTATCTCCAATTGTTTTTGTCGTGACGTTTTTCCGGGCACTATCACGGTGCAAATCAAAAAAGTATTGAAGTTCTTTATTTCCAGTCATAGCTTGTTGTACAATTTCTCGTGACATTTTGTAAGAACTATTACTGTTTAATCCTTTACTTATTAACTTTTGGCCGACATCAGTCTTATCGTTAGTAGCACCTATACCTTCACTTTCCAGTTGTTCCCGAAAACGATCACCGACTATTGAAATATTCGTTACAGAACTCGTTGCTTTATTCGGATCTGGGTCATTCGTTAAGTTCAGTAACGGCAAATAAGATTCCCAACTATGTGTATGATAAATAAATGCAACTTGCCTTTTCCCCGTTGTTTGAGCTGGCTGTTTCTTCTCTTTATTCGGATCAGACTTAGGAACTTGTCCAGTTTCTCCAGTCCGTTCCTTCACTACTTCTTCAAGAGGAACGCTCGACTCTATTGGTAAGTTGGAGTAATTTGTTCCTTCACCTGCTATAACGATTTCCGTATCATACTTTCCAAATCCCGGAAGTTCCTTTCCAACAAAACTACGTACATCATCAAAACGTATATTCGTTGCCATCGAAAAGAGGAATGAGGAAATAGAAAAGTCTTGATTCAAATTCCGGTACTCTTGTGTAAAGTAATGATTCTCTTTTCCAAGAACATACATGTAACCATTCATTGATAACTCATTTAACCAATTATATAAATACGTTGACTTCGTCTCTTTCATAGAAGTTACCATCATACTAATAAGAAAAAAAGTCGCTAATACCGTAGTAATAATAAATAAAATTAACTTGCGTACGCTCGTTAATTTCACATAAAAAAAACCTCGATTCATACTATCACCCTCTCTATTTCAAGTTATGTACAAGCTCTAGAGAATAGACCGCTTAAATTTCGGCTATATTATTAACGAGGTGAAATGAATTGAAGCTATTAATAGGAACATTACCAATCGTTCTATCATTTATTTTTTATTTACTTGCTATACACCGTAAAATTCGTATTGCACTTCATATTTTTGCGTACATAGCATTGTATGTACTCGGGACAATTATTTCTATTAATATATATGATGTTTTAATACAACATCTTGTTTTCATGACGAGCATTCATGGTATTTTACTAAATCCATTATTCCTTATTTCCGGAGCATATGTAGGAATATACACTTTGTCCCTAATATTGTCTCAAATTATTACGAAACTACTGAAAATAGAAAATGGAGAGTAATAAAATGCAGCCACCGTTCATCTGTCATACATGCAAAAAAAGAATAGTGAGAAAGCAAGATCTTATTACTGCTACATGGTACTTCCGCTTTTATTTATTTCACAATATTTGTTTTAAGCAGCAGAAACTATTTACCTCTCGCTTTATCCCTATTAATACACTCTTTAGTTTCTTTCTTATTATATATGGACTTATCGCTGGCAGCATCCTAATGTTCACAGAGCCATCTATAATTTGGCTTATTTTTTTGATTCCTATATTATATCGGCTTCTTTCTTATTATTACGTAGAGCGTTATTTCTCTAAATAACTGGTAGACTGCCCCCTAGGAATACTTAAACACACCCAATCGGTTTCTTTTAACATTTTACCAATGTAAATGATTTGTCCAATATGTAAAGCATAATGTGAAATTTGCCTTTCAATCGCTTGCATGACAGTATGTTCTTCTCCACGAATGTATACTCTCTGCAAAATCTGATCAGGTGTTAAATTATCCATCGCTTTAAAAACATATTCCCATCCTTCCTGCCACGCAGCAAGAGCTTCTTGTTTTGAATTGTAGCCGCCCTCAAATTCACCATCTCGATTACGATCGGTTTTTTCACCATCCGACGTTAAAAAATCCGTCCATCTGGAACGCATATTACCATGTAGATGCTTAATAATACTGGCAATACTATTCGTCTCCTCATGAGAAGACCACATGATTTGTTCATATGATAATTGAGAAAGTGCCCGTTCTCCTTGCTTCTTTGTTGCTTTGAAATTCGAAATTGCACATTGCAAATATTCTCGTCCGATATCCAAATTAACCCCTACCTTCACACTAACTTATTTTCGTTCCATTCGGTAGTTCCATATTTGGCTGAAGTAAAACAACATCGCCAGCTTCAGGAACACCACCCAGTACAAGTACTTCGGATTTAAATCCTGCCACACGCTTTGGCGGGAAATTTACAACAGCAACAACTTGCTGACCAATTAACTCTTCTGGATTATATCTCTTAGTAATTTGAGCGCTTGATTGCTTAATCCCTAGCTCGCCAAAATCAATTTCTAGCTTAATTGCAGGAACCCTCGCCTCTTTAAATTCTTCAGCCATTCTCACCGTCCCAACCCTTATATCCAAAGTTAAAAAATCTTCAAAATTAGCCATTTTATCATTCCTCCCAATTATTACTTAGACAAAATACAAAAATCCCCTTCAAAAAAAGAAAGGCGCCTAAGCACCTTTCTTTTGTAATTCACTTGATTCATTTGATTTATAGAAGAAGTAACCGAGTACCCCGCCAATACATGATGGGATTAACCATCCTATTCCTTCTTTATATAAAGGTAGCATTTGCAGTACATTTGAAATTGCGTCAATTTTTATATTTGCACTTTCTAAACCATTAAACAAGCTAATTGATAATGCACCTAAAATAGCTCCAATGTAAATTGTATTACGCTTTCCAATCCATGTATGGAAATACGAAAGTACGATTAATACAATTGCAACTGGATAAATGATCATTAACACTGGTAAAGTTACTGCGATTAATTGTGTTAATCCTAGGTTAGATACAACTAAACTAAACACACATACCATCGTTACAATCGTTTTATGCGAAAGTTTTGGGAACAAGTTTGTAAAGAAGCCCGCACAGGCAGATGTTAATCCAACAGAAGTTGTTAAACAAGCGAGTATAATAACAAGACCTAATAAAATTTTACCACTTGTTCCATATAACTCATTTACAACATTCGTTAAAATAAGACCACCGTTCTCTGAAACGCCAAGTGATGTGCTTGTAGAACCGAGATACGCAAGTGATAAATATATTAACGTTAAGCCTAATACAGCAATAATACCTGATACGACTGTTATTTTTGCAATTTGTCCACTCTCTTTTATCCCTTTAGAGCGAATAACTTGTACAACAACAATTCCAAAAACAAGAGCACTAATTGCATCCATCGTTAAATACCCTTGAATAAACCCACCAAAGAAAGCATTTTCTTTATAAGCAGCTAACGGTGCAGCCGGAGTTCCAATCGGATCAATAATTGCCTTTCCGACAATAACTGCAACTATTAATACTAATAATGGTGTAAGAAACTTTCCAAACCAATCAACTAATTTAGATGGATTTAATGATAAATACCACGTTATTCCGAAGAAAACTATAGTGAATAAAAATAGCATGTACCATTCTGAAACCATCGCTTCTGATAAAAACGGCTTCATCCCCATTTCAAACGAAACAGCCCCTGTACGTGGGATTGCAAAGAATGGCCCAATTGCTAAATAACTAACGAGTGGAAAAACAAACGCAAATATAGGGTGAACCCTTGAAGATAACGCTTTCAAGTCCCCCTCTACAAACGCGACAGCTGTGACAGCTAGTAGGGGAAGTCCGACTCCCGTTACAAGGAATCCAATTGTAGCAATCCAAACATTTTCTCCAGCTTGTTGCCCTAAAACTGGTGGAAAAATTAAATTTCCTGCTCCTAAAAATAATGCAAATAACATTAAACCAATTGCTAGCGTATCACCTGGCCTTAATCGTCCCTTCATTTCTTTAAATTGCATAGCACTTTTACATTGTTTTTCTCTATTCTCACAATATGCTATGCATCCTCCTCTCTGTTCATGATCATAAAATATGCCCCTTACAAAGCAATGTCTTTCTCCATAATTTCTCCATTCCCCTTTTAATTACTCTAAATAACGAATTTTGATTTTTTCGAAAATTTAAATCATTAGAGTGTTATAACGCGGAGTTTAGTTGTCAGACCTCTTTGCTTTTATCACACATATAGTAACATATTTAGTTGAAAAATAAAAACATAATTTTTAATGGAATTTTTCGAAAATCAAAATTATCCACACTTATCTCCTCTATTTTATTCTATTACACAAATATTTTTTAAAATCTATGTATTTGTATGTTTTGTTATCTTTGAATAACTTTATGTAAGGACTATAGCAAAAGCCATCCCAAAAATAAGATGGCCAATAAACGTTAATCTATAGTCTCCACTTCACGTGGATTATTCATCTCTTCAACATACACAACTCTAAATCCATGATCTTCTAAATCCTTTAACAATGTTTCTAATTCAGCATCTTTAAATTCTTCTCCTAATGTAAACATAATTCTACGTACTAATAACGCGTCATTATCAAAAGTCATCAAACTTTGAATACCAGTGTATTTCTTTAACACTGTCGATAATTTTTGAATTGCTCCATTATAATCTTGTGTTCCAATCATGACAGAATATTTACTAGAATGAACGCCCCATGCATCTTCTAATAATTCAAAAACTTTTTTATGAGTTAGGATTCCAAGGAAAATCCCTTTTTCATCGACTACTGATAAATACGGTAGTTTTTTTATTGTAAAAAATATTTTAAAGAACGAAGAGTCTTCTCTTACGTATCCATCTTTATCGTTCAATAATTGTAATAAATTATCTTCAAGTGAACCTTTATATTCTAAAATATCTACTTTGTATACATTCCCTAAAAATTTCTCTTTTTTTTCATCTAATACTGGTACACAACGATACCCTGTTTTATTTAAATGCTCCAGCGCTTCCCCTACCGTAATTGAACTTGAGCAAAATAAAACTTCCCTTTTCGGCACATAATTCCCTTTAATCCTCATAAAAAGCCTCCTTATGTTAAAATACTTTCTGTGCCATAACTATATTATATTTTCAGAAAAAAATAAATAATTTATTTTATTTTTCTGAAAATTTTTCGTTTTTTCGTCATAATTTATTCATGAATCATACACTTTTATTAAGTGAAATTTTAATCAGTAGGGATTTTGTCCATGCCCACTGGTTAATTAGCTCATACCAATCCGGTAAATCTTCAATATGGAACATTCTCTCACAGTTACTTTTAGAAAAATATATTGTAACTTCCTTAGAAAAAAGCTAAAATAAGAATAAGAATTTTCTGAATATTCAAAGAGTAGGTGATTGTATGTCCTTATTGCGCTCACGTATATGTAAATTTATCGTTGGTGTTTTTATTATTTTCGTCATAAGTCCTATTCCAGCTTTATTCATTACACATAATTTCTCTTACTTAACTGGCTTTATAAGCATTTTTCATAACTTCACACAACTTTCTTCCATTTCGATTCCAAGAATCGATTGGATGCATGAACCTATCTTTTTCTCAGCAATTCCGATGGTACATACACAAAATATGATACATACTTCTAGTCATTCGACTCCTCTATTCCCCTACATATGGGAAATATATTTTTTATCGATTGTTCGTTTCACTTTCACTCTTGCAATCGGTTTCTTTATAAGTTTAGGAATCGGCCATCTATTTTTAAAAGCACCGGACTCAGTAAGAAAGTACACTTCTTTATTGCGTTGGATACCATATTCTTTTAGCGCTGTATTATTACAATGTTCAGTCCTATTATTACTTCTCTACATCGCAAAATTCATAAATCTTCCTTTCTTCTCATCTTTTATCATCGTATGTAGCACTTCCATGATTATCGTTATGCAAGCAATAAAAAAATGGCTACCTTTCTTAAATAATACAAATGAATACGAAATAAAAAATTCAGCTTTCCTTGTTGATACGTTATTTATGGCGCTTACTTCCAATCATAAATCTATTTTAAGTTCCATTATTCTTTCATTCGTTTTTATGGAGTGTGTTTTTCACGCAAACGGACTCTTACAATTTATCGTTCAATTTGGCGGAAATGCACCTATAGTTGTCGCAATTGGTCTATTACTTCTTTACATCCCATACAGCGTCTTATCTTTTCTCCAAACTCTATGGACAACAAACTACTCCAAACAGCAAACATATACTTTAGCAAGAAGTATTTCAAAACCATAACGTAGAATAACCGTCTACTTTAAATTAAAAGTAGACGGTTATTCCTTTTATATAGAGGACAAAATAACAGCAAATTTAAAAAACACTTTAGAAACCTACCAATATTTACCCATTTCCTTTGACTAATCTTTTCATTTGGATTTATTATAAAAGTATAACATAATTGCAGGAGGTGACATCTTTATTCCAACTTAGGAGTAGAGAACACACTTGGACATATTAAATATTTTTCTCATCTTTATACTTATCCTTATTTCTGGCTTTTTCGTTGCATCAGAATTCGCTGTTGTAAAAGTACGAAAAAGTCGAATCGATCAGCTTGCAAATGAAGGTAATAAGCAGGCATTAGCTGCAAGAAGCGTCGTATCTAACTTAGATGTTTATTTATCTGCTTGTCAGCTCGGTATTACTATCACTTCTTTAGGACTTGGTTGGCTTGGTGAACCAACTGTGGAACATTTACTACGACCACTATTTGAAAGAATCAACATTACTGGAGCAATGGCTAACACGTTATCCTTTATTATTGCTTTTAGTATTATTACTTTTTTCCATGTTGTATTAGGAGAGTTAGTTCCTAAGTCTTTCGCAATCCAAAAAGCAGAAGCAATCACTTTAAAATTTGCAAGACCGCTTATTTTATTTGATAAAATTATGTATCCATTCATCTGGCTATTAAATAGTTCGGCAGTATTTTTCACCAAATTATTCGGTTTAGAGCCTGCAAAAGAAAACGAACTCGCCCATTCTGAAGAAGAACTGCGACTTATTTTAGGTGAAAGTTATAAAAGCGGCGAAATTAATCAAACCGAATATAAATATGTAAATAATATTTTTGAATTTGATGATCGTGTTGCTAAAGAAATTATGGTACCTAGAACTGAAATGGTTTGCTTATCTACTGAAAATACGTTAGAAGAGAATATGGAAATCGCCGCAACTGAAAAATATACACGCTATCCTATTATTGAAAAGGATAAAGATGATATTATCGGTATGATAAATACGAAAGAGATTTTTCACAATCAAACAAAAGGCATTTACAAACCACTTGACGCGTACATACATCCTGTTTTAACTGTATTTGAAACAGTTCCCATTCGTAAAACGTTAATCCACCTTCAAAAGAACCGCGTACAAATGGCAATTGTTATGGATGAATACGGTGGAACAGCTGGACTTTTAACGATGGAGGATATTCTTGAAGAAATTATCGGAGAAATTCAAGATGAATTTGATACAGACGAATCACCAATGATTGAAAAGCGTACTCCAAAACTAACTGTTTTGGATGGAAAAGTACTCATTTCTGAAGTAAATGATATGTTTGGTCTGCATATCGATGATAGTGATTTAGATACAATTGGTGGTTGGCTTCTCTCTCAAGCAATCGATTTAAATATTGAGGCTGGCTATTCGGTTGAATATGCTGGTTTTCAATTTAAAGCATTGGAACTTGATGGGCATCAGATTAAAAAAATTGCTGTACATAAATTAGATACTATAAAGGAGTTATAAAGTGACTGTTTTACTAACAATTTGTATCATTGCTTGTTTCATTGTTTCATTTCTTGCCTTTATTTACCCCATTATTCCTGGCATCCTTGCCGTATGGGCTGGCTATTTCATTTATCATTTTGGAATAAATGGCGGAGAGTTAACGATATCTTTTTGGGTTATTCAAGTCATTTTTACACTCTTCATTTTTGTTGCTGACTTTATAGCAAATGGATACTTCCTAAAAAAATATGGAAGTTCTAAGTGGGGCGAACGAGTCGGCATGGTTTCTATTATTGTCGGATCGTTCTTCTTTCCACCATTTGGTCTTATTATCATACCGTTCTTATCAGTATTTATAACAGAACTAATGCATAAAAAGACGCCAAAAGACGCCTTTTTAGTCGGAATTGCAACTGTAGTTGGTTTTTTGAGTAGCACAGTAGCCAAAGCAATTCTCCAAATCATTATGATTATCATCTTTGTATGCTATATCATTTTTTAACCATCCCTATTTAGGGATGGTTTTTTAATATGAAATACCTACTCGACTTCTCTCGTATAAGTTTTTATAGCGTAAGCTCCATGTAAAATAAGCTGTATCACCAACTGTTATTTCAGAGCCATCAGCTGGCAACATATCTTTTTCAGTTCGATATACACCTGTTACTTCACCATCTATTAAATACGTTGGACAAACAACAGTCCAACTTAGTTTACTATTTTTCAACGCTATATACGCAGCTAAATGATCTTCTGCAGCTGTGGTCGTTTTTCTTTTCGATTCCTTTGACCGGAAACGATATATACTTGGATTTGTTCGCGCCTGTAAAATACCAGCTGTTCCTATTGTAACTATTTTCTTTATACCTTCTTCTTCCATACACTTTATAATATTTGGCAAACTCTTTGCTAACGTCCCATTCTGATCCGTTCCAAGAGCACTAATTACAATATCACATCCTTTCAATGCTTCCTTTATATCATTTCCGTTTAATACATTTCCCTCAATAATACGCAATCTTTCATGCTCTATTTCCACTTTACTCAAATCACGAACTAATACCGTCACTTCATATGAATCATGTAATGCTAACTTCATAATGTGTGAACCTACTCTACCTGTCGCTCCTAATATACATACTTTCATATACTATCCCCTCTTCAATTCTTTCTCTCTATTTTTCCGCAAAACTTACAAATATACAACAAAAAAGCTCCCTCGTATATGTGAGGAAGCTCTGTTATCCATTTATTTCTTTTCTTTTGAATCAGAAGACTTCTCTGTTCCGCTTGTTTCTTTATCTTTTTTTTCATCTTGCTGTGTTGTCGTGTCATCCTCTTTCTTTTTATCCTCACCTTTACTACAACCTACCATTAATAAAGAACTTGCAAGTGCCATAGCAGTTAATGACTTAACCCATTTGTTCATTTGCGTTTCCTCCTTTTGATAGAATATGTACAACCCTATATTACTCTTCATTTTTAAAGGGAAGATTTAAAAACAGTAAAGATATGGTAAACTCTTGTAAATTTATCGATAACAAAACCGGTTTTCTCAATTCTTCTAACTAACCCTTTCATTAGACGAAAAAAACTAAGGCGCCTTTCATTCCGCCTTAGTTTTTCATGCAAACTTCTCATTTTCATATACATGTTTAATCTTATATTCCTTCTTCATAACATATTGCCAAACACTATAAGCATAACGATTCATTTTTACAAAACAATTTTCCAAAAAAGAACGAAATTCTGGGTTCGCAACTTCCACTGCCACTTGAGCAAACTTTAATGCCAATCGTTTCAAATGTGAAATATAGCAAATAGCAATCCCAATATCCTCTGTATATTCATTATCTGTTTCCATATCTATCTCAGTAAAATCAGGCCACATTTGTTCACAAGTTATATGCTGTACATTTTCTCCTTCTTGAAAATTTACTTGTTCATTATATGCCTGCAACATATACGGTAAATGATGCTGTAATATATCCTTTAATTCTTCATCTCGAACCATGCTCGTATACTCTCCAACTTTATATATAAGCGTGTAACTATATCTCATCAATTCTTTCATACAATCCATTAAAGCACTCCCTTCCTATTTCATCTATATACTATAAATATGATGCGATAACATTCGCTATTCTTGCTAGAAACCAATCCCAGCTACTAATTTTCTCAAAATCTGCTTCAGAATATCTTTTAGATTTATGAAAGTCTTCCTCAAGTCGGCTCCATACTTCTGCTACTACTTTCTTATCATAAATAAAGCAGTTAGATTCAGTATTTAAATAAAAACTTCTATTATCAAAATTTGCTGTACCGACATCAACAATTTCATCATCAATAATTGTTACTTTCCCGTGAAAAAATCCATTTCGATATTGATAGATTTCTGCCCCTGCCATAAGCATTTCTTTTAGATATGGGTAAGCTGCTTGTTTCAGCATTACAGCATCACTCTTAAACGGGACGAGAATTTTTACACGAACACCTCGATTTAATACATCTTTTAGCCCCTGCATCATTTCTTTACTCGGTACAAAATATGGTGTGGCGATTATTAAGGAATGTTTCGCCTTCTTTAATAGTGCCCCATAGTCCTGCCATAAACCTTTTCCATTCGAAAATACGTATTGATATTTTACATTTCCTTGTACAGGTAAACCATGATGTATAGGGAGCTTTTCTCCCGTATCTTCCTGCCAATCTTCCGCAAATTTCCGTTCCATATCAGCAGCTCCATCCCCTTCGATGCGTACATGATAATCACGCCACGGACCAAATTTAGGATCCTGTCCAAGATACTCCTTGCCGATATTAAAACCACCGATGTACGATACTTTCCCATCTATAGTAACAATGCGTCTGTGATTACGTTGATGCAAAGAAAAAAATAAATTTTTAAATTTAGGGGTTTTACTGAATGTAAACCTCACGCCTTTTTCTTTTAATTGACTAATTATCTTTTTCTTAAGCTTATATCCACCTATCCGGTCTACTGACAATTTCACATCTACACCACTAGATGCTTTTTTCTCTAATAACCGTAAGAATTCTTGACTTGCTTCATCTTTACCTACAATATAAAAATGAATATATATGTACTTTTCTGCGCGATTTATATCATCAAATAAATTCCTATATAACTCATCACCGTTCGTATATAGTTGAAAATCCCCTGATCGAATTTTTTCTAATTCATAACCACTAGCCATTTTTTTCCCCATTTCCACATCGATGTTCATCCAAGTGAATACACCTATAAAACAAAGTATTACAATGACAAAGTGCTTCATGGATAAATTCCTTTCTCCACATACTGTTATTCCTATATCTTTCCTTTTTTAAAACATTATCATACAAAAAATATGTCATTACATGATATACGTCCATATCAAACAAGAGCTCATCTGCATATTGTATGTTGTATCTTAAAATAAAAGGAGGAAATAACAATGGGCTTCGCACATGGTAATGGATTTGCGCTACTAGTTGTATTATTTATCCTCTTAATTATCGTCGGTGCTGCTTGCTTCTGCTAAGCAGTTATTGTAATACGATATGCGGATGAAAAAACTATAAAAGCGGACACCTATTTTTAGGTGTCCGCTTTTCATTTCAAAACTTTTTTCGCCTATTATTGAAATATTAAACGAAAAGAAAAAGTATTTATCATCAAAAAGTTAGCAGTTTAGCTACTTTCTTACTCTCTGCCTTACGAATATGGCGCTGTTCTGCACGTAATACAGCAATTCGATGTAATTCTTTCTCCTCTTCTGTTTCTGGGATAACACGCGGTACAGGAACTGGATTATTCTCCTTACTCAGTGCAACAAAAGTAACGAATGAAGTTGCCGCTACACGTTTTTCACCTGAAATTAAATTTTCCGCTACCACTTTAACAAATATCTCCATAGATGTTCTTCCCGTCCAAATTACGAAAGATTCATAACTTACACAATCTGTTGAACGAACTGGATGTAAGAAGTCTACCCAATCCATAGACGCTGTGACACATTCCATTCTTGAGTGTCTCGTTGCTGAAATCGAAGCAACCATATCCATCTCCGCTAATATTTTCCCACCAAATAGCGTATTATGATCATTTAAATCCGTTGGAAATACTCGACTCGTTTTAAACACTCTTGATTCATTTGCAGTTTTCCCCTTTACTTCTGTCATTGTTATCGCTCCTTTAATTATTTATCCCTAATATTTCAATAATTACTACACTAAGTGAATTACATGTTTAATATTAACAATCTTTAGAACTTTTAGTCCATAAAAAAGAACCGATTTTATCAATCGGCTCCTCTAAATACATATTGTTCTTTCGGCTGTTCAACTTTATTCCATTTCGTTACTTCTAACACAGGAATGTTCGCATGAAACGGCTGGTAAAATTCAGTTGTTATTTCTCCTTCTACCTGAATCCAGTCATCATTATTCCACTCTACACCTTCTGGTTTTTTTACTAACATACCATATACACCAGAATCCGCTACGCAATGTATAATACCGAAACGGAATAAGAAATATTGTTCTTTTTTTGAAGAGTCATCGCGGAAAACAAAGCCTTTAAAAGATAAAGTTTTACCAGTAAACTCACCAGGATAATTATAAATTGTCTCCATACCCTTGAGGAAATCCTCATCTTTTAATGCAATATTGTCTTTTGTAACAAACTCTTTCTTCCCTTTTTCCATTACACCACGATATCCTTCTTTTCCGTAATAAATACTCGTATCTGGTCTTAAGAATTGTCTTGTCATAAATGGATCTTTACTTTCCGCTTGTGCAACAGGAAAATGAAACCCCTTCGCTTTAACAATGTCCGAATCTAATGTTGCAATTGGGAAAAATAATCCTGAAATAATCGGGAAACAGAACAATGTGTACGAAAATGCTTTTTTCCACCATGTATTTTCATCTTTTGAATGATCGTGCCCACAATGGCTATGATCACAACTACAATCTTGTTTCTCTTTTTCCTTTTGATGCTCTTTCTGGAAAACGATAATAATTTGTACAAGCGTTAAGAAACCTAAAATAATAGCTGCAGTTTTTGATAAATAAGCATACTTCATATTTATATATTTCGTAATGTTACCGGAAATATGAAGCTGCCCAATTAAAATTGTGAAACCTAGTAATATATATACCCGAAACATAACCTACCACCCCATCGCATAAATGAGTAGTGAGCTTGCATAAACAACAAGTGTAACTGTAACTATCACAACAATTACAAATCTTGTTTTAAATGTCGCAAGCATCATAAACATATTTTTAATATCCACCATCGGTCCATAAACGAGGAACGCGACAAGTGACGCTGTTGAAAATGTACTTTGGAACGAAGAAGCAATAAATGCATCTGCCTCTGAACAAAGTGATAATATATAAGCAAGTCCCATCATTACAGCTGATGAAGAAAACGGACCTTGTCCAATAGCAAGCAACGTTGAAGTTTGTACAAACGTTTGAACTGCGGCAGCAATTAACGCTCCTAACACTAAATATTTACCCATTGAGAAAAATTCCTCAACAGCATGTGTACATACATCCCACATTTTTTTACGTAATGGACGTTTATGGTTCACTTCTGGGAAGTGGTCATCTCTTAATTGATGCTCTTTAAACATAAATGATAATATAACTCCAACAATAATTGCTACGACAATCGCTACAATAGAGCGATACCATACCATGTGCATACTACTCCCAAAGGCAACATATGTTGCAAATAATACAACTGGATTAATAATTGGTCCAGTTAGCATAAATGCAATTCCAGCATATGGCGGAACACCTTTTCCAATTAATCTTCTTACAATCGGAACAATTCCACATTCACACCCAGGAAACATCATTCCTAAAAAAGTAGCTAATAGAACAGACAGAAATCGATTCTTAGGCATCCACTTTGCCACCATATCTTCTGTCACAAACATTTGAATGAATCCTGAAATAAATACACCAATTAGCACAAACGGAAGTGCTTCGATTAAAATCGATATAAAGATTGTATTCATTTGCAGGAATGCTTTCGGTAATTGAAACAATTCCATGATGTATGTCCTCCAACTTTTCATTAACAATATGTAATTTTAACCCCATTTTATTATTTGGACAAGACTTATACGGAATTCATAACCTTAATACATATTACATTTTACAAGTTATATTCTATTCCAAAATCGAGATTTTATAGCAAAAAAGCTGTTCTAGCGCAGTTTTATAACTATGCTAGAGCAGCTTTCTTATGGTTAAAAGTAACGTTTCTTCCAAAAAACAAATGCTAAAGCGAAAGATAATGTTACACATATTATTATTACAATTACAAAACCTTGAGCCTCACCTTCAAACGGAACCTTTACATTCATTCCAAAGAAACTAGAAACCATTGTTGGTAATGATAAAATAATTGTAATAGAAGTCAACAGTTTCATAACACTATTTAAATTGTTAGAAATAACCGAACTAAATGTATTCATCATTCCGCTTAAAATGTGACTATATATTTCTGCCATTTCAATTGCCTGCTTATTTTCAATTAATACATCTTCTAATAAATCTTGATCATCTTCATACATTTTTAAAAATGTACTGTTACGCATTAATTTTTGAATAACAATTTTGTTAGCCTTTAATGATGTTGTAAAGTAAACTAAACTTTTTTCAAGGCCTAGCAACGTAAAAATTTCTTTATTTTTCATCGACTGATTTAATTGGTGCTCTAAATCGATAGTTTTTCGATTAATTTGCTTTAAGTATCTTAAATAATAAGTAGAAATTGTATATAAGAGCTGAAGTGCGAATCGCGTCTTTTTAAACGTATAAAATTCCTTAATACGTTGATTAATAAAGCGTTCAAAAATTGGATTTTCTTCTAAACAAATTGTAACAAAACAATCTGGCATTACAATCATACCTATTGGAATCGTGTCATATATCGAATTTCCTTCTTCATCATGTCTAACTGTCGGAATATCCACGATAATTAAAGTATTATTGTCTTCCTTTTCAATACGAGAGCGTTCTTCATCATCCAAAGGGTCTTTAATGAAATCTAAGTCTACATTTAAAGTTTGTACTAGATACTGAATTTCTTCTTCAGTTGGATGAAGTACATTAATCCAGCAACCCTTTTGCATTTCCTCAATCTCTTGTAGTTTTCCGTTTCGGTCTGTTAAATAAATATTTAACATACTATCACCCCGATTCTTTTTACATGTAGGAATCTACCTCACTTAAACAACAGTTTTTAAACCGCCATTTTCAGCATATGAAACAAACGATTAAATTTCAATAGAAAAATTATTTTGAAAACGTTTTTTTAAGAAAAATCTTGTAAACATAGAAAAAGGCAGAGTGTTCTCTGCCTTTAAAAAAGCTTATGTTGCCTTTATAACATATTTAGAAAGCATCCACAAGTTAAAACCGACTGAAATCGTATAGCCAGCGTATGTTGAAATGATAAAACTTACAAAATCAAAATAAGGTAGCAATACAATATTTAATACTATCTTTACAATAATTCCGATTACTAATCCTAGCACTGTTTTCTGTTGTTGATTAATTCCTTGTAACATCGCAGCAGTTACCGTAAATAGTGAAAATAGTATACAAGCAGGGGCATAATATTGCAAAATGATACTCCCCATCTCCGGATCATTTCCAGCGCCAAATAATAGAGTATATACTGGCTTTGCTAATACCATCATTCCTATTGCTGCCGGTACTGTGATTCCCACCACCAATAAATTCGTCCTCGTAAAGTGTTTATACAGTAGCTTCTCATTTCCAGCTGTATAAGCTTTCGTCATCTCTGGTACGAGAGACATACTAAAAGCCGTCGCAACAGAAACTGGGATTAGCACAACCATCTGAACAAGGCCGATTATCGCATTAATCTTTTCTGCTTCTCCTTGCATATACCCTACTTGTATTAATAGTTTATTGATTGTAAATGTATCAATTGTTTGATACAACGGAATTGCCAAACCGACTACAACAAATGGGATGGAATATGTAAATAACTCTTTATATAATGAAAAAAAAGATTTCGTTGTCTGGGGAATACTTGCTATCTCCTTTTGTTTCAAGTATTTTCGCCTTTTCATATAATAAGCACTCAAAATAATTAATCCACCTACTGCACCCATAAATGCTCCAAAAGTCGAAATACCAACCGCTAACGACACTGATTCTTTTAAAACATATAAAACAACAAAACTTCCTATCAAAATCGTTAAAACACGAAAAAACTGTTCGACAACAACACTCAGTGCCGACGGTCCCATCGATTGGAATCCTTGAAAGAATCCCCTCAATAAACTCATTACTGGTACAAGTATTAACGCAAAACTTACAATTTGAATATTGTGCGTGACAGCTACCACACTATTCCCCGACTGATCATTTCCATCAATCACAAGTTTAGCTAAATGTGGTGCTAACATATATAATGCTAAACAAGAAATAACGCCCATAATGACCATAAAAACGATACCACTCTTTAGCACTCTCTTAACAGTATGATAATCATTGAGTTGATCATACTTTGAAACCATCTTTGAAACGGCAAGTGGTAATCCCATCGTTGCAATACTCAACATTATTGTATAAGGACGGTATGCATACGTGTATAATACGTAGCCACTCGTACCCACCATTGCTGTAAATGGTATAACATATATAAACCCTAACATTTTAGATATCATCGTTGCCATCGTTAAAAATATCGTTCCACGTAAAAACGGTGATCCTTTCATCACATTCCCCCGCTACGCTTTATTATTACACATTATGGACAACTTCTTTTTTTTAGAACTGGAACAAATAAAAAAAGCCAATGAAAAATCATTGACTTTAACGAGTTGTTTTTCTCCTTTTCAAATACTTTAAACCGAAGTAAAGAGCTATAAATAGGACTGCTCCTATAATTATGTAATGTGTATAATCAGATGCATACTCTTTAATATGACGCCAATTTCCACCAAGCTTTTCTCCTAAGTATATAAATAGAATTGACCATGGGATAATCGCTACTACTGTATAAAGTGTAAAGAGTTTTAAAGGCATCTTTGCTAATCCTGCCGGAATAGATATTGCATGACGTACAACTGGGATAAAACGTGCCGAAAATATTACTCCAGCTCCATAACGCTTAAACCAATTTTCTGCTATGTCTAAATGATGTTTATTAATAAGCAGATATTTTCCATATTTCTCAACAACCGGACGCCCTCCGTAATATCCAAGCCAGTATAAAAAGATTTGTGCTAAAGTACCACCGATTGTTCCCGCGATAACAGCCCCGACAAAACTAATTTTTTCTTGCGCAACTAAAAACCCTGCATACGAAAGAACAATTTCACTTGGAATTATTTCAATCATTAAACCTAGTGCTACCCCGAAGTATCCTAGACTTGCAAAGAATTGTAATAACTGATCTATTATATTCGCTAACATATTCTTTTCTATCTCCTTTTTTCTTCACATACCCTCCATTATCACATAAAGATTGCCATCTGCCAATATAATCATGTGAACCTCTTCATCTGAATCATAGATTTTGAAGAGGAATACGCCTTCTTATTTTTTGTTAAAAGAATATGTACAACCTTTTTTCAATATAACCTTGGCATGATACAAAATTAACTTTACTATCCCTCTATTTACGGGCGTGTCGACTAATAATCAACGTAAATATAACAAACGAGACCGATTAATTATTAGTCCAGTAGCCTTTCTTTATTTCTATCTTTCATATACGCAAACATTTCTTTAATTTGCCATTCTGTATTTCTAGCATTTGATAAATCAGGTATTTCGTTTTCACTAAAGAAATCTATATCTTCTGTTTCAATGCTTAATTTCTTTTCTCCACCAACAATCTCACAACCTATAAAAATTTTATATACATGTGTAGCTGATAGAGATGGTTGATGTTTTTCTTTATCGAATATAGCTAGTAGCCTAAAATGATCTACCTCATAGCCTGTCTCTTCTAAAACTTCTTTAGTAGCGACTTCTGTTGGAGTATAACCAACATCAGCCCATCCACCTGGTAATGCCCATCTCCCATCACTTTTTTCTTTCACAAATAATAATTTGTCATTTTGAAACACTACCGCTCGTATATCAACTTTAGGAGTTTGATAGCCTGTCTCACTTGCAAATAATTTCTCTACTACTTCCCAATCTGTTTTTGTGTAATGTGACATCATTGAAATTGAAATGTCTCGTAATTGTTGGAAACGCTCTATATCATACACATCTTTGGAGTACGTTAAACCAGCTTGTGCTATCGACTGTATTTGTTTTACCCAATCAATCCATTTAACCGTCATCTCTACACAACTCCATTCTCTATCAAATAAATACTATGTTACTTTTTTGGTACATCTTTATTATACAAAAAAAGAGATTGATAATGTTCCAATCTCCTTCAAAATTAATCCAATTCGTGAAGATGCTCTTCTATATAATTTCTTCTTTTATTTATATATTGAAAAATCATATCAGCCTCTTGGTCAAATGTTTCTATTTTTTCTTTCATATATGGATCCTGAAGTAAATATGGACGAATTAGTTCACACATTCCTTCTACTTTTGGTTTTATAAACGATACTGTAAATTGTTCTACTAATATTTCTTCTAAAATATTTCGATACTGCTTTCTAAAGAAGGGTATATCTAACAACCTTGCACTTAACGTATTATATCCTTGAATACGAATGTATTTATGATTTAGTGGTCTTCCTTGTACATCCCGCCCCCAAGTTGCATCATAATCCCACGGTATGACTTCAAATAAATTTGTCTCATCGTTATGATATAACGCATAGTTATGAACAAAACCATCAAAGTTTTGAGTCAAAATCACTCCAGCTAACCATCGTAAATATTTATCAACATGAAGGTATTTTCCAATTTCTTTTTCATACTCTTCCCTTGATAGTGTATTTGCTTGAAAAACAAATTCACTCAGTTGCTCTTCACTATTTTCATTCGAACATTTAAATTCATATCCTGCAAAAAGCTCGCTTTTAACATCTTTGTCTCTCTCGCTCATTAAAGAAAAATTCGCATCATCATCTATTGCATAATAAATAGAACCATTCGGTAACCCTCTACTTTTTAAAAAGTTTTCATCAACCGATTCTAACTGTAAATATACGCCTTGGATTTGGCCATTTATTTTTATAAATACATGCTGCGACTTCGGTGAAAGTACCCCAATATCATTAAAAAAATCGAGTGATAATTTGTTACGAATAAGCGATGGATCCATAAATTCAGAGTTTAAATGAAATTCCTTTATCCCTTGAAATTTTTTCGGTTTATAAAATTTAACATGATAAGACTTTTTCTCAAACTCGCGAATATGAGCACCTCGATAAACGATATCAATATCATACTTCTTTTTTCCAAATGTTAACTTTGCTGGCACTGGACTATCTGACCAAATATCTTTTTTCAATTCCACTAAGTACATTGGATGAATAAAAAAATCATATAAAGGTAGCATATTTTCTCATCCCTTCCCAGTTCTCTTCATTCAATGTATGCGCCTTGTCTTGTCCATACATCTGCAATCATCTATTTATATAAAATTACACTCTTGTCCTGTTCAGAAAGATGCCTAAATTCATATCATGTTAAGGAAAAAGAATACCTTTTCAATTTAATACATGATAAGGAGGATTTCTATGAAACGTGATATTAGAAAGGCTGTTGAAGAAATCAAAAGTGCAGGGATGAAAGATTTCTTGCATCAAGATCCAAGTACTTTTGAATGCGATGATGATAAATTCTCTCATCATAAATGTACAACAGGATGTAAATGTACAACAGGGCGTAAATGTACAACAGGACGTAAATGTCCAAGAACAAGATGTACTCGCGTGAAACATTGTACTTTCGTTACAAAATGTACTCATGTAAAAAAATGGACATTTGTTACAAAATGTACTCGTGTACGCGTTCAAAAATGGACATTCGTTACGAAAGTTACACGTAGAAAAGAATGTGTTTTAGTTACAAAACGTACTCGTGTAAAAAAATGTACTTTTGTTACAAAGTGTGTGCGCTTTGAAAAGAAATTTTTCTGGACAAAACGAAGTTTTTGTAAAAAAAGTGTATTCTTCCCTCATAGTAATGGTTGCTCTTGCGATGATTCATGTAATCATGACGGAAACAAATGGCATGGTTGCAAAGACGGCGGGCATAAGTTCCCTTCCTGCAAACATAAGAAATTCGATCACTTCTGGTATAAAAAACGTAAGTGGTAGTTTTTTTATGTCAACAAAAAAAAGCCGCGTTGCGGCCTTTTTTACGTTCACTGAAAATGACTTACATCTGCAAATTGTTTTACTTTACCACGATTTTCATCAAATTCAATCACACTGAGACTCGCGCTATACATAAATGGATCATCCCACACATTTTCAATTTCAATACCCGCGAAATGCCCTACAAGTAATTTCGCTGCCGCAGCATGAGAGACAATCAATATACTCTCACCTTTATGCTTTTCTAAAAGTATATGTAGCCCTTCTATTACCCTCTTATGAACGGCCTCAAAGTTTTCCCCTGATGTTGACTGAAAAAGATGTGGCTCATTCCAAAATAAATGTACTTCTTCTGGATACTGCATTTCCAAGTCATTAATTGTTTGCCCTTCCCATGCCCCCATATTAATTTCATAGAAATGTTCATCTGCAATAATTGGTATATTGCGTTCTCCTTTAATCAGTTCAGCAGTATGAAGCGTTCTTTCACTTGGACTACTATAGATGGCATGAAGCGGTAAATCCTTCATATGATCACCTAATTGTTGTGCTTGTATCATACCATTCTCAGTTAATGCTGAATTTTTTTGTCCTTGCATCCGCCCTGCTACATTCCATTCCGTCTCACCGTGTCGTGTTACATATACCGTTGTCTTCATTTCCTATTCCCCCTTACCATTTTGGCCGCAATTCCCACGGCTCAACTCTCCCTACAACCCATTCCGCGTATTTCCCTTCAATTCCTTTTATAACCCCGTCAGCTATCTCTTCATGAGTAAGCCACCTTGCATATGTATCTTCTAAAATAAACCCTAATATAATTCTATAATAACTGCATAATGCCCCGCCTATTTTTTGTAACTTCGCACGTGATGCACTACTACCTAATATATGAAATACACTATATTCCTTAGACGACAATTCAATCTCTTCGCAAATTATCGGAAGTGCACGTTCAGCAGTCGAATGTATCCATGCAATAACTAGTGTGATTGGGCCATTGTGTTCAATTGACTCTTTAATAGATTTCTTTACATCTTCTTCGTTATGATAATCTAAAGAAAGACTCGTAATTTTTTCTCGTTCACTACATGCTTGCTTAACATTTTCTAATTTCGCATTATCTCGTCCAATAATAGAAACATGAAACCCTTGCTTACAAAGCCACATAGAAACCTTCTTTAACATTCCTGTTCCACCAATTACAAGTGCATGCAAATTCCTTCCCTCCCTCAGTAGAACATCATATGAGGCTTTGCTTCCCTATAATAATTTAGACGGTCTTGTAACGTCCCTGAATGGAACTCAAATTTATGACCATCTGGATCAAGAAAATATATAGATTCGTAATCTCTCACATCACGTTCTCGGCCTTTTAAAATATGAACTTCGTTTTCTTCTAATCGCTTTAACAAACAATTAAAATCTTCCTGTTCAACAGTAAATGAAATATGTGTATAAGATTGATAAATCTCATTTCTTGGAATATCTACTTCCTCATTAAGCGCTATCCAAACTCCGCATATATTAAAATACGCAAGTTTTCTCCCTTTAACTAACAATTCTCCTTCTAATACTTTCTCATAAAACATAATAGATTTTTCCAAATTTGAAACTGAAAAACATAGATGATTGATTCCTTTCAACACGTAAGGTTCCTCCCTATACAAATAAAAGATGAGCGAAAATTCACTCATCTTTTATTATACTATTTTTTTGTAATATATGCCCATTTATAACTAAAGTCCCCACCGAACGTATGGTTAGCAATACCTTTTACATACGTCTTCTCTAAATAAGCTGTACTTTGTTGATACGTAGGAGAGATTGCAGCATCTTGACCAATTAAGATTTTTTCAGCTTCTGCAAGTGCTTTCCAGCGTGCTGCGTCATCCTTTAATAGTTCCCCTTTTGATTTCGCTACTAAATCATCATATTTCGGATTAGAATAAGCCATTTCATTGAATGTGCTTCCTGTAACGAACATATCAATGTACGTCATTGGATCTGGATAGTCTGGGCTCCATGCAGATAACGAGAATTCATATTGTAGCTTCTTCTCTAAATCTAGTTTTTGTTTATATGGTTGTTGTTTCAAATTCACTTTAATGCCCGGTAAATTTTTCTCTAACTCTTCTTTAATAAAATCGCTCACTTTTTTACGACTACCGTTATCATCATTTAGTAATTCTACTGTAATTGTATCTTGACCAAGTTCTTTTTTCGCTTCTTCCCACAATTTTTTTGCTTTTGCTACATTATCTTTATTATCACGGAAATTTTTGTTTACAGAACGGAAGTCTTTTCCATCTGGTCCTGTCGTAAATTTTTCAGGTACTAAGAAGTATGCTGGCAATGACCCGTCATTTAAAATAACATCTGCAATTCCTTTTTTATCATATGCTAAATCAATTGCTTCACGAACTTTTTGATTTTTAAATGTTGCATTTTGTTGATTAAAGCGTAAGAAATACATACGTGGATCTAGCTTCGTTTTAAATTCATCTGGCTTATTCTTTTTATATTTATCAACAAATTCAGAACTTAGAATAACTCGATCTGCTTGATTACTATCATATAAATTTACTCCTGTGCTTGTTTCCTTTACAACACTTACATTTATTTCTTCTAGCTTTACAGTATCTTTATCCCAATAATTAGGGTTTTTCTTTAACTGATAACTTTGTTCATGTTTCCATTCACTCATTGTAAATGGTCCATTGTACAATAGTTTATCTGCTTCTAATGCATATTTATCCCCTTGTTCCTTTACATACTTTTCATTTAAAGGGAAAAATGTTGGGAACGAAGTAAGTTCAAGGAAATACGGCGCTGGTTGTTCCAATTCCACCACTAACGTTTTATCACCCTTTGCTTTAACTCCTAATTGATCTAAAGGTAATTCCCCCTTATTTACTTTCTGTGCATTTTTCACATCAAATAAAATAAATGCATACTCAGCAGCAGTTGCTTTATCTAATGCACGTTGCCAAGCATATACAAAGTCTTGCGCTCGAACTGGCTCGCCATTAGACCACTTTGCATCTCGTAATTCAAATGTATATGTTGTTTTATCCTCACTAATCTTCACATCTTTTGCCATACCTGGCGTTGGCTTATTATCCTTATCTAAACGATATAATCCTTCCATTGCATTTACAAAGGCGCGGAAAGATACGGAATCCGTTGATTTTGACGTATCCATTGAAGGAATTTCTGCTGTTTCCAGTAAGTTTAAAACTTGCTTATCTGCTACTCCCTTACTTGCTTCTTTCTTCGTTGTAGATGCCTTCTCCCCATTTCCGCAACCTGCAACTAACACACTAGTCGATAATGCAACTGCAGCAATCGTTGTTACCTTTCTCTTCATTCTTCCTTCCCCCAATCTATATGTATAAATGAAAGCCTGTATAATATATACCATTATACAAAAGATTCTGATTATTTTAAATATTTATTTTTATAAACAGAAAAGAAGCAGTTAGAAATTGCTTTCCATCCGCTTCTTTTTGCACTGCTTTTACTTGTAATCCATCCTCTAAGTCAAATGGATTTTGAACCTTAAATATTTCTTCCATCATCTTCAAAAACTCTTCTTCACTTTTAGATTCACCGTTAATCGTAAGTGAGTATGGCTCAATTTCACTCAATTTATAATCAACAATAAATTGAATCGTAACTTTTTGTCTTGGCATCCCTGGGCTGTATCCTTGAAATTCTACTAGTTCCAGTCCTTCCGACCCGCGATAATATACCCACCCTGAATTTTGGAAATAATTTTCAAACGATTCACCAATCGAAAAGAACGGGTATTCATAAAGCGAGCTTGTACGTACTTTTTGTATAATGTCTCGATCCGTCGGAAAAAAGAAATGACTGAAAAAAATAGTTGCAATGGTCAAAATAGTAACGATTGTCGCCCCCATTTTACTCGTTCCACCACTATCACGAATAAGATATTCTTCAACCGATTCATTTTCAATTCCCCGTGCCTTAATACGATATATACGCCTTTCTGCAAATTGATAATATAATCCATTCGCAAAAATCCCCATGCCAAATATAATAAAAACGAGTAATAGAAATGTAAGGGGAACCATATTAATAACTGGCAACGCTACATTGAATCCCATATAATAAGAAAATGCATCACATGTTACTAATAACAATACAAATAAAGCAGCAGGTAAATAATACTTCCGATAACCAAGCCATCCTACATTAAAAATAGCTGCCCATCCATTCCAGCTCCACCTAGCAATTCTTTTATTTTCTAACTCCCATTTTTTTTTATAATGTGGATAATTTCTTCCTACATATACTTCTAACTCTTTGTCTATTAGCGAGCTTCCTTCACCTTGTTCATTATGCAAGTTTCGCTGACAATTTGCACAATTTAACTGACCATTAGTACAAGGTCGCCCACAATTTATACATTTCAAAACGATCCCTCTTTCCATCCATACTTCATTTTATAATACCTTCATGCTTCAATAACCACTCTTTCCTCCATAAACCACCCGCATACCCAACAAGCTTTCCACTCTTTCCAATCACACGATGACATGGAACGATAATTGAAATTGGATTCCGACTATTTGCTCCTCCTATCGCTCGTACAGCTTTCGTATTCCCAACCTTCTCCGCAATATCTAAATATGAAGCACTTACGCCATATGGAACAGTATAAAGTGCATCCCATACATTCTTTTGAAATGTTGTTCCTTCAGCAGACAATGGAACTGTAAACTCTTTTCTTTTACCTTTAAAGTATTCATCTAATTCATCTATACATTGTTCAACAATTTCATTTTTAAGTTCTTCTTTTCTTTCTTCAACAAATATAACAGACGTAATTCCTTTCGTATTCGCTGTAATTTCCAGCAAGCCTAATTCATTTTCATAATAAGCCCGATACATACGTCATCCTCCAATTCTTTTCATATTTGTCATTGTAACACGAATTGACAAAATTTTGCGTATAAGCGTTTCATTAGGGAAACTACAAACAGAATGATAAAATGAAAGAAAATTCAAACAAAGGGGGATTCCAATGCTTTTTTCACCTTATACAATTAAAGGTGTTACGCTAAAAAACCGTATTGTTATGTCACCTATGTGTATGTATTCATCAGAAAATGAAGATGGACAGGTAACCAATTTTCACCTTGTTCATTATGGGACTCGAGCAGCTGGGCAAGTCGGTCTCGTTATGATTGAGGCAACGGCAGTTGTACCTGAAGGACGTATTTCTAATAAGGACCTCGGTATTTGGGATGATAGTCTTGTTGAAGGTTTACACAAAACCGTAACATTCATCCGTGATAACGGTGCAAAAGCTGCCATTCAACTCGCTCACGCTGGAAGAAAGGCTGAATTAGAAACGGATGCTTTAGCTCCTTCAGCAATTCCATTTAACGATAGAATGAAAATACCAGTAGAAATGAATAAACAGCAAATTAAAGAAACTGTTTTAGCTTTTCAAAGAGCTGCTTTACGATCTAAAGAAGCTGGCTTTGACGTTATTGAATTACACGGTGCCCACGGTTATCTTATTAATGAATTTCTTTCTCCACTTTCCAATAAGCGAACCGATGAATATGGAGGTACACAAGAAAATCGCTATCGCTTCTTACGTGAAATCATTGATGCAGTAAATGAAGTTTGGACTGGACCGTTGTTTGTTCGTATTTCTGCTAATGATTATCATCCTGAAGGTTTAACTGTTCAAGATTATGTTCAGTATACAAAATGGATGCAAGAACAAGGTGTTGATTTAATTGACTGTAGTTCAGGTGCAGTTGTCCCAGCACACATTGATGTTTATCCTGGGTATCAAGTACAATATGCCAAACATATTAAAGAACATACTAAGATTGCAACTGGTGCAGTTGGATTGATTACGACTGGGTCACAAGCGGAGCAAATTTTAAATAATAACGAAGCAGATTTAATCTTTATCGGACGTGAGTTACTTCGCAATCCGTATTTCCCAAGAATAGCCGCCAATGAACTTGGCTTTGAATTACAAGAACCGTATCAATACAAGCGAGCACCTGGGAAAATCCATACGAATAAATAAAACCGAGAATAATATGTAATACTGAATCTAAAGTAATTAAAGATATACTACACGACGACACATGTTGTTTAACAATGTAGTTTTTAGGTGTATCAGCACTTTGCTTGATACACCTATTTTTTCATGTCTTTTATCACTACTTTCAATTGTTTTGTTTGGTGTGAAACTCAAGCAATTTTAATCCTCGCTTATAAATATGAACGCTGAGCTGGCCATGAACCTTGGAGTTTGCGAAGCTGTACAATTTGTCCTGTATGATAAGCATCGTGCAAAAGGATATTCAGATATTGTTGCCAAACTGATAGAGAAGGACTTGGTTGATCCAGTTCCGCTTCTTGAAGGGATGTTAATGAAGATTGTAAGGCATCATGTACGTGAAGTGTTCGCTTCACTGTTTGTTGCCAAGCATCATCATCATTAGGCCCACCTTGGACAAACGTGTCATCATTATTTTGTGGAGCAACAAATGTGTCATCTTGATGTAAGCGGGAAAGTAAGCGCTCTTTAAAGGTTAGTAAATGGTTTACATTTTCCCAAATCGTATTACTGGCCTTTCCTTTTGGTTGCCAACATGCTTGTGCAGCCGTAAGATTCTTTAACGCTTCTGATATCGGTGGATACCATTCTTCTTCGTAAAAAACTTGCTTGACTCCACTTTGCAATATTTCTTTTTTACTCATTAGTACAGCCTCCTTTTTGTAATTTTTCATAAAAATATAAAAAAGTAAAAATATACATACCCTTTATATCTGTGTAGCCCAATCGTTTTCAGATTTCACTCAGACAAACCTGAAAACAATGCTCGGTAAGATCGCTTCTAAATGGGCGGTATATCCTAATGACTTATTGGCATCAAAAACAATGGATATATGATAGTAGTGTATTTTTAAATGAAATAAAAAATTCTTATTAACCTAAAGCATGCGATAGGTTAATAAAATTCTAAAAATGTTGTTGTAGTAAATGAGGTCACTTGTAGTACAAAAATAGGATAGAAATAGCAGATATCTCTTCTGCCTTTCTATCCTTCTTTTTTGAATTTAAATTATAAATTGTCGTGATAATTGTTAAACAACATGCATTTACTGTTAATTCAAGCCTCAACCTTTATTTCTTTGGTCTTTCAGTAAAAGTCATTCTTCCCGGTTTTATTTATTCTATCGTTGTAATTTCATTTGAATTATAAATATGGATACCCGACTCTTCACGTAACGCTGTTATATACATTCCCTTCGCTACGTCTTTCGCTGAGATTGGTTTATACTTTTTAAAAGCACCTTTAAATATAAACGGAATAATACGAGATAACTTCTCAGCCATTCTTTCTCCAAAACGAAATTCTTGTCGATTTCCTACTAATAATGAAGGCCTAAAAATATGAATACCACCAATAACTAGCTTTTGCAACTCCTCTTCCATCTTCCCCTTTACTTGCGAGTAAAAGAAAAATGATTTAGGATTTGCTCCCATTGATGAAATAACAAGGAAATTTTGCACACCTTGTTTTTCAGCTAAACAAGCAGCTCGTAACGTATATTCATAATCTACTTTTTTAAAATTCGCCTTCGATTTCGCTTTTTTAATCGTTGTTCCTAAACAACTAAATACATCATCTACTGCAAAAAACTCTTTATATTCCTCTAATACCGAAAAATCCACCTGTTTCTGCTGTAATTTCTCATGTTGCCATTTCAATGGTTCCCTTACAAAAATAGTAACCGAATCGTAGTAATCTGAGTCAAGTAATAGACGCGTTATTTCTTGTCCAACTAATCCACTTGCACCAAGTACTAACGCTTTTCGTTCATTCATATATATGCATACCTCTTTATTTACTTTTCTCTCCTTTTGCTGATAATCGCTAATAGGAGTTTCCGTTTTATTATTTTATCATAAGTAAAGCACTATGCGTAAGCATAGTACTTTACTTACTCTTTTTTCTTTTCTTTTTCTTCCACTGGCAATTTCGTAATTGTTGTAGCATCCCCTAAATTACTTATTAGTCTTCTTAAAAAGATTAAAACAAAAGTTAACGGCAAAACAACCGCAAGTATTAAAAAGATAGCCTCCATAATGTATCCCAAGCGCTCATCCCCTTTTTTCTGCTCCCTCCCAATATATGAAAGTAACATTGTCACATATGCACCAATCATAAAAATTAATACCTTTCTTTTTGACAGATTTATAACAAAATCAAATCGTAATGATTATTATTTATTGCAACTTTCATAAAGATGTATTATACTAGGTTCGCAAACTAAAACGTAATTATTCCGTTTTGTGTTGAATCGATATTTTCTTCTTACATTTGGAGAAAATATAATTGTAAAAAAGAAAAGAGGAGAATTATATGCCGAAAAAATTAGCTATATTTTCATTTATACTTATTTTCACACTCATCTTTGCTGGATGTTCCAACAACAAAGATGGTGCAGCGAAAAAAGATGGGAAACTTTCTGTTTATACAACCATTTTCCCACTTGCTGACTTTGCAAAAAAAATCGGTGGTGATTATGTAAATGTAGAAGCAATTTACCCACCTGGTGCGGATTCTCATACATTTGAACCGAGTCAAAAACAGACTGTACAAGTTGCAAAAGCCGATTTATTCGTTTATAACGGCGCAGAATTAGAACCATTTGCCGAAAAAATGGAAAAATCATTAAAAAATGAAAACGTAAAAGTTGTAAATGCATCTAAAGATATCGAACTTCGTACTTCAACTGAAGAAGAGCAACACGATCATGGAGACGGTCATAAAGAAGATGAACATCACCATGATAAAGATCCACACGTTTGGTTAGATCCTACTCTTGCGATGAAACAAGCAGAAAAAATTAAAAATGCACTTGTAGAATTACAACCTGAACATAAAAAAGAGTTCGAAAAAAACTTCGCAGCACTACAAACAAAATTTACTGATTTAGACGATCAATTTAAAGCCGTTGTTGCAAATGCAAAAACGAAAGAAATATTAGTTTCACATGCAGCTTATGGCTACTGGGAACAACGATACGGTCTAAAACAAATTCCAATCGCTGGAATTTCAGCATCTGATGAACCATCTCAAAAACAGCTTGCTGACATTACAAAAACAGTAAAAGATCACGGTCTAAAATATATTTTATTTGAGACATTCTCTACTCCAAAAGTAGCATCAGTTATTCAAAAAGAAACAGGTACAAAAGTTTTACGCTTAAATCACCTTGCTACTATTTCTGAGGATGATGCGAAGAACAATAAAGATTACTTCACATTAATGGAAGAAAACGTAAATACTTTAAAAGAAGCAACAAACTAATCAACTATATTTTCTAGGCAGCTGAATATTTCATTCAGCTGCCTTTTTATGTATTTCCCCTTGACTTGACCGAAATAACAAGTAAAATTATCCATATTAGCTTTTAAGCTATAATAATTTAGAAGGTGAGTTGGAACTATGAACCTTCACATTTGTGAAGTAACAGCAAATAATTGGCGTTCAGTAGCTGCTTTAAGCGTAACAAAAGAACAGCAGCAATTTATTGAAAGTAATGCGTTTTCTTTAGCGGAATCATTATATGAAGAAAATGGAACGTCAGTAGGCTTATATGATGAAGAAACACTTGTTGGATATGCACTGTATGGATGGTATTGGAAAAAGAATGAAAGCGTATGGTTAGATCGTTTTATGATTGACCAACAATTTCAAGGAAAAGGATATGCAAAGCGTTTCCTTCGCCTTTTAATTCAGTTCTTACAACAAAAATTTGAATGTAAAATAATTTATTTAAGTTTACATCCAGACAACAAACTAGCAATGGGATTATACGAATCATTCGGTTTCCGCTTAAATGGGGATATTGATGATGAGGGCCCAGTTGTAGGTGTTGTAATGGAATTGCTTATAGATAAAAATACAAGCCTGTGAAAACAGGCTTTTTGTTATAGATTTATCAATGTAACATTTTCTATTTCTAGCTTCTTCCCCTTATATACTTCATTTTTACAATCTAATACTATCTCAACGAAGTGCTCATTCGATTGAATAAAAATAAGCCTGCGATTTACGCAGGCTTACTTCACACACTCTTGGAAATGTTCTTGGAACCACTCTTTATTAATATCTTTTCCGATGAAAACTACTTCACTTACTCGCTCTTCACCCTCTTGCCACTCTCTATCATACGAAGCAGCAAACAATGTATGTACACCTTGGAAAACAATACGTTTATCTACTCCATCAATTGATAATATTCCTTTGTAACGATATAAATGCTCTCCTAGTTCTTGAACGACAGCTGACATCCACTCATTAAGTTTTTGTAAATCTAACGGACGTTCTTCACGTAATACAAATGATTTTACGCCTTCTAGATGATTATGTTCTTTATGTGGGTAAATTTGTAACGTATCTCTCGTTTTAAACGTTTGTATTTGTAGTAATGATGGAATATCCACCTCACAGTTAGTCGTCGGAATTAATTTCGCAGTTGGATTTATTCCTTGAAGTTCATGTAGAAGGTCTTCCTTCTCATTTTCTTCAATTAAATCTAATTTATTAACTAAAACTACATCAGCAAATGCAATTTGTTCTTTTGCTTCTAGTCCCTTTTCAAAATGTTTATGTATATGGTAACTATCTACCACTGTTACAACGCCGTTAATTTGGTATGCAGATTGAATAACTGGATCTAAAAAGAACGTTTGAATAATCGGACCCGGATTTGCAAGACCCGTCGTTTCAATTACTAAGCCATCAAAATCCATTTTCCCCTCTGCTTTTACATCCAGTAATTGTTTTAAGGCAACGAGTAAATCTTCACGTACAGTACAGCATAGACAACCGTTTGTCATTTCCATAATTTCTTCTTCAACATTCATAATTAATTGATTATCTATACCAATTTGCCCTATTTCATTTACAATCACTGCTAATTTCTTACCGTGATCCTCTGATAAAATTCGGTTTAATAATGTCGTTTTCCCTGATCCAAGAAAACCCGTTAATATTGTTACTGGAATCATCCCTTACATCTCCTTATTGCTCTATGTTTCTACATTATAGCATATAGAGAAAATCGTTTTTGTAGCAAAACATATTTATTGTATGTACAACCGGCTAACTATATAATAGTATTTAGCAAGAAAGCCTTTTCAAAAATATTATTATTCATCAAGGAGGTACTTATAATGGAACGAGTTCAAATGACCGAAACACTAGAATTTTCTCGTATTATTCAAGGATTTTGGCGTTTAGCAGAATGGAATATGACGAAACAAGAATTACTTTCTTTTATTGAAGCTTGTATGGATATGGGAATTACTACTTTTGATCATGCTGATATTTATGGTGGATATACATGTGAAGGATTGTTTGGAGAAGCGTTACAACTAAAGCCTTCCTTACGCGAAAACATGCAAATCATCACAAAATGTGGAATCGCTCCCCCATCACCGAAATTTCCAGAACGATATGTCGCTCACTACAATACGAGTGCAGAACATATTATAAAAAGTGCGGAGGATTCATTAAAAAACTTACATACAGATTATATTGATGTACTGCTCATTCATCGTCCCGATCCATTCATGGATCCAAATGAAGTGGCAGAAGCGTTCTTACGCTTAAAACAAGAAGGAAAAGTTCGTCACTTCGGTGTTTCTAACTTTTTACCTTCTCAATTTAATATGTTAAGTTCGTATTTAGACTTCCCGCTTATTACAAATCAAATCGAAGTATCTGCGATGCAGCTTGAGCATTTTGAAAAAGGTACTATTGATTTATGCCAAGAAAAACGAATCAATCCAATGATTTGGTCACCTCTTGCTGGTGGTGAAATCTTTACTGGTCAAACTGAACGTGCTGTACGTTTACGTGAAACTTTACAAAAAATCGCTACTGAACTAGGCGTTGATAGCATTGATACTGTTATGTATGCATGGTTACTTGCTCATCCAGCAAAAATGATGCCAATTGTTGGCTCTGGCAAATTAGATCGAGTAAAAACGGCTGCAATGGCAACAAAAGTTAATTTAGATCGCCAACAATGGTTTACAATTTTCGAAAGCTCTAATGGACATCCTGTACCCTAATGCATACAAAAGAAGAGCTGTTACTTTACAGCTCTTCTTTTTCATATGTATTTCTCGTCATAGCGAACACACACATATCCCTTAATCCATTTCCCTCTACCGCAACACTCGCACTTTCTAAAATACCCTCTAATTTAAAGCCTAATTTCTCAGGTATCGCTCTACTCTTCTTATTTAGAGAATCGCATCGAATTTCTACGCGGTTTGCTTTCAGTTCAGCAAAAGCGTAATCCGTTATACCTGCTGCAGCCTCTACCATATAGCCCTTTCCACTAAACCTTGAATCAATCCAATACCCGATTTCAAATTGAGGTATATCCCAATTAATACGATGTAATCCGGCAGATGCAATAAATTCACCTGTTTCTTTCGAAAACACTAGTAATCTCAAATCCTCACGCTGCAAAAATTGAATATGCGATTTTCTAATACTCTCTTCTATTTCTTCCTCTGTTTGCTCTTTTTGTGCAAAAACCATCCAAGGCTTTAATTCTTTCATTGAAGCTTGAATCGCTTCATATACAACCTTACCATCACCTGGTTTTGGCATTCGAATAAAAAGCCTTTCAGTATTAAATTCAGTAGGAAAATCGAATAATAACGGATTCAATATAAACACTCCTTATAATTCTTTTATATATAATAATATCCATCTCAAGCTATATAGTAAAGAAATTTCTGAATTTTATACATTTTCCTCATTCACATCAGCCGCCACACGAATTCCAGATTCAATCGCACCCTGAATCCATCCGTGATATAGTGTTGTATGGTCTCCAGCGAAATATATTCTCCCCTCAGGTTTTACAATGGCTGGTTGTAATTCAGATTCTTGACCAGCTTGAAAAAGTGCAAACCCTCCCAGTGCATATGGATCTAATGTCCAACTTTTTGATATTCCAGACATGAACTCATCATATACTTGCTCACCTAATATTGTTGCTAAATTTTGTAGTGTGTAATAGATGCGATCACCTTTTGATAAACCATCCCATAGCAATGCATCGTATGACCACGTATAACTCCCAAGCATTATGGCTGGTCCTTTTGAACCGATGCCGTGACTTGGGTAATAGGCATAACGAATAGGAAGATCTGTTATAATTCTCCCCCCTAATTGCCCTTGGTCCTCCCAAAAACGACTTTTAAACTGAATTCCTATTTTTGTAGCTGGCATATAATGCAATTCACGAATTGCTTTCCATTTCGCATGAGATATAGAATCAAATGGATCTACTTCCACAAATCGCATTGTTGAAAAAGGGATTGTAACAATAACTATATCACCTGTTATGCTACTATATTCAAAAGTTTCCTCATTCCGATAGTAAGCTGTCACACCATTAGCTTGTTGATGTAGTTTCATTAATTTTTGGTTATATATAATATTTTCTTCTAATTGTGGTAAAAATGACTTTGGTAATCTATCGTTCCCATCTATTATTTCGCAAAATCCGCTTTCCTCTTGCATAATGTATAAAAAACGTAATGTCTCAATGAATGACCTTTCCAAAAAACCTTCTAAGTCTAGTAGAACTCCTATCATTTCAATCGTTACCGGTGAAAAATACGTATTATATTGATAAGGATGATACTTTAAAAACTGCCCTGTAGAGTACTTCCCAAAATCCTTTTCTACAACGTCCCAATTTTTCTCTGGGTTTCTTTTAATAAAATTTATAATTGGTTGAACTGCTAACAATAATAATTCCTCAGAAGTTTTCCCTTCTTCATTCATCTCAACAGGATACCTTAAAATACTCGGGTCTTTTTCGTATTGTTTCAATGTCGTTTTCCGGCCATTGACATAAATAATATCTGTTTCATTTCTATTAATAAAAGGGCTCACCTGTAGCCCAAACTTTCTTATATATGCCATCGTTAATGTATGCGAATACGGAATTCTCATCGCCCCAACATCTAAGTATAATCCGGTATCTTCCATTCTGACTGTCTCAATTCGGCCTCCTACACGATTATTCGCTTCAAAAATCTTTACTTGATGCCCTGCGTCCTTCAGTAAAGATGCCGAAACTAATCCAGCCATACCGGCCCCAACTATAATAATTTGTTTCGGACGTGTTGTCTTTTGCAATCCCTTCTCTATTATCTTTACATCCGCCTGTGTATCAAACATTATATCTTTTTGCACAATCCCACCCCTTACTTCATAAAATGTGCATTAGTGGTTTAGTGCATTTTATTCATAAATCCCCTTAAACATAACACCATATCAATTTGAAGATTCACTAAAAATACATATGGTGTAGCTCTCCCCCTTCTACGCGCTTCATACAATAAATATATATAGTAACTGTAGGGAAAGGGTGAATACACATGAAACGTACTTATGACTATCACGCAACAAAAAAACATTTAGAATTAAAGAAAGAGCAGCTTTGTAAAAAACTTACTAACGTTAAACTTTCTGAAGAAGAACGTAAGCAAATATATCTAGAAATTGATAACTACGAATATATTTTAAACTTAGTCGAAATGAATCATTATGAACGAGGGTTTTCTCGTTAAAAGCGGATAAAATATTATCCGCTTTTCCTTTTGAGCATTTCATTACGCATTTTTCGTAAGTAAATATATAATAGGATGTACATTAAGATTGAGAGGTATATTCTATGATCAAATTAAGTGTATTAGACCAATCACCTATTTCAGATGGTAGCACAGCAGTTGAAGCTTTTTCACATACAGTTACGCTTGCACAAGAAGTTGAAAAACTCGGATTTACACGTTTTTGGGTATCCGAGCACCATAATTCTGTAAGCTTAGCTGGTTCAAGTCCAGAAATACTTATTTCTCATATTGCAGCGAAAACGAATCGTATTAGAGTTGGTTCTGGCGGTGTTATGTTGCCACATTATAGTTCATATAAAGTCGCCGAGAATTTCCGCGTTTTAGAAGCACTTTATCCAAACCGCATCGACCTTGGTATTGGTAGAGCACCTGGTGGTATGCCTATAGCAACTCGTGCATTACAAGAAGGAAAAATGGTCTCACTTGATCAATACCCGGAACAAATTGCAGATGTCGCAATGTACTTACATGATAAAGTACCTGAAAACCATCATTATGCAAACTTAAAAGCTACTCCTATAATCCACACATCAGCTGAAATGTGGATGCTCGGTTCTAGTGGAGAGAGTGCTAAAATTGCGGCGCACAATGGAGCTTCTTTTGCATTTGCACAATTTATTAATGGCTTCGGAGGTCCAGAAGTTATGAGGGCTTACCAGGAACAATTCCAGCCTTCATTTTTAGGGGATAAACCAAAATCAATCGTCGCTATTTTTGTAATATGTGCCGAAACAAACGAAGAAGCAGAAAAAATTGCTTCTAGTTTAGATTTATCAATCTTATTACTAGAACAAGGAAAACGGACTACTGGTACTCCATCTATCGAAACTGCTCAAAATTATTCGTATAGTGCTTATGACCTATTCCGCATTAAAGAAAATCGCCAACGTATGATCGTCGGTGACCCATCATCTGTGAAAGAAAAAATATTAAACTTAAGCAAAGCATACAATACCGAAGAATTTATGATTGTCACAATCACACATCAATTTGAAGACAAATTAAACTCTTATCGCTTATTGGCTGACGCTTTTAATTTATAATTTCAAAAGGGAGATACATCACATATGATGCACCTCCCTTTCTTACTACATATTGTTTTTGCTTCCTATATATTCAATAGCTTCTTTTAATAACTCATCAAAATTATTAGGATAATCATGTTTTAAGTTAGGCACAACTTTATACTTATGTTCTATATCTTTATCCTTTAATAACTGTACAAATTGCTGCGTGACTTCATAACAATCTTCATCTTGATCGCCACATATTATATATCCCTTTATACCTTTATCCTGTAACATCCCCAGCAACTCATTCCATTCTTCAATCGCTGGAAGCCACGGTGCCATAAAAATAAAACCATCCACATTTATATCTTTTTGTAAAATAGTATATAAAGCTACTCTTGCTCCAGCAGAAAAACCACCAATTACTACATTTTCTACTGTATGATTTTCTATAAACTTATCGTAATGCTCTTTTAATTCTTCTTTCCCTCTATCTATATCATCCCAAACAAACCCATCTGAAAACTGAATTTGCGAAGACTGTGGTAAAGCTAACGTATAATCTTGTGTCAAAACTGATTTCCAATATGGTTCTATTATTTGTATATTTTCTTGATCACCATGCATTGTAAGTAGTAGATTTCCCTTTTTCTTGCTGTAAATATATTTCACGTCTGCTCGTTCTGTTTTCTTTGCTAATTCTTCTCTTTCTTTACATAATTGAACCATTTTATGAAACTCTTCAAATTTATGTAGTGGTTTTAAATCGTCGTCGGAAATTAAATACTCATTTCCATACCAAAATCCATTTTCTATAATTGCTTCCTTCATTAAATGCAACGCTTCTTCTTCAAGTCCAGCTGCACTTGCTAATGCATATTTAAAATTATATATTTGCGCCTCATTCCCCACTACACCTTTAGCATGTTCCATTATATAAGTGTACGCTTCAAAACTTCCTTTATTTGCATAACAATCTAACGTTTCATTTAACAACTTAATATACGTCATGTTATTTTTCATATTGTAGTTCCCCCGTAACCTTTTTACTTATTTCTCGAACTATTAAACCATTCTGTGGTCACGGTGTATTCTATAACTTAACAATAGCCGATTCTCAGAATGATATTTACTAACTAATGTATGTATACGCATAATACATCGCTTCTTTCTATCTACTAGTTTTAGTATAAAGTTAAATAGACTGAAAAATCAATATTTTAATAACCAAAAAAAGACAACAATATATTTATTGTTGTTTGCATCACATCTACCTACTATTCTTTTTTTTCTTATCTGGTTTACTTGAAACTAAATAATGTTTTTCTGAAATATATAAGTTTCTTTTTAATATACGATTTAAGTAAGGTCCTAGTTTCATTCCGCATACGAGGCGATCTTCGCTATTTTCAACAATTGGGAACATTTCTTTTTCAGTTACATATTGATCTACTGCCTTTTGTACGACATCAATTTCTTTAACTAGTTTTAAATTTTCTTCTGTATGTTCAAATACTTCAAGCGTTTCCTTCGTAATAAGAAAAAGATTTGTTGGAAATGCAGGTAAATAGGGCTTTAACAAATCATAATTTACAGTGTAATCATCATTTACTAAGACTGTATAAACGATATTAGCATTCGTTTCTAGAAACTTAGCCATCGCTTGCTCTAATTCGTCTTTCGTAATTTCCCTCTCTTCTTTTCCAGTTCTGAAAAAGCGAAACATCGCATCGCCTCCTTTTCACTATATTATAGCATAAAAGAAAACTGAAAAATTATAAAAAACTCTATTGAAAGAATTTTTCAATAGAGTTTTTTATAATTTTTTATTTTAAGAATGCACTTAACATCCATACATGTTGTTCTAATGTCGTATGAATTGCTAATAACATATCAGCCGATGTTTCATCACCAGCTTCATCAGCTACTTCCATACCTTCTTTTAACTCTTGAATGAGTGCAGAAAAATCGTTTACTAAAGCTTGTACCATTTCTTCTGCAGACTCCTTGCTTGTTCCTTCGCTCACAGTTGAAGTTGCTAGATACTCTTTCATTGTCGCTAACGGTTTTCCTTCTAACGCTAAAATACGTTCTGCTAACTCATCAATATATGTTCCAGCCTCATTATAAAATTCTTCAAATTTCTCATGTAATGTAAAGAAGTGTGGTCCTGTCACATACCAATGATAATTATGCAATTTCACATATAACACATTCCAGTTTGCTACCTGCTTGTTTAATACTTCAACAACATTTGTTTTCGTACTCATACAATCCACTCCTCTTATCATTTTATAATTATTATCTTTTAATAATTCAATTACATTCTACCATACATTTCCTATTCTCTCGAGTGAACAGCTTATATGTAACAAAGTTTTAACACCTTTAATATTTCCCTAATATCATATAATTCATGTATTCTTTCAACTACTTCATATGTCTAATCGTCCAAGCTTACACATATGCATAATAGTAAGTCAAGCTCATCATAGAAGAAAGAGGGATAACATGGACAATCAACAATGGCAAGTAGCAAAGAAAGTCGCTGCTACTTATATCGGAACTGTCGTTGGAGCTGGATTTGCTACTGGGCGAGAAATTGTTGAATTTTTTACAGTTAACGGATTGTACGGGACAATTGGCATATGTATAAGTGGATTTTTTTTTATTTGGCTCGGCACTAAGATGATGTTACTCTCATCACAAATCGGGGCATTTTCAGCTCAAGAATTCAACAAATACTTATTTGGGGATGTATTTGGAAATGTCGTAAACACATTATTATTACTCGTATTATTTGGTGTAACGAGCGTTATGTTATCAGGAGCCGGAGCAGTATTTGAAGAACAACTCCGCCTTCCGAGACAACTTGGCATTTTCATCACAGTCATCGCCTGTCTCATTATTGGGAGCCGAGGATTACAAGGTGTTTTTGAAGTAAATACGCTCGTTGTACCTATTATGATGATCTTTATTATCGGACTCGCCATTACAACTTTTATTCATGATTCAACTCCTATTATTAACACCATTCCTACAGAAAGTTGGAATATGAAATGGATTACTAGCCCTATTACATATGTCGCATTAAATCTTTCTCTCGCCCAAAGTGTTCTCGTTCCATTGGCCAGTGAAGTAAAAGATCGAAAAGCTATTTTATGGGGTGGTATTTTAGGTGGCGCGGGGCTTTGCTTTATTTTATTATGTAGCCACTTAGCAATATTATCAGTTGAACAATTTTATCAATACAACATCCCAATGGCTGAAGTTGTAAGAAGGTTTAATGCAACTTTCCACTTTTTCTTTGTTCTTATCATTTTTGGTGAAGTGTTCACAACATTAGTTGGGAATATATTCGGAATGACAAAACAAATGCAATCCATTACCGGATGGAAAAGCAACCATATTATTTACTTCATATTACTAATTAGTTATTGCTTTAGTTACATCGGTTATAGTGAGCTTCTTCATATTTTATATCCTATTATTGGTTGGGTGAGCATCATTCTACTACCGATTATTGCTTGTAAACAACTTCAAAAAACATGAAAAAGCATCCGTGTATACGGATGCTTTTTCATGTTCATTCACAGTCTCCACATACTTCCCAGTATGGCCCCATCTCCACTGCAAGGTATGGCTTTAATTGCAATCGAATCATTCGACTTGGCATGCGTTCTAAAACGAATTGAATGCCATCTTCCTCTTCGTCTAACTCAACTTTCGAAATAGCAATTCTTTGCATAGTAGTAATGGGGCTTCCATCTTTATATAAAGTGATTTTCACCTCATCATATTCATTAAAATATAATTCAACACTCATTTGTTTTTTTAACATTTCATCAACAATTTCATATTTATCATTTTGTTCCTGGATTATATATTTCCAGCCGTCTCTTCCCGCTTCTAGTGGAGCAACTTGAAATAATGTCACCAAATCCTCGTATAGCATAAGATAACCCCTCTCTTACTAAAAAACGATGAGTATTTTATATACCCTTTATCTCTATCACTATCCATGTTTATTGTACCATATATCAAGAATCTTACCCCATTCATTTGCTTCATAAACACATATAAAACATATAGTATTCTTATTTCATTCTCTGCTCACTAGTATAGCTTTTTGTTGACAACTAATCTCCTACTGATTTATTAGCCCACACCAATCAGGCTTTTACGGGCAGCCCGAAAATAGCGGGATAAATATTTTGGATTTTATATAAAAAAGAAGAGTGACTTGTATCACTCTTCCCTCAAAAAAATTTTCCCGTCGCTACTAATGCTAAAACTATAATTAAGCATGCAAATAATAGCGATACAATTAAACTAAAAATCGGTAATACTTTCTTTTCATTCTTCCTAGATAATAACCTTAAACTAAGAATGATGTTTAATGGTACAAATATAAAATAAAAGTATTTAACGATTTGTATTGAGCTATTTGAAAGTGTTTTAAATACAAACACTTCAATTAAAAAAACAACAAAGAATAAAATACTTAACCAAAATGAGACATAACTAAGCCATGAATGTCTTTTCGTTCCCCAATATACTCCCATAATGATCTCCTTTAAACGTAGTCTATATTATATTAATTATACACCCACTAAACAAATTCCTCTATTTTTCGACAAACATTAAATAAAGTGAACCTCTAATCATTTATATCTCACTGTTTCTGTTTCCCTTTACCTATTAGCTAAAAAGGCTGTCTCTAATAGCACAAATGCTATTTTGAGACAGCCTCCTCTTTTTACACTTTAAACCTTTCAATTAACACTTGTAACTCTTCAGCCATTTGAGATAATGTACCAGCTGCAGAACCAATTTCCTCCATGGAAGCCAGTTGCTCCTCAGCTGACGCAGCAACACTTTGTGTACTCGTCGAGTTATTTTGTGCTGTCATTGCAATTTGACCAACTGAAATAGATACTTCATTTGCACCTTTTGACATTCCATTAGCCGTTTCAACCATCGTTTTTATTTGATCAGCAATTTCATTTGTAGATTGTAAAATCTCAGTGAAATTTTGTTTCGTTTCATTAGCGATAACAAGTCCAGATTGAACTTCTTCATTTACATTATTCATAGATTTTACTGTCTTACTCATATCATCTTGTATTTCACAAATTAATTTACTAATTTCACTTGATGAAACGCTAGATTGTTCTGCTAATTTTCGTACTTCATCAGCAACAATTGCAAAGCCTCTTCCATGCTCACCAGCTCTTGCAGCCTCAATTGCTGCATTTAAAGCTAGAAGATTGGTTTGATCTGCAATATTTTGAATTACTTCTAAAATATCACCAATTTGCTTTGATTTGTTATTCAACAACTGAATAACAGCATCTGATTGTGAAACAGATTCCGCAATAGACTGCATTTGATTTACTGTTTTTCCGACTAGTTTTCCGCCATCTTCTGCTTTTTCACGAGTATGAGCAGAAGCAGCATTAATAGATGATGAACTATTTGCTACATGCTGAATCCCTTCTGTTACATCAAACAGTAACATGGCACCATTTTCAACACTTGATGTTTGCGTCGTTGCCCCACTTGATATTTCATCCATTGCCATTGTAATTTGTTCAGTCGCTTCACTTGCTTGTCTGACGCTTGCTGTTAACTCTTCAGATGCAGCAGCAACATGCCCTGCTGAAGTATTAATCCTTCCAATTAATGTACGTAATGAATGGGTCATCTCATTAAACCCTTTAGCGAGTTGACCAATTTCATCATTTGAATGTATTTGAATCGTTTGAGTTAAGTCCCCTTCACTTATTTCTTTAGAAGTGACAACTAATCTCTTTAACGGTTTCGTAATAGAAAGTGTCACGAAATAAATAAGCGCTCCTCCTACAACTAATGAAATCAGCATAACAATTAACATATTATAAAAAACAGGTTGAGCAGCTTCAACTACTTCATTTGAGTACATCGTCCCACCGATTTTCCAACCTGTTTTTAAATTTGTAGCGAATACCATTTTCTTCTCACTACCACCATAAGAGTATGAAAAAGTCCCATGATTATCTTCATAAATCTTCTTAGCCCAAGCATCATCTGCTTTGTCGCCCGATTTCTCTTGAGGGTGGGCAATTACTTTTTGCTTCCCATCTAAAATGAAAGCATAGCCTTTTTTACCAATATTGATTAACTTTGTTGTTTTCAATAAATTATCTAAGCTTAAATCTACTGCAACAACACCATTTTTATCTTCTGTTTGTTTTGCAATTGTTACGACAATATGTCCATTTCCTTGTGCCTTATATGGTTCAGTGACAACAATTCCACCTTGCTTATTCACTGCATCTTTATACCAAGAACGTGTCGTTGGATCGTAATCTGCTGCCATTTGTATATTTGGTTCTTGTACAAATTTCTTATCATTTCCTGCAACATATACTTGTTCAACATCTTTATTTAAGTTGATATATTGAGATAGCATTTTCCTTATTTCATCTTGATTATCCCCTTGATACATATCACCGCGAATCACTCGTGCGAAGTTATTCACATCATTGAATTTTGCTTCGATCATTTGATTAATTAAATTATCCAATATTTTTATATTATCATTAGCACTATTCATAATTTGTGACTCAAAATTCTTTTTAGCTGTTTCATAAGACATGCCCCCAATAACAGAGACAGCCGCAATTAAAATAACAAAAAATGAAGTTAATAACTTCTTTGCTACTTTCATATCCCGAAACCAACTTAATAGTTTACTCATTATAAACCTCCTACATTTCAATATTAAGTTTTAAAGATAATACAGAGTTAGTTATGAATATATCCCATTCCCTAGTTCTATTTTTACAATTTTGTTTGATGAACACTTTGTAAAGTTTAAACAAATAAATTCTTTTTGTCCATATATATGAATAATATTATTATAAAATTTACAAATATAAAAAACCAAAGGAATAAACCCTTTGGTTTTTTATATTTTTTTATGTTGTTTAGAAATCTTTTTCCATCTATCTCGTTCTGCTCTTGCCAGAGTAATGTTTTGTTTTCTCATAACATATGCCAGTTCTCTTTGCAGCTTTTTATAGCTTAGCAAGCGCTCTACTGCTATAAGTCCATTATCTATAGCGCTGCGTACTCCACATCCTGGTTCACCCTCATGTTTACAATCTCGAAAGCGGCATGTTTTTGCAAGATCTTCAATATCAGAAAATGTGGTTTGAATTGCCGCACTTCCTTCCCAAAGTTGAAGTTCCCTCATACCAGGAGTATCAATTACTAAACCGCCACTCGGTAGTTGGAACAACTCACGGTGAGTTGTCGTATGTCTCCCTTTACTATCTTCTTCACGTATATCTCCTGTCTTAGCTACATCTGTTCCTATTAATGCATTTAACAAAGTAGATTTCCCTGCACCTGAAGATCCAACTAAAGCAATTGTTTTACCTGGAGCTACAAATTGTTGTAATGATTCGATTCCAACGTACGCTATGCTATCAATAACGAAGATTGGAACACCGATTGCTACTGCTTCAGTTTCTGTAATTTTCTGTTCCACATCTTCACATAAACTACTCTTCGTTAAAACAATAACAGGCATTGCACCACTTTCATAAGCCAATAGCAAATAACGTTCCATCCTTCTTACGTTGAAATCATGGTTAAGAGCATTTACTAAAAATAGATAATCCACATTCGTAGCTATAATTTGTTCCTCAGTTCGGTAGCCAGCCTCTTGTCTAGAAAAAGAGCTTCTCCTTGGAAAAACGCGATGAATAATCGCCTTTCTCTCTCCTTCTATTTTCTTTATATACACCCAATCACCAACTGCCGGATAATCGCCCTTCGTTAACGCTTCATGACGAAATTTTCCAGACAATTCCGCTACATATTCACCATCATTACAAATAATCCGATATATATGCTTATGCTCAAGTAAAATACGCCCTACTTCATAGTTCTCCACAGCTTGTTCTTCAAAAAAAGAATCCCAGCCGAACGATTCTAAAATATTTTGGTTCAAATTGATATCCTCCCTAGTTTAAGCTAAGTGGAAGGATAGTGCGCTCACTTATATAGTATCGCCCTTTCCATCCACCTTTGTATTTGGTTTATTATTCATATAAGTCAATTTCGCCATAATACATCACCCCGTTCTCATTTTAATTACTCTCATTATATGGAATATATCTTTAAAAAGCTACCTCATTTTACGTAATTTTCAAATAACTTATTTTTTAGCATTCTAATTTGTCCACGATGACTAATTTCATCTTCTAGCACGTGAAACCAAAGGTAGTGCTGATTATACGCTACGCCGTTAGGCCACTTTCTTTCTGACATTAGCCATTCATCATCCTGTTGTCTCAAACACTCTAATGTTTCCTCTCGAACTTTCTGTAAAAGTTGTACATAATACTGTATTTCATAGCCACGAATAAATCTCCCCGCTTCCCCTAAATACAGTGCATCTTCCCATATTTCTAATTCTTCTTTTGTAAAATCACGATTTTGAAAAGAAATAAGCTGATGGACTTTTTCTATAGCAGCTATATGCTTTAGTAAAGCACCAATTGAATTCTCACCACTCGGCATTATTACATCCAATTGCTCCACTGCTAAATCATCTATTTCCTGTAATGTTACTGCCCGCGTATGCTCCATCATACTTACTAGTTCCCCTATATTTTTTGTATAACCATCTACACTTCTTATTCGATAATCTATATACATTTCACGCACCCCTTTCTGAATTCATATTAGTGAAAAAATGCTTCATATAATAGACTGAAATATATCAGATTTTTCTGTTATAATTAAATTGAATAAGCACTTTACCTAAACAAATTTTCTCAATATGCTTATTTGAAATATTAAAAGGATTCAATATGTAAAAATCGAATCTTATTCACTAAAAGGAGTGGATTCGATGGAAATGTATCAATGGCTAACTGCGGTTCTTGTTGGTGGCATTACTGGCTTCGTTTCCCATCTGATCAATAACCAAGGCAAGTTATTGCTCCCACGCCGTCTAAAAACGTTTTTCCACTTTGGGTTTTTAACCGATATATTTACCGGTAGCCTAGCTGCACTGCTTGGACTCGTTTTATTCGATGTCACCACAATAAAAGAAATTATAAAAGTATCTATTGTAACTGCCATCTCAGGTCAAACATTTTTACTTCATCAAGCTTTAGGTGGTGAACAGGCTAAAAATACGCAAATTGGGAAAGCTGATGAGAAAATTCAAGAAATTGACAAACTATTACGACGTTAATCTATACTTTCTTTAAAAATTATTGTTATAATAAAAAATAAATATTTTCTATTGCGTCGTTTGTCAGAAGAAAGGGTGTTTCGTATGACAAAAAAGAAAATAGAAGATTTCTTAACAAACTCCGAAAAAGAGGAACTGCTAGAAAACTATAAATGTTTACGAGAAGCCCGCACAAAAAATGAAGCTAACTATTTTGGTGAAGCAGTAGACCATCTATTAAATAAAGTAAAAAAGCGAATTATTGAAGAAGCAGGAATACATGATGAAAACGCAGCAACAGTTCAATCTAAACGAAAAGCACTGTTTTAGTACATAACTAAAACAGTGCTTTTTCTTTATAACGCTTCTATGATGCAATTCCCTTCTCATTTTTTACAGAAAGTTTTTCACTTTTCCTAAACAAAAGTAAAGAGATTATATATAATAGTGCCGTAAAACATCCTATAAACATAAAATTATGGGAAACAGTAAATAATCCACCAGCTACTACCGCTCCAATCATTTGTCCAATATACATAGAGGCATTCGCAAGTGCTGCACCTGTTCCCCTTGCTGTACTCGACAAGTTTTGTAAACGTCGCATCATTAATACAAATAATATACCTGTTACAAAAAATAAAACGAAAAAGAATAATTCAACAAAAATTATGTTATTTAAGTGTGGCAGTAATACATATAGAAGTGCTGTAAATACAATTCCACCATAGAAAGACATGCTAAAGCCGATTTTATTCAAGATTCTAGACCCCAAAATATTACCTGTTAAATTCCCTAATCCTAGTACGAGCATAGCTGTACCTATTTCATTTACGTACAAGCCAAATTGAACTGCAAGCCAAACCCCAAAGAAAGAGAATGCTGCGAAATTACCAGTCTGAAAAATAAAATATGCAAAATAAGAGAGTGAAACCTTTGAATCTCTAAGTAATTGTTTATAGCGCTGTAAGATTGATTGTTTATTATCCTCTGTTTGAACAGGCTTTATTTCTGGTATAAAAACACCAATAAAAATAACGAGTAATGCTGAAAGGATGCCAATGACAAAGAATGGTGTTGTATAATGTATCGTTGCTAAATAGGCCCCAATTGGTAGTCCAAGAATTTGAGCAACTGATAACCCCGCTGTTGCAATCCCAATTGCTTTCACAATCTGCTTCTTCTCTATTAGGAATGGAATAGATGCCCACACTTGCGGGGATACAAACGCTGCACTTACACCTGCTAAAAACCGAAAAATCAGCATCCATAAAAAACTAGGTGCAATTCCACACAAAAACGTACTAATTGCGAAAAAGGTCATACCTAATATCATTACTTTTTTTCTGTTTAATCCATCTGATATAGGACCAGCGATAAGCGCAAATCCAGCGTATCCTAAAGCATATGAACTCACCATCCATCCTGAAAACTCCGTTGAAACATGATACACCTGTTGTAATGTTGGCAAAAGTGGTGAAATCAAAAATGTATCAGTACCAATCATAAACATTATTGTAAAGAATACACCTAGTACTCTTTTCATTTATGCCATCTCCTTATATATGGAAAGAGGGTGATATCCCTCTTTCCTATCTATCCTCTAATATAGATTCAATTTTTTTCATATCCTTCTCATTCAATGAAACGTCCACTGTTTTTACACTTTCTCTTATTTGTTCTGCACGCTTTCCACCAGGAATAACAGCATCGATTCCTGGTTTATTTAATAGCCATGCTAATGCTAAATGAGACATTGCTATATTATTTTCTTTAGCTAAACCTTTTAACTTTTCAATTTTCTTAAAGTTTTTCTTATATGTATTTTCCTCAAAAAGATTTACGCCATTGCGCCAATCCTTTTCATTCATTTTAAAATTTTCTGTATATTTACCACCTAATATTCCAAAAGCAAGTGGCCCATATGGAATAAATGAAATACCCGCTTCAATACAATACGGTAAAAGTTCTTCTTCCGCAGTACGATCTAGCATATTGTAAGGCGATTGTACAACATCTATATCTCCATATTGATTCGCTTCTTTTAATTGTTCTACATTTACATTTGATATCCCAATTGAACGAATTTTCCCCTCTTCTTTTAATCGGATAAGCTCTCCAATTGAATCTATGTAACTTGTTTCAGAGTTTGTAAAATGTAAATAATATAAATCAATATACTCTGTCTGTAATCTTCTTAAACTATTCTCCACAGCGTTTCTTAAATAGCTTGGCTCATTATTAATATAAACCTCTCCATTTAATAACGGCTGTATTCCACCTTTTGTAGCGAGTACATATTCATGACGCTTTCCTTTTAAAACCTCTCCTACTAATTCTTCTGATCTACCAAAACCATATGAGTCCGCTGTATCAAAAAATGTAATTCCTTGTTGAATTGCCTCTTCAATCATTTGTTTTCCTTCTTCTTCATTCACATTTGCATATAAATTATGTCCCCCTACTGCATTTGTTCCTAAACCCAATTGTGAAATATTTAATCCTGCCTTTTGTAAATTCGTATACTTCATTTTTTCTCCCCCTATATTTCTATTGTTCGATTATATTCGAACAATAGAAATATAGCACTTTATATGTTATAGTGCAACTAGAACAACTTATACAAGTAGGTGAAATGATGCGAACACTATATCATCCTAATCGTGAGGAAATTCAATTTTCCTCTGTCCTATATGCACTTAGCGATCAAATCCGCTTACAAATTGTAAATATGTTACTAGAGAAAAACGAACAATCTTGTGGTGCGTTAAACATTCCAATTGCAAAATCGACTTTATCTCACCATTTCAAAGTTTTACGTGAATCAGGTGTGATGTATACACGTCTTGAAGGTACACAACGTTTTATTTCAATTCGAGAAGAAGACTTAAATGCTAGATTTCCCGGTTTATTAAATGTCGTACTAAACGCGACAGAACCCTACTAAAAAACATCTCATATGAATATGAGATGTTTTTTAGTATTTCCTATGCTTTTTATACAGTGAAACTTTAATCAGCGGGGGTTTTGTTCATCCTTCACCGATTGTTAGCCCTCATTAACCGGGCTTTTACCGGCAGTGGATCTCCTAACTTTCTACAGCCGCTTTATACTTGAGTACAGCACCAATTGTATTCTCACCACTCGGCATTATTAAATCTAATTGCTCCATTGCTAAATCATCTATTTCCTGCACTGTTACTGCCCGCGGATGTTCCATCATACTTACTATATACAGCCGGGTACTATAAATTAGCTACAAAACCATGTGCTCAATTCTTTTTTATTTTATTTTTGTACTGAACCCTTTGATACTTTAAGAATTTGATTACATTTTATACACATCATTAATATAGGACCTCCCACCTGTTTCAATTCCTGTAGTTGCTTATGCTCGCATTTCCCCATATTATTAGCTCCCCTATCATATAATTAGGTCATATGTAATCACCATAATTACCAGGTCCATCCCTAATTTAAAGTCTGTATAAAACGTTTAAACGCCGATATCCCTTCTTCGTCTCCTTTAAATTTAGGCTTTTCTAAAAATTAGAACTCCAGATTTCTCTGTCTCCACCCTATGTAACCCTTTGGATAGATCGGTTTTATGTTTTCGGATTAATTTGCCAGTGCAGCTGTATGTCTCAATTGTTATATTGACAAGATTTGTTTCTAAATCTAGGATGAACTCCTCGTTTAAAGTGCCATTTACAATAATAAATTCCTCGGGAATATTGGTACCAGTCTTAATACAAACATCTGCGTAAATGGCGATTAGTCTGGTCGAGTCATTCACAGTTTCTACTATCGGATAAAGTAATTCCGGTGCAGTAGGCTTTAAATCACCATTTAATAATACGTCTTGGTATTTTTTCGAAAACCCTAGCCAAAACTTTGCCATTTCAAAATGATCTTTATTTAATTTTTCAAAACGCATGGAAAATTGTGGTACACCAAAAATAACATTGATTAATTGCAGTGCCGCATTTTCAGTCGTATCTTCTGGACTCCACATAATCATATCGGAATGAACAGCAGTGTTTCCTGATAGCAAGCGTAGATCCATAATACCAACACGGTTTGTAATTGCATCATTCGGGCAATCTCCTACCCTGAAAATATTTCCATATTTCCTCATATAAGGTCCGATATATCTTTGTCTGAATTCAACCATAATGGATGGCTTAATTAATTTTAAACTTTCCATAATATCAGTAAATAGACGATCCACCGCTTCCTGTACGGATTCATAATCCCGTTCTGGATCAAATTGAATTGCTTGTCCCTTCGCTCGATTTAAATCAAATAAATCAATAAAATCAAATTTAAATCCGTCTAGATCCCACTCTTTCAGAGCTTTTTCGTAAGTAGATATCAAATATTCCCTGACTTCTGGGTAACGTGGATCCAAAACTCCTGCCTGGAGATTATCACTGAAATATAAAATTTTACTTCGGAATCGCTCCCATGTCTTTGAATAGATTCCCACAAATGGTACACTATACCACAATAAATATTTCATCCCCAAATCATGTACTCTCTCAACATGTTCCCTCATGCCCACGATTCTTTTAGGAGACACTTCCCAATCTCCACAATAAGCATAACCACGATGATCATCTTCTGTCTGCCAGCCATCGTCAACGATAACAGCCCCACAACCTAACTGTTTCGCAATCTCACATTGTTTCTCGATTTCATCATCAGATATGTCCTGATGGAAGCTATACCATGTCGAATACATAGGAAGCTTCGCAGTTTCTGGAACAAAGGATGGCCCATATCCATCCATTTCCTCATACCACACGGAAATATCTTGGATTGCTTGATAATAAGGAATATCCCTCATATCGACTCGAATCACTCCATCATAGGATGATTGAACTTTGGATGGCTCTGTAAATAATGTGATTTGCGCTTTCATCGTTCCAGTTTCTTCGTGGACGCCCAAATTAAAATTAACAGTATCCATCGCATTGGAATATGCTACAGCCAGCCTGTTTTGTCCTTCTTGATTATAGAAACAGCCAACCGGGGCTAATACTGTTGCTTTAGAAGAAAAACCTCCATCCCAATCCACACCGAAACTTTTACTACGGGAGGATCCTGGATGCCAATATGATTGAATATCAACAATTGGGTGATGCCAAACTAAATTAACTTTTGGGAATTGAATGGGTTGTTCTGATCCTATATGGATATGAACAAATAAAACTCCATTTTCTTCTCTTTGGTCAATTTTGACTTTGACACTCTCTTCATGAATGGCCTCAATGTTTACCTTTTGTGTGATCATAGCCTCTCCTCCTCTTTTTCTTTTTTAGAATATTGAATTATAGAGCTACACCTTTTAAGCGAGCAAAAATATTTTTTGTAAACAATACGATGACTAGTGCAATACCACTACCACCAAACATGAATAATAGACCTGGATATATAAAAAAAAGAAGTGACATCAGAATGAGAGTGATGATGATCATGATCGTTTTTATCGGATTTGCTATGCCTATTAATGTGGCATATTTAAAATAATGAAATGTTTTTACTTCAAAATGATTAAATGTCTGAATAATATAGAGTAAATTCACTACATAAAATAAAAGCATTGACAAACTCATAAGGGAAAGAACCCTACTTACCAAGGTGTCATACATTTGAAAAAAATAAAGATCCGTCATAAGTATCGATCCTATTAAAACGATGACAAAACCCATTTTGTTCGATTTTTTAAAATTAGATTGATAGGAATTCCAAAAAGTTGCTACCATTTTTGTATCCTTTTTGTTGATCAAATCCATTATTAATTGGAACATAGCAACCGTCGATGGGAATAATCCAAACACCCCAAAACCAATCAATGTAAATCCAATCCACAATAAATTAAGACATAACAATTTCATAATCCATTCTAATAAATGATAAATCCTTGCGATCACGGCCCACTTCCTCCTTTCTGTCTTCCTTGATCAGGTAGGAAATAAACATTATTTGATACCTGTATTTTGAACGCCATCCAGGATAAAGCGCTGTGCTATAAAAAATACTACAATGGGAGGAATACAAATTAATAGAGTCGAAGCCATGATAGAAGTCATATCAACTCCAAACATCCCTTTGAATTGCATGAGTCCCAACGTTAAAGTGTATTTAGTTTGATCGTTCAGAAAAATTAATGGTCCTAAATAATCATTCCATGAGCCTAACATTTGAAACACACCAACAACCACCAATACTGGAGCCATTAACGGAATGAATATCCGAGAAAAAATTTGAAAATGGTTCGCCCCGTCTATGATCGCTGCTTCTTCCATTTCTTTCGGAACTCCTAATAAAAATTGGCGAAGTAAAAAAATGAAATAGGGTGATCCAAAAAAGTTAGGAACAATCAGTGGTTTTAAAGTATTAATCCAGCCCAACTGATTAAATTCCATATATAAGGGAATTGCAGTTACATCCCAGGGAATCATCATTCCTGCTAGTAAAATTAGAAAAAGAATGTCCCTTCCTTTAAAATTGAATCTGGCAAATCCATAAGCTACTAAAGAAGATGATAATAGTTGTCCGATGATGCCTAATCCTGTAACAATCAAAGAATTTGTCAGAAATGTTGTAAAAGGTAAAACAGTCCAGGCTTTATAAAAATTACTAAATTCAAACTGAGACGGAATTAGTTTCGGGGGAAAAACAAATGTCTCAGCAGGGGTTTTTACAGCTGTAATGAACATCCAAAGAAATGGTGCGATAAAAAATAAACAAAAAATAATCAGTATTGTATGTACAATAACCTTCGTTGTTATACTTCTCGTAATCATCATATTCCTCCTTTCCTATTTTTGTTTCTTTTTCATTTCATTTTCATAGTAAACCCAAGTATTAGACGATTTGAAAACCAGTAATGTCAGAGCCAAAATAATTAAGAACATAAACCAAGCATTTGCGGATGCATAACCCATTTTAAAATACTTGAAAGCATTTTCATAAACATACATCGCATAGAAATACGTCTTTCTTAAAGGCCCTCCACCTGTTAGAACAAGCGCGAGTGTTAACTGTTGAAATGCTGAAATGATAGCAGTAATGACATTAAACAGAATGGTTGGACTCAGCATCGGAAGTGTTATTTTACTGAACTTTTGCCATTTACTTGCACCATCTATATCTGCAGCTTCATATAGGTCTTTCGGTATATTTTTTAAACCGGCTAAGAATATCAGCATCATAGTCCCTTGCCCCCAAATACCTGCAAACACGATGGCAAAAAGTGACCAGGTTGGATCATTTAGCCAGTTTGGTCCATTAATGCCTATTAATGATAGTAGATAGTTTAGTAAACCGTATTCTCCATCGTACATCCATGACCAAATCATTGAAAGGGCTACTCCCGAAACAACCGTCGGAAGATAGAATATCGTTCTATAGCCTGAAAGCCATTTTACTTTTTGATTTAATAATATAGCTAGCAGGAGAGCAATACCGATGTTTAACGGTACTAAAATAGCAGCAAACTTAAAGGTAACTCCTAAAGATTGCCAAAAAACTGGATCATTTGTAAACATATCAACATAATTTTTGAAACCAATAAATGTTGGGGTTCCAACAATAGGCCAATCAAAAAAGCTTATGATAAGAGAAAAAATCAAAGGTCCGAACGTAAAACATAAGAAACCTATGATCCAAGGAGAAATGAATAGAAAGGGAGTAAGGTCTCCCCATCTAATCTTTGATAGAATGGATATGGGTCGTTCGGGAACCGTTTGAGTTATTTTATTTTCAGTTTTTATACTCATGAAATGATCCCCTTCTTTCTCTTAAACTATTTTTCCAATGCAGGCTCTGTTAATTTAACCGCTTCATTCAAGGCTTTATCTGCTGAATTTTGCCCTAATAATACACTGCTAATTGCATAATCTAGTTTTTTGTCAACTTCTGTCCATTTGTTTGTAAGTAAAAAGCCTGGAGTATCTGATGATCTTTCAAGCATAGAATAGAATGTACTTAATAACTGATCATTTTTATGACTTTGTTCGGAAACCACACTCTTAAGTACTGGCATATCAGTCTTTCTCATTTTTGCTGCTTCTGCTGATACAAAGTATTTGATAAATTTCCAAGCTATGTCTTTTTCTTTAGAGTCTTTGGCCATTGCAATTCCTGCAGAATGGATAACACCCTTTGAAGGTTGTCCATGAAAGGACGGAATTTCTGCAGTTCCAAAATCCATGCCAGCCTTTTTAAAATCTTCTAAAGGCCAAATGCCGTTCTCGATCATAGCGATTTTCCCTGATTTGAAACTTTCAGTGACTTTATCAGACACAATAGCACTATTTTCATCAATCATATGTTTAAAGTCTTTAAGGATTTCTTGTGTTTTTGAACTATTCATATATCCATCTACCTTTTTGCCATCAGGACTAATGAAACTACTCCCATTACTCCATACATATTCTTGGAATGCATATGAATTATTTTTGGAAGAGAGAACAAACCCATATTGTTTCTTTTCAGGATTGGATAACTTTTTCGCTGCATCACTGAACTGCTCCCAAGTCCAACCAGAAGTCGGAAGAGGTACCCCTGCTTCTTGGAAAAGTTTTTTATTGTAGTAAATGACGCGAGTGGTAAAACCAACTGGAAATCCATAGGTAGTATCTTTAAATTTGTGATAGTTTTTAATATTTGTATAAAAATCATCAAAAGTATTTTTAAAACTAGTGTCTTTATTTACGTAGTCATCAAGTGGCTCCAGAGATTTATAGTAATCTGGATATTTCCACATATACATGACATCAGGGGGATTTTTTGCTCCGAAAGAAGCAGCCAGCTTATCCTCAAACCCGTCAGCATATGCTTCAACTTGCACTTTCACTCCTGGATTCGCCTTTTCAAACTTTTTCGCAATATCTTGTTGGTATTTGAGACTCTCTCCAGTATCCCATGTAGCAAAGCGTAATACTTTCTCCCCACTTTTACCTTGACTAGAAGATTTCTCACTGTTCACGCAAGCAGAAAGCACCATTGCCAAAGAAATAGCTACAATTAATAATAACGATATTCTTTTTTTCAACATAAATCCCCCTATCATTTTTTGAAGATCAATTTTGTCTTTTGTAAAACAATCTTTAGACCTAAATTTAAGAATGCGTTTTCATTTTTTCTTAAATTTTTTTAAATCCCCTCACCTCCACAACTTTTTCTAATAATCAAACTAGTCGGAACCACCACTTTTAATGGCAGTGTTCTCCCATCAATGCGTTCAACTAGAAGATTTACTGCTACTTTCCCCATCTCCTCGGTATGAACTTTTACAGTGGATAATGGAGGAGTAACAAATTCGCATAATTCAATCCCATCAAATCCAAAGATTGCGATATCATCAGGAACTTTTAATCCTGAATCCGTTAAAGCTTTCAAAGCACCAATGGCCATAGGGTCACTTCCAATGAAAAAGGCGGTAGGGAGATTCCCTGAATGGATCGCTTCCTCCATTAGCGTTAAGCCATCTTTCGTTGTCCATTTTCCAATATAAGTATATTCCGGGTTATATAATCCCTGTTTCGTTAGCATTTTTTCATATGTTTTTTTTCGTACATCATGAATCTCTAATTTTCCAGATAATCCACCAATGGTATATGATTGACCACCAATATAACCGATTTTTTTGTGTCCTAAATCCAATAAGTATTGAATAACCTTTTCAGTAGCTTTTTCACAATCTATCACCACTGAATCATATAGTTGTTCGTCAGGAGATACATCGACAAACACTAAATGTTGTACTTGCTTTACTTGATTTTCCACCTCTTCTTGACCTATGACTCCTACTATTATTAATCCATCCAATCCTTCTAAATCCTTTTTATTGAAAGGAGGTCTCAACACTTTCGATAGTTCAATTCCCAATTCAATCATCCTCTTTTCAATTCCATTACGAATGGCCAAAAAATACGGATCATCAAATTCCGATTCCTGAGAAAGATACATCAAAAGCCCAATTTTTCCGTACTGCTTAGGATTGGTAATTTTTTTTCCTATATTTCGTTGCTTTTTAGGTATGTAATCTAACTCTTCTGCAGCCTGAAGAATTTTTTTCCGAGTCTCTTCTGTAACGGATAAAGTTTGATCCTCATTTAACACTCTTGATACAGTTGTTTTTGATATCTGTGCCTTTTTGGCAATTTCATTTAATGTTACCAATATGATTACCTCTTTTTCTTTTTTAGTAAATAAAATTAATAATTTAGTGAATTTTCACTTAAATATAATATATCAGGGGCAAAAAATAAGTGCAATGTTATTTTTGTAATTTTCAATTTATTTTTACCACTATTCACCCATATTGAAATTCAAGGATCCGAAGATTTTAATAACTATTAACATTCACTCATTTTTTATTACGATAAAAAGAGCGAAAAAAGCCCAGTGAATAAATCAATTAATTCAGTAAACTAAAAACAAAAATTTACTGAAGAAACATTCAGCCTCTTCAACTATAATTGAATTAATCTCATTGCTATTGGGGTAGTGAGTGCCATCAAAGGAGTTAATAAAAATAATGAGTGTTTACTCGAGACAAGAACTTTAATGGATCTGGTTTTTAGAAGCGATTTTACGCAAATTACTGAAAGATATTTTATCGATACTAATGGAGAATATGTTTTAAACTGTTCGCGTTTTCATAGTATATCTGGGTTCAGTGAAGGATTAGCTTTAGTAAAAGTGGACCGTAATGGTTTATATGGTTTTATTAATAAGCAAAGAAACATTTTTTTATAAAATATATTCTTTCTATTAAAATCGGATTGATGAAGATTAATCATTAATATAAGATAAAGAAATCCTCCCCTCAAGTTTTTAGTTTACCTTGTCCTACGAATAGCGAAAAATGAAGCCTAATTCATATGAAAGGGCGTGTTCCTATGATTCAAAAATTAAAATCATATTATGGGAAAGATATAAAGATTAATGAAGCCGTGTTGTCTGAGGATTATAGCTGGTTTTTAGTTGAAGAACATAAAGTAGGGATTCGAAAAACTCGATTACATAAAAAGGAACATCTATTGCTTTCATCTATCTTAACACCTATTCATACTGATACATTTTATGAAACAGAAAAAGAAAAATCATGGTATGAAGTATTATATAAAAATAAGAACATCCCTATAGTATCGGTTCGTTTTTTACATTTCTTCACAACGCGCACTATAGTAGAAAGAGAAGAATTTCAATACGCTTTACAGTCTATGTTTCCTGTCACCACTACAACAATATGGGAAACTTCGCAAACTGGCACCCTCATCCTAGAAGAAAATGTACCGGAGTCTGTATTGCAAGCAGCCCTTGATACACTAGAAACAGATTTTTTTATATCTCTATCCTTTTTTATGGGAAGACACTATACACAAACAAATGAAATTGCTCGACTATATCAATGGGAGCGAAATTTATTTTCTGTTCTTTCTCCCTATTTATCGCAAAAAATTATACACATTGAACAACTACTCCCTTATCAATTAATGATCTCATTACCGAAAGAAGAAAGAGAAAAATACACGAATCAATTATTAGCACACATTTCTAATAACAAGGAACTAATAGATAGTGTTAAAGTATTCTTCCAATGTAATTTAAATGTATCACTTGCAGCTAAACAATTATATTTACATCGTAATACTTTACAATATCGAATTGATAAATTCATTGAAAAGACAGGAATTAATATAAAAACTTTTGAAGGTGCAGTAACAGTTTATATGGCTTTTCTTTCATTGGATATTTCGTAAACCTGCATAAAAACCTCTCATTCTTTTGTGCACCCTGCCAATTTACCTACGCCTTAAATAATCTTATAATTCAATTAATTATAAAGAGGAGTGAGTAATCATGACAGAACTTGTATTAGATCATATTTTTAAAGTTTATGATAATAAGACCACTGCTGTTTCTGACTTTAATTTACATATTGAAGATAAAGAGTTTATCGTATTTGTCGGTCCTTCTGGATGTGGAAAATCAACCACTCTACGTATGATTGCAGGTCTAGAAGACATTTCCGATGGTTCGCTTTATATTGATGGAGAGCGTATGAATAATGTCGCTCCAAAAGATCGCAATATTGCGATGGTATTTCAAAATTACGCACTATATCCGCATATGACTGTTTATGATAATATCGCGTTTGGCTTGAAACTACGCAAACTTCCAAAAGAGGAAATCAATCGCCGAGTAACGGAGACGGCGAAAATCTTAGGGCTTGAAGATTACTTAAAACGAAAACCAAAGGCATTATCAGGTGGACAACGCCAACGAGTTGCACTAGGAAGAGCTATCGTCCGTGATGCAAAAGTATTTTTAATGGACGAACCTCTATCGAATTTAGACGCAAAATTACGCGTAAGTATGCGTTCAGAAATCTCTAAACTGCATCGTCGTTTAAATACGACCACTATATATGTGACACATGATCAAACAGAAGCAATGACAATGGCATCACGCCTGGTTGTTATGAAAGATGGGCTCATTCAGCAAGTGGGGACTCCAAAAGAAGTATATGATAATCCTGAAAACATTTTTGTTGGCGGATTCATTGGTTCTCCAGCTATGAATTTCTTTACTGGAACTTTACAAGATAAATATTTTCATATCGAAAATATTCGCTTCAAAGTACCAGATGGTCTACTAAAAACATTAAACAAACAGGGGTATAATGGAAAAGCAATCATACTCGGTATTCGTCCTGAAGACATTCATGATGAACCAATTGTTCTTCAATCTTCTCCTGAATCCACTGTCGAAATTACAGTAGAAGTTGCTGAATTATTAGGTGCTGAAACGATGATTCATGGAAAACTTTCGAATCAAAACTTTATTGCGCGAATTAACGCCCGTTCCGAGATTAAAACTAACGATACACTTCAATTAGCTTTTAGTTTAGCGAAAGCACACTTTTTCGATATTGCTACTGAACAACGTATACGTAATAATTGATGGATGAATTCTTTCTAATTTTGGACAGACTGGTCCCGTAAATCAAGCTCTTCTTTTTTAATTATACGCAGCATAGCTTCTACTTCAGAAAGAAAGAATGATTGTAGCTGTGTCAAAACATTTCGTGAAGAAGACTTAAAATGCTCGGTTACACAGTTTATTACATGCGACAGAACCATACTAAAAAACATCTCATATGAATATGAGATGTTTTTTAGTATTTCCTATTCTTTTAGCAAATCTATTAATCCATTTCCTTCAGATGTACGCTCATACCCTAAAGGCACGGTTCTTTTAATAAGTTGCGCATATATTTCTGGCTCTGATAGCTTTCTACCATATTCTCTCTCGCACTGCTTAATAAGAAGTGCTAACGCCCCAGCGACATGCGGCGTCGCCATTGAAGTACCACTTAATACCGCATATTTCCCCTCTGGATACGTAGATAGTATTCCATCTCCTGGCGCTACTAAATCAATTTCTTGATTTGAATTACTAAAGCATGAAATTTTTCTCTCTAAATTAACAGCACCTACTTCAATTACTTCAGAATACGCACCTGGAAAATCTAATTCTTCAGTATCATCATTACAATCTCCATCATTTCCTGCAGCGCATACGACAAGTACGTCCTGCTTTACTGCATTTTGAATAGCTTCATGTAACTCTGGTACATCTTGCGGACCACCAAGGGACATTGAAATAATTCTCACTTTCTCTTTATTCGGCCCCCTCCAATTCACTGCATAATGAATCGCCTCAATAATTTGCTCATAACTTCCAGAACCGTCTCCTGCTAATACTTTTAATACTAACAATTTAGCAAGTGGTGCTACACCTAAAACACCTACTCCATTTTCAGTGGCTGCAATTGTACCCGCTACATGAGTACCATGCCCATTATTATCAAGATAAGTATTTTGATCCCCTTCATAATCTTTTGTGAAATTTCTTCCACCAATAATACGATCCTTTAAATCTATATGATTTATATCACAACCTGTATCTAAAACGGCAACGACAATGTCTTTCCCTTTTACACTCTTTTCCCATACTTCCGGAGCGTGAATCAGTTGTACGCCTGGTGGAATTTCGTTTACTTGTTCAACCACTTTATTTACGGTAAACGGAATTAATTTAATACCTTTTTGTTTATTTGCTGTACTACTGTTCATCGTAATCCCTCCTGAAAATGTATTATTTTCATTTCAGAACACTAATTTAGATTTAATATTCGTTTTATTCGCTCCATTTTCCTTCCTTTCAAATATTTCTCAATAAACAAAATAAAAGGACCTATTAAATGGTCCTTTTACTTTTCAGTTTTTCAAAAGAATAATATAAATTAATACTAAATCTCACTCTTGTCCAAAAACTGCTCAATTTCTTTTATTACATGTTTTGCTCCTTCTATACTAACAGTAATGTTTCCATTTGCTAATGAAATATTTTGTTCTGAAACATCACCTGTTATTTGACAAGCATTGTAAGGTTGATATTTTTGTAAGATGACTTTGTCTTCTTCTACGAAAATTTCAAGTGGTGATTTAATTTGTATTCCTAATACATCTCGTAATTCTTTAGGAATAACTATCCGTCCCAATTCATCTACTTTTCGAATAATTCCTGTTGCTTTCATGTTACTCCCCCCTTACTCTCTATTAATTTTTTCACCTCGCTATTTTCATTTTATCACTATATATTTGGTAATGGCTGCCTCTTTTTAGAAAATATAGTACAAAAGTTAAAAAAACACATTCAACGAATATTCAATCTTTCTTTCAATTGTTTTAAATAACGAGATCGTATAAGTATGAAGTATATTGCTTGGATACCTATGAAAATACTTAACACAACCATATTCTCTTTAAAAAGTGAGTACTCAAACATTTGTCCTAATGCCGTTAATGCTACTGCCCCATGTAATGTTGCAACCCCAATTGGAACGAAGAATAAAAGCGCTAAGCGAATTGTAACTACTTTCGATAATTCTCCTCTTGTTAATCCAACTTTTCGAATCATTTCAAATAAACGAGCATCATCTTCTAAATCAGAAAATAATCGGAAGTATAGAAAACTTCCTGCACAAACGAAAAATACAATGCCAATAAAGAAACCTACAAATAAAATTGGCCCCGCAATTTGTAAACTTTGATTTTGATCGTACTCTTCTGCACTAAACGTTGAATATTCTTGATAAGGCTTAAGCTGATGCGTAAGCTCTTTACCAATCTCAATTTCATCTTTCGTTCCTTTCGTTTTATACATATAATCTTTTACTTCTGTAAATCCATCTTGTAATAAATCATATTGATTGTTAGAAATCACATACACATTACCCATAAGTATTTTACTTAGTGAAGAAGTATTAATTTTTTTCACTTTTAAAGTCTCATTAATATTTGATAAAGAAATTTCTTTTCTTTCTTTTATCGGTGGTCCTGGTATTTCTGCTGATAAAAATAAAGCTTCTTTACCTGATAATGTATTGAACGGTTCTCCAGTTAACTTCGCATATTCCTCATAATCAGCTTCTTTTATAAAAATGGCGCTTCTTAACGACTGCTCCTCAGTTTTCTTCGATGAAATATTTATTTTTGAAGCTGCTATATTATGTTTCTTTAATCCTTCGTCAATGATTTTCAGATGCTGTGATTCATTACTATTTCCTTGCTTAGAATGATAGTGAAACGAAATTGGTCTGTTCATAATTTCTTTCGTCATTGAAGCAAATCCAACCAATGTACCAATTGCTGAAAATGCTACCGTTGAAATAATCGTTACAATAAAGAACATTCTCGCGTTATCTCTCATACGGTATGCTAAATCTGATAAAGTAATAATATTTGTTCTTGTCCAGTAGAAACGTTTACTTTTTTTACATAATCGAATAATAAAAACGCTTAACTGCTTATACAGTAAATACGTACCAATAATGACTACCGTTGTGACAGGTATCATCATAATAAATACCATTGCACCATGTGACATAAGAGCTCCTACATACCCTGCGCCCAGTAGTACTACCGCTAATATAGAAGAAATAATAGATGCTTTCGGTTCTGGCTTCGCCTCTGCTGATCCTCTAAACAATTGCATAATTTTATTTTTACGAACCATTCCTGCACTAAACAATGAAATGATAATAAATAATACGAAAAACATAACACTCGTTACAGCAATCGCTGATTTCGGTATGTAATAAGATAAAGAAATATCTAATTTTAATAACAATGGAGCTACAAAAATTAATATACCTGAAAACAACATACCTGAAAGAATACCTATAATAATTGCCCCGATACCAATCATGATATTTTCAAAAAAGATAAGTCGCTTTAATTGATATTTCGTCATTCCAAGCATCATTAATATCCCTAGCTCACGCTTTCTCGTTTTTAAAAACATTCCCATAGAATATAAAATGAAGAAAAATGTAAATAAGTAAATAATAGACTGTGCAAAAGACATACTTACAAATACATATTGTCCTAATGTCCCTGCACTTAATGCTGGATGAAATGCAAAAAATGAATAAACAAAAAAAGCCATAATTGCAAATGCACTACTAAAAAAATAAGCCGAGTATGTCCGTCTATTTCGTGTCACATTTCGAAATGCGAGTTCTCTAATATTCATACTACTTCTCCGCCCTTCTACTAACTATGTTTTTATATTAGTAAAGTTCGGAAATATCTTCCATCGATTCAAATGACAAAAACCTTACATTATTGAAAGGTTTAAAAAAATTGCTTATACAAAAAAGTTTACTTATAATTACTACATTCATATTCATACACGCATCCTATTGTATATTCGTTAGTTTTGCGAAATAATAAAGGATAGAAGTATGTACCAATATACATATAAACTTATTAACCGTTTTAATATGAATAGGAGGAAAACATAATGACATTACAAGAACAAATTATGAAAGCATTACACGTTCAACCTGTAATTGATCCGAAAGTAGAAATTCGTAAACGAATTGATTTCTTAAAAGATTATGTAAGAAAAACAGGTGCAAAAGGATTTGTACTTGGAATTAGCGGCGGACAAGACTCTACATTAGCAGGACGTTTAGCTCAGCTTGCAGTTGAAGAAATTCGTAAGGAAGGTGGAAACGCAACGTTTATCTCCGTACGTCTTCCGTACAAAGTACAAAAGGATGAAGATGACGCACAATTAGCATTACAATTTATTCAAGCTGATCAATCTGTTGCTTTTGATATCGCTTCAACTGTTGATGCTTTTTCAAATCAGTACGAAAACTTATTAGGAGATTCATTAACAGATTTCAATAAAGGTAATGTAAAAGCACGTATTCGCATGGTTACACAATATGCTATCGGCGGACAACAAGGATTACTTGTTATCGGAACTGATCACGCTGCAGAAGCTGTAACAGGATTCTTTACAAAATTCGGAGATGGTGGTGCAGACTTATTACCATTAACGGGATTAACGAAACGCCAAGGACGTGCTTTACTACAAGAATTAGGTGCAGACGAGCGACTTTATTTAAAAATGCCAACAGCTGATTTATTAGATGAAAAACCAGGTCAAGCTGATGAAACAGAATTAGGCATTACTTACGATCAATTAGATGATTATTTAGAAGGTAAATCAGTTCCAGCTGACGTTGCAGAGAAAATTGAAAAACGTTACACAGTGAGTGAGCATAAAAGACAAGTACCAGCGTCAATGTTTGATGATTGGTGGAAATAGAACACAAAAAAGAAGCTAATCTCATTTAGCTTCTTTTTTATATGTTAACGATATACACCTACTCTTTTCTCTAATAAATCCTGTAAGCAATCTTCATGTTGCTTATTAAATAATGGCGGCATTTCGTCTAACGGGAAAAACTTCAAATCTAACGTTTCATTTCCGTCTATTTTTTTGCTCCCTCCAACGATTGAAAACTTAAAGAATATCACAATTGACTGGGCTTGATCACCATTCGGATATGTTTGAAAATATTTCGTGTACACTCCAATAAGCTCATTTATTTCTACATCATACCCGGTTTCTTCTTTAATTTCTCGAATCGCAGTTTCCGCAGCCGACTCTCCTATCTCCATTGCGCCACCTGGAAAGCCCCAAGCATTAAAGTCTCCTCTTTTTTGCAGTAATACTTCTCCCTCTTTATTAAATACACAACCACCCGCAAAGTTTAAGAAAACATAATCATGCCCTACTTTTTCACGTAATTCTTTTATATAATCGGCCATTCTCTTCCCCTTTTCATACTTCTTCTATCGTTATTTCTTATTTGTTTCTAGCAATTCAATAATTCGATTTAGCTTCTGATTCATATTGATAACATGCTGTTTTTTTACAGCGGTGTTTTGCAATATTTTTTTGATAAACAAAGTAAATGATATGAAAAACAAAACGATAAGTCCGATTACTAGACAAGTATATATCAATGTAAATATATTACTTTCGAACAAGTTCATTCAGCCTTCACATCCTCTCCTTTTTGATTTTATCACATAATTCTAAATCTTCATAGAATAATCAATAAATATAAAAAGAGCACCTTTTACAGATGCTCTTCTTCATTAATTAATACGTAAATGTAATTGTCGCTAATGAATAACCCGCCATTGCACTATATGGTGCCACTTGATAAGATACACGCTTTGCACCTTTTGGCCAAGTTATTTCATCTAGTACTTTCTTTATATCTTGCATTGTTCCATCCATTGACTGTTTATATCGCACTTCTACTTTTTCTGGCTTGGAAGCAAATTGTTGCTGTAATTTTTTCTTAAATTCATTGTAATTTTCTGCTCCATATTGTGCAGACAAGTACTTTAAATTTGTTTCTTTTAACATCTGTTCATATACAGCAGTTTTTGAACTACCGGCTTTTATTTTGTTTGTTAATTCGTTGAAGTAACTTGTAGTTGCTGCTGGGTATTTACTTCGATCCCATTCATGGTCTTTGCTTAATTGGTCATCAGACATATTAAAATATGAATATGTTACACGCCCAGCTTTATCAGGTACAGGATCATCAAACGTAGTATCAAGGTGGTACCACTTGTTATCAATGTTTACTAAATTCCATGCGTGAGCTTGTCCATTTCCTTTTCCAGTTACAATATGAGATTGAATACCTGCTTCTTTTAGTAATTGATATGTTAACAATGTATATCCTTGGCAAACTGCAGAACGATTCGCTAACGCTTCATATGCTGTATATGCTTGATAAGACGTATCATAGGATACATGTTTCACAACATAATCATGAATAGCTTTCACTTTTTCATGTTCATCCATGCCTTGTTTAATGATAGAATTCACAATTGCTTTCGACTGAGACTTTACATATTGTGTTTGCTCTTTTGATTCACGATACTCCACTTGTAATGTGAACGTATAATTCCCTGGCATCCCTTTTATAGAATATTTAGTAGACGCTACATTATATTTTACATATTCATCAGCATCTACAATTTTACTATACTCTTTATATAATTGATCCATAACATCTCTAGCATTTCTATCTTTCGTTTTATATGCAATTGTAATATTTTCATCTCGATTATCAATGTGTTTTTTTAATTCTTTTCGAAAATCATCCAATAATTTAGCATCTGATTGTGTAGTCACTACAGTCGATGTAGTAGCTGCGTAAGATACAGACGACGCATGTAAGCCACCCATTACAATTGTTGAACAAAGTGCGACAGCCGTCACATACTTATTTGTCTTTCTCATCTCGTCACTCCTTACATTCTATAAATATACGAAAAAAAGCATCGTATATTTTCAGAGTATACAATACTTTTCAGAAAAGGTCATATGAGATTATGCATATTTATTAATAAACATTATGAAAAAAGTTGTTCTTTTAGAAAAAGAACAACCCCTTCTTTAGCAAGTTTGTAACACACAACATGTATTTTCAAAACGTCGATTCTTCAAATCTTCATTTCCAATACAGAAATAAAGCATTCCTAATTCTCCCCAAACCATATTACAATTTTTATAATCAGAATCAATTTGGAATAAAAGCGTCATATGCTGCGGATCTATCCCCATATATTGTCCGATCTCGTACAATACTTCTTCTTGTACGGAGAATGGTTCTCCAAACATTTGATGATTATCATAGTTGTCTGGGATTAGCTCTTCAAGTAATTGCAAGAAACGATCTGAATCCGCCTCATCTTCAATGAAAAGCTCCGGTAATTTATACGTAAGTTCAAATGAAATTGTACATTGAGTAAATTGCACCTGATCTTCATCTGCTCTTCGTAATTGCTCTGCGGGAATATCATAATAAAGTACACGCCCAGCTTCACTTGGATTCACAGCTTCTTCAAAATAATTTTCAATACTAAAGAAATATAACATCCCTGTCTTAGGAAGATTATGATCCATGCCAACGTTTTGTAAATCACTTAAATTAAATTGTGCGATAAAGCGTAATGGATTCCCTTTGTATGTTGGATATTCAAATGCATCCGGCAAATCAGGAACTCCGCCCATCTTCGAACTACCTATCGCAATTGTTTCCTGTTGATTTGGCACAACTTTTATACAAGGAAATATAGTATTTACAAGCTCCTGTTTCAAATGCGCTAGTTCATATTTATCAATTAATACTTCAATTTTCTGCTTCATAAATTCTCCTTACATTTACATACTTATTTGTATCATAGCACAAAGATTATACTCCATTCATTGTAAATTCAACAAGCTCTCAAAAAAACGGGCTCATCCCTCGTACGCGAACAAGTTTAAAAGAGCATAGTATACATTGTTCCTACAAACATGATATCTCATAATTTCTTACAGTATACTTTCCCTCGTTCATTTTCACTTTTAATATAAGGAGGAATTCCACATGGGTTACGGTGGTTACGGTTACGGCGGTAGTTGTGGCGGTTACGGCGGCGGTTACGGCGGTAGTTGCGGTGGATGTGGTTATGGAGGTTTCGCTTTATTAATCGTTTTATTTATCCTTCTAATCATCATCGGAGCTAGCTGTTGGGGCGGCTTTGTAGGCTGCTAGTAAACTTAAAAACTATTGTAAAAAAGCACGTACAATACGTGCTTTTTTGCCATTTCAGAATTTATCCCGCTATTTGCGGGCAGTAAGACTCCCACCTCAAAATTCGGCTGTAAAAAAAGAAGTTAGGTGGGAGGCGGGCTGCCCATAAAAGCTCGATTGGTGAGGGCTAATAATCAGCGTGGAATACCCCCCACTGATTAAAGTTTCACTTTATTATCCGAAAGGGAGTATGTTTATGAAGATTGATGGTGTTTTCGAAGGAGGCGGTGTACGCGGAATTGCACATGTAGGAGCAATTTGTGCGTTAGCCGAAAAAGGTTATGAGTGGGAACGTTTAGCAGGGACATCAGCTGGTGCTATTATCGCAGCACTTCTAGCAGCAGGATACTCCTGTTCCGAATTAAAAACGATTATAACTGACATTGATTATAACAAATTTACTAAGAAGACTTTTCTTGATAGAATTCCCTTTATCGGTAAAGGATTAAGTGCATGGTCTACTCTAGGTATTTATTCAAATGCATTTCTCGAAGAATGGCTCGAAGACCTGCTTAAAAAAAAAGGAATTCATCTATTTACAGACTTACCTGATTTGAATAAACTCAAAATTATCGCTTCAGATATAAGCAATGGTAAAATGGTTGTCTTCCCTGATGATTTACCAAGCTACGGATTTTCGAATTATCGCTTCTCTATCGCTAAAGCAGTACGAATGAGTGGAACCATTCCGTTCCTCTTCGAACCAGTGAAATGGCGAACACCAAAATGGAAACAGCCTTGTTATATGGTTGACGGAGGTATTTTAAGTAATTATCCAATTTGGATTTTCGATTCACCTTCCTCGCCTCGCTGGCCTACCTTTGGATTTCATTTCGTGAAAGATGAAATTCAAGCTGATCCCGCCCACTATGAAGATCCTATCTCCATGTTCAAAGGCTTATTTAAAACGATGATGCAAGCTCATGATTTACGTCATTTAGATAAAGAATCAAAGGCAAGAACTATTACAATTCCAACAGGAACCATTACAAGTACTAATTTTCATTTAACTAAAGAAGAGAAAGAATGGCTCTATAACTCTGGTTATAACGCCGCTAATAATTTTTTACAATCTTGGAATTTCAGGCAATATGTTGATAAATATAGAAACGGAAATCAGGATCAAAAAACAAATCGATTTTTCCGTCAGCTCGACTCATAATATTATTTTTTTCATTAAAGAGAGATCGATACTCTAAATATAAATAAGCCTAATAATTTAGTATGTTATTAGGCTTATTTACTTTCTGCATACTTCCACACATCGTTTAAGGATAAGTTAACCCTTTTGCTTCTTCCGCGGTAATTACTACGTAACGATTTCCTGTTCTTAATCCTAACAATTCAGCTTTTTCAATCGCGTCCTGCTTCGTCTCTGCATAAGCTGCTAAATATTTATCTCCGTCAATAATTTGACAAATCACATATTGTTTCATCCTTTTCTCCTTTTACCTTTTTATCCCGCTATTTGCGGGCTAATAACCAGTGTGGATGATCAAAAATCATATTGATTAAAGTTTCACTTTATTAATTGCGCTACCTTTTTTATCCCAATTTCAATTTCTTCTAAAGTTGCATAAGAATACGAAAGTCGTAAAAATTGGTTCGCACTTCTATCATACAAAGTACCTGGGTTTAATAACACCTTTTCTTGCAAAGCTTTTTCAAATACACTACGATTCGAAAAAGGTAGATTCATATGTAACCAAATATAAAAGCTCCCTGCTGGCTCATGCCAAGTTGCAATTTCACTGCAATACTTTTCTAACATACTTATCATAAAATCTCTACGTTTTTTTAATTCACTTCTGATTAACTGTAAATGTTCATCATACAAACCATCTGTAAACCACTCTGCTGCAATTTGCTGGGATATAGAACTTGAACCATAATCTGTTTGCATTTTTATATCTGCTAATCTTTGAATAACTGGTTCAGCCCCAACAATCCAGCCAATTCTTAAACCAGGACTTATAACTTTGGACATGCTCCCTATATGTAATACTATCCCGTTTTTATCATACGCCTTTAAAGGCTTTGGAACTGGTGCATCGAACCATAAATCTTGATACACTGCATCCTCAATAATAGGTAATCCAATTTCATTACATATACCCATCACTTCTTTCCTCTTCTTAGCATTCATACTAAAGTTCGTCGGATTATGAAAAGACGGAATTGTATATAAAATCGATGCATTAAATTGCTTCATATATTGTGTAATATATGAAGTGTTTATACCATTCTCATCCATTGGCATTCCTATCAAGCGCATTCCTGTTGATTGAAAAACATTAATAGAATATAAATATGATGGTTTTTCTAATAGAATTGATGCTCCTTTTGGAAGTAGCCCCATGGAAATAAGCTGCAGTGCTTGAATTGCCCCTGAAACAATTAAAATAGAGTCAGGGGATACATAAACACCATGCCCTTTTAAATATTCCGCAATTTTTTCTCTTAGATGGCGATTTCCTTTCGGTTCTTCATACCCAAGTGGAACATTTGTCTTCATACACTTATTAATAATTCTCTTCATTTTTTCCTCAGGTAAAAGACTCGGTGAAAGCTCACCAGTTCCTAATCGAATTACATTGGGATAAAATTCAGCTTGGTTAATCTCTTGTATAGCAGGAAGATTCGGGTAATGAAGTCCTGTTTCTACATAAGATTGCCAATTAGGTGGCGGGGCATATGTTGAAGTATTCTCGCTATTATTTATAACAATTGTTCCCTTCCGACCGTTCCCCTCAATATAACCTTTTGCTACTAATTCATCGAACGCCATTACAATTGTACTTCGATTCACTTCAAATGTTTGTGCCAAAGCTCTTTGTGAAGGTAATTTCGTTCCAACTGTCCATTCCCCATTAACAATTCTTCCCTTTATGTATGTTTCTATTTGTTTATATAGTGGAATAGACGAAGACATATTAGGTTTCCATTCTAATCTTTCCATCCTATCACCCCACATTCATTTTGGTTGGTCGACTATCCAACCATATGGATGGATACAATTTCTCATTTCCTCTATACAATATACACTATCATAATTAATTACACTAAGTAGGAGGTAATATAATGAGTGAAGCAATTATTCACGGTATCATCCTTGCATTTGGCCTTATCATCCCATTAGGTGTCCAAAATGTTTTCGTCTTTAACCAAGGCGCCAGTCAACCAAATATTTGGCGCGCTGCTCCTGTAGTCTTAACTGCATCTATATGTGATACATTATTAATTTTAATTGCTGTACAGGGTGTATCCCTTGTACTCCTTACTTTTTCTTGGCTAACAACTACCTTGTATATGATTGGATTTTTCTTTCTTATGTATATGGGCTGGGTTATTTGGAAAAGTAATCCTTCAAATGATGTACAACAAGAAAAAAGCATGCCTTTAAAAAAGCAAGTTATTTTCGCCGCATCAGTTTCATTACTAAATCCACACGCAATTTTAGATACAATTGGTGTAATTGGAACAAACTCTATTCAGTACATAGGAAATGAGAAATGGGCTTTCACTTTCGCAACAATTATCGTTTCTTGGATTTGGTTTATAAGCTTAGCTATGGCTGGAAAATTTCTAAAAAGACTAGACTCAACAGGAAAAACGATCATAGTATTAAATAAATTTTCAGGGCTAATCATCTGGGGCGTCGCACTTTATATGTTAAAACAAGTGCTTTTTCCTAACTGAATAAAGTGAAACTTTATTCAGTGGTTTTTTTCTCAGTCCTACTGATTATTAGCTCACACCAATCTGGCTTTATGGACAGCCCGAAAATAGCCTGATAAAGAGAATTGCATGCTAATTACAAATCATGCAATTCTCTTTCCAATTATGAAGTTGGTTCCGGTTTTTGTTTTTGCACCATGTTATCTTTTGCTGGTTTAATCCAAATAATTGCTATGACAGCACCAATAGCAGCGAAGATACTTGTTAAATAAAACACTTCATGGTCCGCCCCTTTCATAAAAAAAGAATAAAGGGGTGGTCCAGCTGCTACACCGATAAATCGCATTGAACTATAAAATGAAGTAACTGTGCCCCTCTGCTCTTTTTCAATTCCTTGAGTAATAAGAGCATCTAAACATGGTAACGCAATACCAATACCTACCCCCATAATAACAAGACAAAGAAGTAGCAAATAGATCCCTTTTATAAATAAAGGTAATACGACAGAGGCAGCAGCCAATAAAAACCCAATATAAATACACTTTTTCATAACATCCTGTTTATCTCCAATTTTCTTACCAGCCATATATGAGCTAAGTGATAGTACAAGTAAAGGAATAGCAAGTACACACCCTTTCCATATACCATGAATGTCGTACTTCGACTCCAGTATAGTCGACAGATAAAAAAGGATTCCGAATAAAATAAGCATAATAATTGCACCTAGTATAAAAATGGCAATTAACCATCTTCCCTTTTCTCGAAACGTAGAGATAATAGATTTAACAAATTCTTTCAGTGGAGGCGCTTGTTCTTCTTGTTTCTTCGCCTTTACTAACACCAATAATAAAACAATCGATATTACACATAAAACTGGAATCGCCCAAAATGGTAAGAACCATACAATGGCCGCAAGAGCAGATCCTAAAATAGGACTCAATACTTTTCCAAATGTATTTGACGTCTCAATAATACCTAAGCCGGCACTAACCTGTTTTTCATCTTTGTACAAATCACCAACGCATGGTATAACAACTGGCATAGCTCCAGCAGCTCCTATCCCTTGAATTGCCCTTCCGATAAGAATCCAAACATAGGGATTATCAACTTTCCATGATACCCAGCCCGTAATCGCTCCTCCAATAGCTGCAATTACTAAACTTGGAACCATTACCATCTTTCGTCCCCATCTATCTGATAAATAACCAGCAATTGGTATAAGCAAAATCGCAATGATAGAATAAATTGTAATAATCATGGATACTTGGAAAGATGAAATATGTAATTTTTTTTCAATGGTTGGCAGAATTGGAATAAGCATTGAATTACCTAATGTCATAACGAGTGGAACTGATGCAAGCGCAATTAAACAACAGTTTTCTTTTTTTAACATGTTGATTTCGGAACCTTTCATCATATATTTCTTACCATATAATAGCCCTGCTGGAACTTAATTTTACATTCCACCAGGGCTATTACATCTTTACTACTTTCCATTCACAACAAAAGAAATTGGGTAAAACATAGCGTTACTTCTATTCTTTGAATCCAGTTCACAATATATCCATACCAATTAATTGAAAATAAAAAAGAAAGGAAGAATCCTTCCTTTCTCCTATAACCTTCTACATTTAGCGAGTATATCCGCCACCAAGCTGTTGTTCTGCCATCGCTACAAGGCGTTTTGTAATTTCACCGCCTACAGAACCGTTTGCACGTGAAGAAGTATCAGCTCCAAGTTGTACACCAAACTCTTGTGCAATTTCATATTTCATTTGATCTAGAGCTGCTTGTGCTCCATTTGATGCTAATTGATTAGTGTTACGATTTCTAGCCATTACCGATCACCTCCTTATATATATTAAATTGTATCAAAACCGATATTAAATACCTGGTAATTTTTGGTTATTCATTTTTTTAAAAAAGAGTCTCGCAATGAGACTCTTTCATCATTTCACATTATGAAGTTACTACTTCTAATTTTCTATTTGTTAATACCTTCATTACTAAACTTTTCGTCTTTTTACAACATTAAATCCGTATTTTTTAATAGCCGAAAGTTTAGTTTACATAATATAATTATTTAAACCTAAATTGATAATGTTTTATATAAACAATCCATATCTCGCCACACATATGCTATTTCTTCTATATTTAGTCTTGCTAAAAATTTTGTATCAATTTTTTCAGGATTATATTTTTCATAAAATTTTTTAGAAGGATTATTAGAGACAACCCAAACTAAAAGAGATTGCATATTACTTTTTTTACAATCTGATAGTAAAGCTTGAAATAAACGTTGTCCTATCTTCATCCCTTGATACTCTTGTAAAATGTATATTGCATATAATTCCCCATCACAATTATATGTCCCCGTTCTTTCAGTCCCACCATCGATAAATCCGATAATCTCCCCATTTAAGGTCTCTGCTACAAACCTATATTGATGCCCGTCTTCTTTTTGAAAAATACTTTCCCATAGCTTTTCTCGTTGTTCATACGTTATATTTTCTAAAATTTCGTTAGCAAATATCCCTTTATACGTTGTTTTCCAGCTTTCCACATGCACTTTTGCTATACTTGCAATATCATTTTTCGTTGCCCTTCGAATATGTATCTCCATCATTTGCATCCCCCTATGTAAATAATTATAGCAAAATGCTTTTTGATGTATAAAAAAAAGAGTGAATTTTCATCACCCTTTTCAATCTTTTTTATCTACTTTCCACTTCAACAGATACAACATGATCGATTTCTTTTAGAGAACTATATAACTCAGTTGTATATAAATCTTCCGGAGCTAAAATAACCATTTCTAATTGCTGAGATGCTCCATTATCAATATCTTTAATTTTTACTCGCTTCACTTGCATATTTAAATTTTTAATTTGCTTAAAAATCCCGTCTAACTCTCGATGTTTGTTTACAGTAATTTTTATAGACAAGTCCTTTTGTCTCAATGAATACGGGCCTGCAATTTTCACAAGTTGAGGAAGTACATTAATTGCTAATATAATTAAAATCATGGCAACAGTAGCATGTACATAAAATCCTGCTCCAATCGCAATACCTAGTGCTGAAGCAGCCCATACCATAGAAGCTGTCGTTAATCCTGAAATAACGTCATTACTTCTTCGTAAAATTACCCCTGCTCCAAGAAAACCGATACCACTTACAATTTGAGCAGCTAATCGCATTGGATCCATATTCGTATGTCCTGGAACAGAATATACATTCACTGATTCAATTGAAACCATCGTAATTAAACAACTCGCTACAGAAATAACCATACTTGTTTTCACTCCAAGCGGTTTATTCTTTAGCTGTCTATCTATTCCGATGAATAATCCTAAAAAGAGTGCTAAACCTAATTTGAATAAAAATTCATATGACATATTTCATTCTCCTTACTTTACAATGTTCCCTTCGAATAATACACTATAACTCTTTTATGATATCAATTCCAGTCTTTTCTATTCATTGAACGACAAAAGCCGAAAAAACATTTTTTACTGCAATGTTTTTCCGGCTTTTTCTATAGGTTTTTTAGCATGATTAAGATACTTTTTTATTTTTGTTCTTTAGTCTTAATCTGTGCATCTTTATAAAATGCTAATTTACTGTCATTATACTCTTTTGTATGTTTGTTAAATTGTTCTTTCTCCTTTTGAGCTTCCACATTTAACTCATTAACAGTTTTAACTTTTTCACCAATTTCTTTTAACTTCGTTTCTTTTACTTTTAATTTTTCATACAGCTCTTTTTCATTCGCTAATGCCTTCGTATAATTCTCATACATCTTTTGGAAAGATTCATAACGGTTTTTATACGACTCTTCTACTGCTTTTGCTTGTTTTTGCAATTTCTTATCTTCAAGCTTCTCTATATTGCTTTGAACCGATTTCGTTTCCTTCTGAGCTTTTTCTAACAGTTCTTTCTCGTTTTTCATTACTTTTTCACGCTCATCTACATTTGCAGTAGCTTGCTCGATTTTCTGCGTAACTGCTTCATTATGCTCTTTACCTTCTTGTAAAATTTGAGAATATAGTTCTTGCCCTTGCTTCTCTAATTTCTCTAATTTTTTCGTATCATCAACTAAAGATTTTTCTTGTGTCGCTGCTGCTTCAAAAGCCGTATATAAATTTTCTTCTGGCTTTTCACTGAAACATCCTGATAATAATCCTACTGATAATGCTCCAACTACTGCTACTTTTCCATACTTCAACTTCAATTCCTCCAATTATAAACGGTTATCGTGCCAGAAGTTCACTGGGAAGTGATTCTCTTCATGATATGCTTCAAATTCATAACCCTTTTCTTTTAGACCCTTTAAAATTGCTGGCACAGCAGCAACTGATTGCGGGTGAATATCATGCATTAAAATGACTTCTTGTGGTTTTGTTGCACCAGCTAATACATTTTGAGCGATTTGCGCTGCCGCTGCATCAACTGGTACTTTATTGTATTTCCAGTCTAAAGAGTCAATTGTCCAGTCCCATACTTTCAAACCGTCCTCTACTACTTTATTTCGGAGACCTTCATTTAAACCAGGCGTCGATCCGTATGGAGGACGTGTTAATTTAGGAGATTTCCCAATAATATTTGCGATTAAGCCTTGATCTTCTTTCATTTCATTAACATACTCGCCATTTTTATATAACTTCGCATAATTGTGTGTCATACTATGCATTCCAACATAATGTCCTTCTGCATTTTCACGTTTTACTAAATCAGGAAACTGTTTCACATTTGCGCCAATTAAAAAGAATGTCGCCTTCGCATCATGCTGTTTTAACATATTCAATAATTCAGCCGTATATTTTCCTGGCCCATCATCAAATGTAAGGTAAGCAACTTTTCTTTCCGTTCCATTAAAACGACTTGGTGCCGTTTTATTCATTTCAACTTTCGGTTGTTCACTTGCAAGCTGTATTACATTTTCTTGTTTCGCAACAGCTTTTGCTGGTGAAGTAATAGATTGAAACATGAAATACCCAATAGCTACTGCTGCAATCGCTATTAAAACGACTACTACTCGTTTAATGTTAAAAGCCTTTTCCATTCTATCGAATTCCTCTCCCTATTAATCTTATATATAAATCACCCAATGTAATTATACATTTATTTATTTTATTACACTATATAAACAAACAATATATGAATTATAGTGGGAGCTTTATCAAAATTGTTGTTCCTATTCCTTCTTTACTTATTATACTAAGAGTACCTCCATGAAGGTCTACCATTTTTTTTACTATAGCTAGACCAATGCCTGCACCTGCAACATGATTATTAATTTGATAAAATGACTGCTCTATAAAAGGTAGATGCTCTTCAGCAATTCCAATACCTTGATCTGTCACTTTAATCACTGCTTGTCCTTCACGTTTTGTCACTTCAATGTGAACTGTACTGTTTTCATATGAATATTTAATAGCATTATGAATAATATTCAAGAAAATTTGCTTTAGCCTATTTCGATCCCCCATCAATTCAATTCGTTCTAGAGTATGGATGAATTGAATTTTCTTCTTTTCAGCGTTAGGAGTTAATTGCCAAATCGTCTCCTCTAGTATATCGTACAATTGCACTTTTTGTTTATATAAATTAAAATGATTTGATTGTAATCTTGAAAAATCTAGCAATTCTTCTACTAAATGAATCAATCGGTCTGTCTCACCTGAAATAATTCCCATACCTTGCTTTATTTCTTCTTCCGTTAAATGCTCTACAGTTTTTAACGTCTCACTCCAACCTTTAATTCCCGTTAAAGGCGTCCGTATTTCATGAGAAATAGAAGCAATAAATTCATTTTTCATCTGTTCTGCTTTTTCTATTTTATCAGACATATAGTTTAAACTATGTGCTAACTCACCTAATTCACCGGGATAGTCTTCTTTAATTCTATCTTTCAGTGTTCCTTCTGCGATTTGTGAAGAAACTTGAATAATAGATTCAATTGGCTCAACAAATGAATTTGCCAAGCGTCTGCTAATTAAGAAGACAATTCCTGAAATAACAATACCTACAGAAATAGTAAACATCATGATTTCAATAATCTTTGCATTTACATGTGTTAAAACAGTCGTATATTTTAAAACACCGATAGTTTGCCCTTGATGTACGAGTGGACTTAATACTTCTAATTGTTTTTCATTATCTTTCGTAGTAGTAACTTGGTGATACATTTCCCCCTCTAGTAAAGAATAAGGAATATTTACTTTACCTTCTACCTTTTGTCCGCTTGACGACTGTATAATCGTACCGTGCCGATCGATCAATTGTAATTCTGTTCCTTCCAATTGAAAACTTCCAATGATGTCACCACTATATTCGTTCAAACGAATAAAATATAATGAATTATACTCAGAGAAAAAACGTGTACTCGTCTTCGCATGAGATTCTATATACTGTACAATACCATTATAATAATATTGATAAATAGAGACTGAAAATGCTATTTCAAACAATACAAGCATAAGTGTTATGACCGTCATAAAATACAAAGTCACTTTCCGTCTCATTTTATAGTTTCCTTCCACACATATCCTTTACCCCACACTGTCAGGATAAACTGCGGTTCAGATGGATTGCATTCTATCTTTTGACGTAACCGCCTCATATTTACATCTACGACTTTCGTCTCACCTACGTAATTAACTCCCCAAATCATATTTAATATTTCATCCCGTGATACCGGCTTAGAAGCATGGTCCATTAAATATTGTAGTATCATATATTCTGTAGGGGTTAAATCCACTAATTGCCCATCTTTATATAAACTTTCTTCTGTAAGATTTAATGAAAACGGACCAGATGTAAGTATATTTGTTTTTTCTGCATGCACTTCTATTCTTCTTAATAAGGATTGTACACGTGCCGTTAACTCTACTGGACTAAACGGCTTTGCAATATAATCATCCGCCCCAATTCCTAATCCTTGTACCTTATCCTCATCTTGTACACGTGCGGTTAACATAATAATACCCATTTTTTTATTATTTTCCCGAATAGCTTTACATACTTGAAAACCGTCAATCCCTGGTAACATTACGTCAAGTAGTGCAACTTGAACAGTATGTTGACGTAAAATCTCTAATGCTTCTTCCCCTGTATTAGCCTCTAATACATGAAATCCAGCACGTTTCATATTTAATACAATAAAGCTACGAATTGGTATTTCGTCTTCCAATACTAAAATTGTTGGCATAATTCCCACCTCCTACTCTTGTTGATAATCCGCTAGCGGTTTTATATATGCTTTCACTTTTTCAAACTTTGATTGCTTCGGTACTGCATATACGTGAGAAGCTGTTTTAACTGCTGCCTCGTATCCTTTTATTTTGAACCAGTCTCTCCGCTTAAAAATATGGACTTCAAGCCATACTTCATTTGTACTTGCATCCAAAAACTTTTGAACATTTGATTCCTTTTGCTGATCTGGGATAGTAATTTTCCCCATTAACTCTTCAGGAATTTTCACAAAATATCCTTTTTCTATATTGATATATCGTTCTTCTATAGGTTTAGTTCCATCTTCACTCCACTGTATGTAACGTTCAAAGAGCGGACTATCACCATATGATTTATCTTCCCAACCTTTTGGACGTACAGTACGAACAAATTCAATAATGCCGTCTTCATTTACGTCTTTACTTTCCACAACATAATCATTGAATAAATCTTCTTTCCCGCCTATAGGTAATTCCTCATAATGATCCTTATTAAATTTCGCTACATATGTTACACCTGAATGAGCCCCAACTCCCGCATCAATTACAACCGCCTTTGACATTTTGGAAATACATCCAATCTGTATTCTTTGAATACTATTTATAAATGGGTCAAATGAAACTTCAGATATAGTCTTAAACTGCTCAATGAACTCAACTGTCAACTTCTCATCTTTTTCATAAGTAACAAGGCTTATATCATTAAGACCATTTCTGTTTAGATCTTCTATAAATAGCTTCGTATAATGCCGATTATAAATCTCCTTCATATCTTCATTTTCTTCCGAGAAAACATACATAACATGATCTAAAGATTGGCGACTTACAGAGATTCCAATTAATAATTCTCTCTTCCCATTCCCTGTAAAATCACCCACTTCAACGATATCTACTTCTCCTCCATCAAATTTATGCGTGGACTTTATTTTCCATCCATTTCCGATTTCCTCATATACAGCTAAATATACGCTATGATCTTCATTCGGCAATTTATAAAATACGATGGCTTCTTTTTTATTATCTTGTTTAAAATCCATTGACCAAATCATTTGTTTATCTTTATTAGACATCGGAGTAAGCAATCGATAATTAACAGGCAAATCTTTATCTATTTGCTCTTTCAATTCATTTATCCACTTCTCATTTGCAGGAGCCACCATTAAATTTGTCGGAGCTTCAGACATTTTACATCCAGTCAATATAAAAATGATTCCCATAATGCCTATCCATTTCTGCATATGATATCTTTCCTTACTACAGATTTTAAGTATTTCTTTATACTTTTGCTTCTCCAATATTCTCATACATATGAGTATAATTTTTCTAAAATAAAAAATCGTTACAGAAAAGTTACAAATCCATTTCCAAAAAAAAGATTGGCGGAGGCCAATCTTTTTTTACTATTCATTTCGAACTGATTTTGGTGTTACACCTAAATGTTCATTTAATTTATTTGAAATATCTTTTACATTTTTTTCGTTTGGAATGTAATAATAAATACCACCAATACGTTTATCTGTTCCTTCTATTTGCATCTTTTCCATTTGCAGATCCGATCCTGCCATATTTTTCGTAATAGCAAGCATATCATCAAATGTTAAATTTGTTTTCATATTTTTATCAATTGCATCAAGTAAAGAGCCCATTTTGCTAATCGATTGAACAGACATTGCTTTTTTCGCAATTGCTTCAATTACAAGTTGTTGCCTTTGACCACGCATAGCATCACTGTCAATTTTACGCGTTCTTGCAAGTGCAAGTGCTTGCTCTCCATTTAAATGTTGGAAACCTTTTTCTAAATGAATCATACCTGCTTGGTCTTTACTATCTTGTTCTGTGAAAGTAACCGGTACATCAATATCAATACCACCAAGCGAATCTACAATTTGTACAAATGACTCGAAGTTAAACTTCACATAATAATCAACTGGAACATTTAAAAATCGTTCCACTGTATCTCGTGTACTTTCAACACCACCAAATACGTGTGCGTGTGTAATTTTATCTAATTTCTTTCTAGATGGAATGTAAACGCGTGAATCACGTGGAATACTTACTAATTTAACTGACTTATCATTTTTATTAATTGTCGCTAATAAAAGTGCATCTGTCCGAACCGCTTCACCATATTGGCTTTTTCTCATTTCACTTCCGTCTACACCCATAATTAAAATTGAAACATTATCCTTTAAAGGTTCAACTTCTTTATCCCGTTTTGATGACTTATCAATTTTTGCATATGCATCACTTACAACAGCTTTTGCTTTGTTATATATAAACGATCCATATCCTACTCCTCCAAAAATAAGTAGGAAAAATGGAATTAAAATGAACCATTTTATAGACTTTCTTTTAGAACGTTTTTTACTACTTCTCGTGTTTTGTTCTAATTCAGAGCTCATGTTCATTCTCCTCTCTTTCTCTTTTCCTAGTATAATGTATGTCTAGTAATCTTCATATTGAATTTCCTTTCAATCACCTTACATTTTTGTAAGGTTACATCATGAATTCAATATGTATTCCATTTCACATTATACTCTCGTGCTTATTTTTGGCAAGTCTCCATTTACAAACTTCAAAAATTTAACACTTCGAAAAATTCGAATTTACAGATTTACTATTCTGCTATTTGTGAATATAAGACTTCAACCTCAAAATTCAGTAAGTATGCAGAGGCAAGTTCCCTTTAAAATCCCGATTGGTTCACCTAATAATGAGTAGGGAATGCCCCCACTCATTAAAGCTTCACTTTATTGACTCTCATTTGGTGTATACATTATTTGCTTCCCGTTATTATAAATTAAAGCTGAATTTGCTTTAATTTTCGTTTTTTCTATTTCCACATCGTCATTCGAGAAATTCACAATGATTTTAATATCTTTTCCATATGAAGCAGATTGTACTAGCTTATCTTCTGACAGATATGCAAAGTTCGTCATTTCTTCTTTTACTGCCTTTTCATGAACTTCATTCCAAACTTTCAGATGCTGTGTAATTTCTTTTTTATGCTTATTCCACTCTACTTCATCTAAATGGTACAACGGAGGAACATTATATAATAACTCATATAACATACGATTTCCAACTTCATCTTTCACCTTCAAACTTCCCCATTCCCAGTGGTGCGTTGTAATAACGGAATTGTTGTATACTAATTTATATAATGGTACCGAATATACTGGATTTAAATACACTTGTTTATATTCTTCTTTCAACGGTACTTGCTTTGCATATTTTTCAGGAACATTTTGATTTGGTGACCAATATCCACCTACATAATACGGGCTTGTTTTGTTTTTCCTCATATCTTCATCGTCCCATTTAATAACTGGCGTTTCAATTCCATGAGCAAATGCAATCGTACTACTTGCAAAATCATTTCCGCCCTCAGAGCCAACTACCATACCTTTTTCTTGCGCAATATAATCCATTCGTTTTAATCTTGCTTTTAAATCTTGTTCTTGTGTCGTTATATGTTTCGTTGAATAATCATCATAAATTTCACCCGTTGCATCACAATCAATAAACCATGAATTATACTTAGGTCCATTTTGTAATATATCGTTCATTCGTTCTTTTACACTAGGAAGTGATAATGTCGGATTTAATTTTCGACCTCTTCCTAAAAACCCTTGCACCTTCTCTCCATTTTTCTTCGTTACAGTTGCTTCTTCATATAACGATGGATCATTAAAGGAAGCTGTGTTCCAATTTTTATCACCTTTTTCGTGAATGGAATGGTAAGAATCATACGGACCAACTAAATATCCCATTTTCTTAGCTTCTGTAACGAAATTAGGCTGCATAAATCCTTGTTCCCAGTTCGGCAGACCAATCCATGCTTTGTCTATCCCTGCTTCTTTCATTTCCTTTATAATATCTGTTCCATCTGCAGAACCCCATTCACTCACCTCTTCAACCGCATCACCGAGTCCTGACTTTAATAAATGCTTATTTAAGCTATACAACTCCGTCTTCGCTAAGTAATCTATGCCTTTCTTTAATAGTGCACTAGCTTCCTGATCAACTTTCGGGAAAATATCCTCTTTATAAAATTCCTTCATTGATAATACTTCGTTTACATAACGCAAAATAACATTTTTTTGATACTTATCGATGAAATCTTGTTTACTTACTTGCTCAAATACATTCAGTTCTCCAGGTTCTGAACTATTCTTTTGAATGAGTTCTTTTATATGGCTAAACAGTGGGCTATTTATTTGCCCCCTTAGCTTTGGCCAATTTACGTTACTTTCTGATAAACCATTTTGATTCCAAAAATAAAAATGACCTGCACCGTAAAGTTTTTCTATCTCTTTATTTTTTCTAGCCTTTTCTTGTAATGTTTTAAATTCACCTTTTTCAACGATATTGTTCTTATATAGTTTGGCGATACTTACTGCATCATTATTTGTCACATATAACTGAAATCCATATGTTTTATTTTTATTTATACTCGGGAATTCATGTGTAAAATCAAATCCTATTTTCGGATCTGAATGAAATTTCAATTCATTATTAAACATATTGTTCGCAATATATACAATCGAATATTTCGAACCATTTAATGCGAAAAACTTCATGGAAAATGATTCAGCAAATGAATATGCATCATCCTTCAAAAACTTCTTCCAATTCTCATCATTACTTGGAATTTGCTTACCTTCCCATAACGGAAGTGTATAATTTTCAGCTTGTACTTTCGGCCATGTAAAACTTTCTGCACCAGTCGATTCCACTTCAATATTTAAGTGGTCTTTTTTCTTTTCTAAGTTTACTTTTACTTTTTGATCTGGATATTCCCATGATGTGCGATCCTTGTCTTTTTTTAAATTCGACACCTTCATTTTCGGTAACGGTTGTGATGCCTGTTCCTTTACACCATCATGTTCTACAGTTAACGTGAAAGTCTCTGGATTTACATCATAAGTAAAATCTTTATACGTCGCTTTCTTTATTTTAGACTCTTGTAAAGCATCATTACCATTTACATCACACCCGACTAAAGTCGAAAATGACATTGTTGTAAGAAGACATATTGCTATCATTTTGTTCATCTTCTGCACCTCCACCACTGAATATACAGGGGTTTTGTTACAGGAATGTGGCAAAAAATAATAGAGCTAGCATAATGCTAGCTCCATTCGGAATATGAAAAATAAATTCATGAACAAATCTATTCTGCTTTAAAGAAGATATGTAATACAATAAGACTTTAATCCATGCCTTTTCGCTCTAACTAATTATTAGTCCAAACGAATCAAAGTTTTAACAAGCATTCTTTATCTGAAAAAGTAACTGTATATAATATATCCTAAAACTAGCACTAAAATTAATATTCCTGTACCTTTCCAATTCATACCACCTACCATATCAACGTGGTTACCTGTTTCCGCTCTATTGAGCCCATCATTCAAAGAACCGGTAGGATTATTTTTCAATTCACTTTGTCTCATACGTTCTCTTTTTTCTTCTGGTGACTCTTTTGAACTCATATAATCACCTCCAAAATTAATACGCCCTTTACTCAACTATACAAAATTAAAATTCATTTTATATTCTCTTTCTAAAATATTATTTCTTTGAAAAAATTCCGATTAAAAATGTATTCCCCATAACGTAAAGAAAGCTAGCGATGCTAGCTTTCTTTATAATCCAATATGTTCTTCCTTATTTACAGTAACCCCTTTATGATCGATTTCAAGCTCACATACTTTCATTGCTATAAATACTCTCGCTAATTGCTCAGCAATTTCTTGCCGCTTCTCATATGGAGTTAATATAAAAATGGATGGTCCCGCGCCACTAAGTGCTGTACCATATGCCCCAAACTCTTTTGCACATTTACGAATAGATGGTAATAACGGTATAAGTTCTAAACGATACGGCTCGTGAAAATGATCTCTCTCCATCATCTCACCTACAACTTCCCACTTCTTTTGACATAATGCAGCTACTAACACATTGCTAATTGCACTAGCTTTAACAGCCTCATGAAAAGGAAACATCTTTGGTAATACAGATCGACTTTCATCCGTATTTAGCTCTTCATTTGGAATAAGAGAAATTACGCCTAACTCCTTACTTTCAATCCTCACGACCGAAACATTCTTTCCGTCCAGTGCTCCAATTACAGTTCCACCTAAAATAGACGCAGCAACATTATCTGGATGTCCTTCAAAATTTGTAGCAATTTGAACTTTTTGATCAGTTGTTAAATGTAAATTTCCAAGTTGATTCGCAAGCTCTATTCCTGCTACAATCGCTGACGCGCTGCTTCCTAGCCCTCTTGTCAACGGAATATTACTAGTAACTTCTATTATATGGGGTGATAAAGAAGGACATACTTTACATGCCGTACTAACAATTAAATTTTTATCGTCTGTTGGAATTGAATCGTCAAAAGAATGTACTACTTGCCACTTATCAGCTTCTCCTTTTACACTCACTTCTAAATATAATGACAATGCTATTCCTACTGAATCAAATCCAGGTCCAACATTCGCTGTGCTAGCAGGAACACGAACTCTTAATGGTATCACGACATAATCACCCCTTTAATATGATCTTTAATTTGTTCTATATCATTTGAAACACTTGCAATGTCTAATTTATTAGAGGAAATTGCGATATCAGGATCTTTCAAACCGTTTCCAGTTAAAACTGCAACAACTGTCTCTCCCTTTTTGATTTTTCCAGATTGAACATGTTTAATTACGCCCGCTAATGAAGCATTTGATCCTGGCTCTGCAAAAACTCCTTCAGTTTTTGCTAACAATCTATACGCATTTAAAATCTCCTCATCTGATACCATATCTATTTCACCATTAGACTGCTCAGCAGCCTCTACTGCATACGACCAACTTGCTGGGTTACCAATGCGAATCGCTGTTGCGATTGTTTCAGGTTCCTCAATTACATGTCCTTTTACAATTGCCGCTGCTCCTTCCGCTTCAAAACCGTGAATTCTTGGCTTCTTATAGCCTTTTTCTTTCTCATATTCACAGAACCCTTTCCAATATGCTGTAATATTCCCAGCATTCCCAACAGGAATAGCTAAAACATCTGGTGCGCTTTGCAACTGGTCACAAATTTCAAATGCCGCTGTTTTTTGTCCTTCAATTCGATAAGGATTCACTGAGTTTACTAATGTAATCGGCTCTTCTGCTGCAATATTTCTTACAGCCCGAAGTGCATCATCAAAGTTTCCTTCTATTGAAATGATCTCCGCCCCATAAGCGACTGCTTGCGCTAATTTTCCATGCGCAATTTTCCCTTCTGGTATTACGATAATACATTTCATCCCGAGGCGTGCCGCATAAGCTGCAGCCGATGCCGATGTATTACCTGTTGATGCACAAATAATTGCCTCTGAACCTTCTTCTTTCGCCTTAGCAACGGCCATTACCATACCACGGTCTTTAAAAGAACCTGTTGGGTTTGCTCCTTCATATTTTCCGTATAACTGAATCCCTAATTGCTTTGATATATTTAATAATGGAATAAGGGGTGTATTCCCTTCCATTAAACTGACATCAGGTGTGTTTTCATTCACTGGTAAATAAGAAACATACTGTTTTAATAGACCTTTATACATATTGTTTTTCCTCCTCAATAATGTAGTAACTGTTTATTTCACTTGCGACATCTTCTATCGCTCCTAAAACTCGTTCGAATTGATATTTTGAAGTTTGATGTGTCACAACAACGACCTCTGCAAGTTCACGATTCAAAGGTAATTGAATGACCTCTTTTAAACTCACAGAATAATTAACGAAACATTCTGTTACTTTTTGCAACATTCCAGGCTCATCTCGTAATGAAATGCGTAAAAAATATTTCGAAACTACTTCTTCATCTCCTTGTAATTCATATGGCTCTGGTTCTTTTAACGCACTTTTGTTTTTCGGAACTTGATTCATATTTTTAACGATTGAAATAATATCACTTACTACAGCAGAACCAGTTGGTAACTTCCCAGCTCCTGGTCCATAAAACATCACTTCCCCAACCGCTTGACCGTGAACATACACCGCATTGAATTCGTTATTTACATTCGATAATGGATGATGACTTGGCAATAAAGTCGGTTCTACGCTTAAATGAATGGATGATCCTTGTTTCTCCGCTTTACCAATTAATTTCATAGTAAATCCTAACTTTTCGGCCATTTCTAAATCTTTTTTTTCGACCTTTCGAATACCTCTAACTTGAACATCCTCTAAAGAAACATTCATCGAAAAACCTAAGTTAGCAAGAATCGCTACCTTTCTCGCAGCATCTAGTCCATCTACATCTGCTGTTGGATCAGATTCTGCGAAACCCAATTTCTGCGCCTCCTGTAAAGCCTCTTCATACGACCATCCATTTTGACTCATCTTTGTTAACATATAATTTGTTGTTCCATTTACGATTCCCATTATTTTTTCAATTTGATCTGAAGCTAGCCCGTCTGCTAATCCTCTTAATATTGGAATTCCACCTGCTACACTTGCTTCATAAAACAAATCGCAATTATTTTTATTTGCTAATTGTAGAAGCTCAGCCCCATATACAGCCATTAAATCTTTATTTGCAGTTACAACATGTTTTTTACTTTGTAAAGCCTTCATAATATGCTGTTTCGCTTCTTCAATTCCGCCCATTACCTCTACTACAATATCAATATTTGAATCATTTAGAACTTCATCCACATTACTCGTTACTACGATTCCCTCAATACAAACATCACGTTCTTTTTCTAAATCACGCACAACGACTGCCTTTACCTTTACTTCACACCCTGTATCAAGAGCGATTTTTTGATAATGTTCTTTCAAAATATGGACAACACCACTTCCGACAGTACCTAACCCTAATACCCCAACATTAATAACATTATTCATCTTCTAATCTCCTCCTAGAATTTTATTTTTCACCTCTATCAATCACCTTGCTCTGCCATTTTTTCATACAGGTGGTGGTTATTTCCGTACGTGCTAATCGTTTCATGTTACAGCACCTCCCTTCAAAGTAATAAAAAAACACACTCATCCCTAGTAAAGGGACGAATGTGTTTTCGTGGTTCCACCCTTGTTCCAACCCAGACTTATTTTCTTCCAGATTGCTCAAGTTCAGATAACGGCTGATACCGTCAATAATTACTAGATTACTCGTTCACTATTGAAGTTCAAAGGTGGTAAGATCATTTCCCGTGTTAGGAAGCTCGCAGCCTTTGGCTTCCCTCTCTGTAAACCGTAAAAATCATCTCATGTCCTTATCGTTACTTTTTCGTTCATGTTTATTTGTTAACTCATTATACTCGCATAAAAAACAAAATCAATATATTTTTTTATTATTTAAAATTTTCAATCTTAAAACCCATAAAAAAACACACTCATCCCTAGTAAAGGGACGAATGTGTTTTCGTGGTTCCACCCTTGTTCCAACCCAGACTTATTTTCTTCCAGATTGCTCAAGTTCAGATAACGGCTGATACCGTCAATAATTACTAGATTACTCGTTCACTATTGAAGTTCAAAGGTGGTAAGATCACATTTCCCGTGTTAGGAAGCTCGCAGCCTTTGGCTCCCCTCTCTGTAAACCGTAAAAATCATCTCATGTCCTTATCGTTACTTTTTCGTTCATGTCTATTTGTTAACTTATTATAGTTATGAAAATTTTAAAACGCAAGCCTATTTTCACTCACTAATTTAAAGATAATTTTTTATTATATTTCACAATAACATTTCACAAAGAGCGCTCTTATTGCGTATCTTATAACTTATCAACTTATAAACCAGCTGTTCACATATGAACATCACTTTCTACAATGTGAAGATCCTCCCTCACTAAAACTATATTAATAAAGAAATTTTCAATACAATCTTTTCGTATAACTTTCTTCTAACGAACGTGCAACTTCCTCTTCTGAGGCATTCACTTTCGCATGCTCAAGTAACATTTTTGCTGCTGAAGGTAGCGCTTTTTTATTTAACCACGATTCTGGATTCCACATATTTGAACGAATAAAAGCTTTTGCGCAATGAATATAGCATTCTTCTATTTCAACAACAATTCCAAGTAAAGGATTACGTCCATTCGCCTGCATTTCTTTTAATATTTCTTCATCATTTGTAACGTAAGCACGGCCGTTTATTCTCAGTGACTCTCCAAGACCAGGGATAAAAAAGATTAATCCTACGTGCGGGTTCGAAATAATATTTAAAATAGAGTCTATACGACGATTACCCGGTCTTTCAGGAATGATAATTTTATTTTTATTTATGATGTATACAAATCCAGGTGCATCTCCTCTCGGCGAAGCATCACACTCTCCGAATTTATTTGCAGTAGACAATACTAGAAAAGGAGATTTAGATAGAAAATCTACGCAATGATGATCAAGTGATGATATAACTTTTTTCAAAGCGCGTTCACTAGGTTGCCCCAATATTTGTCGTAATTCTTCCTCTGTTGAAATAATCGATTTTATTTCTTTACTTTCAATCCTCACTTATACCCACCTCTTTTTCTTTATTTTCCCAAAATTCAATACAAATATTGTATAATAAAATTTGCAGAAAGGGGAATTAAAATGACAGAGTGGTTAACGATATTTGATCCTGAAAGAAATACACTTGGAAAGAAATTACGTGATGAAGTGCATCGTGACGGTGATTGGCACGAAACATTTCATTGCTGGTTTGTAGAAAAAGATGCTGAAGATATGTTTTTATATTTTCAATTACGCTCTAAAAATAAAAAAGAGGCACCGGGTATATGGGATATTACATCAGCTGGACACATTATGCATGATGAAGATGTACAAATTGGCGGCCTACGTGAAATTGAAGAAGAATTGGGACTTTCCTTTCAAACTACTGATTTAGCATACAAAGGCATCTTTAAAATAGATTATGAAATTTCAAATCTTATTGATCGTGAGTTTTGTCATATGTATTTTCACAATGTAATAAAACCACTTCCATTTGCACCAGGTGAAGAAGTAGATGATGTGATGAAAGTACATGCAACTTCTTTTCTACAACTATTAAAAAGAGATATTTCATCTTTAACGGCTATTTCTGTTTTAAACAGGAAATCGATAACGATAACATTTGAAGATATCTATCCTTATGAACTTGAATACTATGAATTTGTTGTAGAGCAAGGACAGGAATTGCTAAAAAATAATAGTTTGTAAATAAAATAGGACTCCCAGCTTATATTGCCCGGGAGCCCTATTTTATTTTTCATTATTGTTCAAGTGTCTTTAATCTTTTCTCTACTCGCATAAATAAGTGAATAATCAACAATAGCATAACAATCAAAATCACTAAAGTTGTATGGGGATATCTAAACAGGATACTAATAATACTTCCTATCAACAACATAATGAACCCATTTTGTTTCATCACTTCTGCACTATACTGGTTACCAGCATCCCATAATTCCTTATTTTTCATAGATCGTTTCGTCCGGTAACCGTATGCTGCGTTTATATCTGTCGGTGGATTCTTTTGAAGAATAAGTGCGGCAAGTATAAATATAACACCAATCAATATGCTCATTCCTATGTTTACTAGTGCATACATCAATTATATCCCCTCCTAACTTACACGTTCATTATACGGTATAATCCTGTATTTCCCAATTACTAACACGTTTATTTTCTTTCCTTCGATGTTTGGAACATACTTGGAAGTGTTACAAAACGTGCTCCTTTCGTTTTTAACTGCGGAATGATTTTGTCTAGCGCATCTACAGATCCCTGCAAATTCCCACCTGGAGTTGAATGCTGAAGTATTACACTACCAGGAAATGAATTCCCTAACACATTATTTGTGATTGTGTCAGCACTTACACCTTTCCAATCAACTGTATCAACACTCCACTGCACAATCATAAAATTTTGCTCCGTTGCCCATTTCAATTGATTTTCAAGTATTTCACCATACGGTGGACGTATAAATTTAGGAGCATAACCAGCTAAACGACTTAATATTTCTTCCGTTTTTATAATTTGATTATGGTACTCAGCCTCATTTACTTTCGCTAAATTCGGATGATTATACGTATGATTACCAATTACATGCCCTTCATTAGCAATACGCTTTACTACATTCGGATACCTTTCTGCATTTTCACCGAGTAGGAAAAAGGTTGCTTTCACATTATGTTTTTTTAACTTATCTAATATTTTTGGTGTAAATACTAAGTCTGGTCCATCATCAAATGTAAGAGCTACTTCCGCTTTATTGTATGGCCCTGAAAAAGCATACGCATATTTTTCGACCCATGAAAACGGTGTCCATGATCCCCGATCCTCTTCTTTCATTTGGAGTTGATAATTTTGAGGAACATTTAATTCGTATGGCACTGCGCTTATATAGTTTCCATAATAAAATGAGTTATATGGCATATAAGCATACGAAATATCTCGTTCTAGTCCCCATTGAAATGGAACGAACATTTCTGGTGAATAAAAATAATACATGATAAAAACCTCCCTAAAATTTCATATGTCGCGTATATATACTTTGTTAGAGAATTTCTTATCAATATACAAAAATAAGACTGTCCATTATTAGGACAGTCCTATTACTCAATATAATTAATAAATTACTTTACTATCTCTCGGTAATTTTCTCACATGTTTTAAATAACTTGTCACCTTGTCATCATCACCTTGCGGGTATTGATATCCATAAGCGTTAGCAATCTCATTCGCAACTTCTCTAAACAGATCTTCCATTATAAAGAATGACTCCCATATGTTTTCATATTCTGCATTTGAAAATGTCTTTTTAAATTGCTCCCACATATCTTTTTCAAAATACTGTTCGAAATGCTTTCCAAACTTCCCTGTATTAACTGTAAAGCCTGTTTTCATCCCAATATGCCATTCTAGCATAACAATAAGCATATCTCGCACAGGGCCATCAAGCATTCCTTTCACGTAAGAAAGCTCTTCTCTCCATAGCCCCTTTGCCACATTTGTACTGCACCACCAAAACTCATTACAGCAATCTAAAAATTCTTTTTCTGAAGGCTTTTTTATAACATAATCTTTATCGCTTGTTGGTGGAAATTCTCCAATACAATCGTCTTTATCCAGTAGTAATTTACTTAAACTATCTTGTCCAACGAACTTATTTATCAAATCAAATGGAACTAGCGTTAAATCAATCCGATTCCCATCCGTAAACTGCATTAAATACGGAAACTTTCCATCTTCATCAGCTGGAACTAATGACATTTCTTCCGGCATTTGCACAATCATTATTTCTCCAAATCGTTTAATCCAACTATGATCACACGTAAAAGACTGTATTTCTTTCACAACATAAATAATATCATAGTCTTGAAAACAATCTTTTTTCACATTTGGATTTACACGTGATCCATTCATGATGACAGCTCGAATTCTCTCATCTTCTTTTGCTGTATTTATAATTAAGTCTAGCATTTCTTTTTCAGTTCTCATCTATTCCTAACCTCCAATTTTATATATAAACTTATATTGTTATGTATGTTGGAGGTCCACGAGCTAACTGTGTTGCACACGATACACGTTATAATTTTTGAAACTTCTTTTTCATCCCTTTTACCTCCTTACATCACTCTTTTACGACTGCCATTACAAATCCATCATACCCTTTACTTCCGACAGTTTGAAGCGCTGTAGCACTTACACGTGGCTCAGCAGCTATTATCTCATAGAAACGACGTATCCCTTGTACACGGGGATCACTACTAGTATTGTCAATAACTCCTCCTTCAAGTTTTTAATGCTTTTCTACCATTCACTTATGATTATACTGAAAATTCTGTTTTATATACAAAAATAAAGAAGGGACATCCACTCCATTACGAATAGATGTCCCTTCTCTGTTTTTAAATTTAGCACTTACGGATTAGTAGACCAAAGTCCAGCAGATTTAATAAATGTACGTTTATTTAATTTCAGCTGTGCTACGATAAATTCTGCAATATCTTCCGCTTGCATTACTTTATCAGGATTTCCATCAGTTAATCCTAAATCTACCGCCATATCAGTTGCTACTGTACTTGGTGTTAAAGCTGTTACACGAATGTTATGTTTACGAACTTCCATCGCTAACGATTCTGTTAAGCCAAGAACACCAAATTTAGAAGCACTATATGCACTCGTTACAGGTGCACCTTTTTGCCCTGCTGTAGATGAAATATTAATAATATCACCAGATTGTTGTTCAATCATGCTTGGTAAAGCTGCACGAGTTGCATAGTATACACCCATTAAGTTTACTTGAATGATTTTTTCCCAATCAGCAACGTCTAATTCTAAAAATTTACCAAACTTAGAAATACCTGCGTTATTAATTAAAATATCGATAGATCCTAAACCGTTTTTTAACGTTTCAATTGCAGTAGTTACCTCTTCATATGAAGATACATCTGCAGTCGCAATAACAGCTTTTACGCCTTCTGCTTCCACTTCCTTCGCAACTGCTTTTAAATTTTCTTCTGAACGAGCTAAAAGACCTACATTCACGCCTTCTTTCGCTAATGCGATTGCTACAGCGCGACCAATCCCTCTACCTGCTCCTGTAATTAAAGCATTTTTCCCTTGTAATAATTCTGCCAAGTATAACACTCCTTACTCTTCTCAGTTATTTATTATATTAAAAGTGTATCTATGTTTATGTAAAAAGGCAATGATGCACTTTCATGTGCGTAGGTTACTTATAGGTAACTATAGTAATAATAAATGTACCTGTAAAGAAAAGTAGTGCTAAAGGAACACCCCTAGCACTACTTTTCTTCATGATTTGGAATACGTACAATAAATTCCGCACCATGTCCTTCTATGCTCTCAACCTTTATTTCTCCTTGATGTAGATCAACTACTTTTTTTACTATCGCTAATCCTAAACCACTTCCTCCATACACTCGATTTCGTGAAGAATCAGCTTTAAAAAACCGTTCAAATATATGTTGTTTTTGTTCTTCTGAAATACCAATTCCCGTATCATGAATACGTACTTCTGCTAATTTCTTATGTTCTTTTAACCGAATTGTAATCGTGCCACCATTTGGCGTGAATTTAATGCTATTATGAATTAGGTTAATCCATACTTGACTCATACTTTCTTGGTCTGCAGTGAAAAGAACTTTCTCTAAATCAAGTTCCAACTCAATTCCTTTTTCATCCCAGAGCGGCTCACTATTTAACACAATCTGTTTCAACTGTTGATCTAATCGATAGGTAACTCTTTCTGGTGAATACTCTTCTGATTCTAAAAGTGTTAACTTTAATAAATTTTGACTCAATTTAGATAATCTCGTTGTTTCAGTTTCAATAATGGTAAGATAATGCTTCCTTTTTTCATCAGTAAGATTATCATCTTGTAGTGCCCGAGCAAATCCTTTTATAGTTGTTAATGGTGACTGTATTTCGTGAGAAACATTCGATACAAACTCTTGTCTCATTTTCTCCATTGTATTTAGCTCATCTGTCATATCGTTAATACTTTTTACAAGCACTCCAATTTCTCCATCATACTTTTCTTCATTTCGTATTTTTACGGAGAAATCTCCTTTTGCAATTTTTTGTATCGGTTCAATGATCGTCCAAATCATCGCCTCTCGCTTCGGTCTCATTAATACTCCGATCAATACCCAAATAAGAACAATAAATACAAAGCCGACCATATCACTAATTAGAAAAGTAATAAAAGGCGATACGTTTATTTCAAAAGCTTTCATTACACTAGACGATACAAAAAAAGCTATTGACCAAATTATAGTAAGAAAAGTAAAGAGCGCTACTATCGCCCCCATTACTTTTAACATCTTCATCTTACTCATTCTTTCTCTTTGTCTCATTTACTTACCTCTAAGCGATACCCTAAGCCCCTTATCGTCCTTATATTAAACTTCGATAGCTCTTCTTGAAACTTTTCACGCAACCGATTAATATGAACGTCTAGCGTGCGTTCATTCCCTTCAAAATCATATCCCCATATGCCTTCTATTAATTGCTCTCGTGAACAAGTTCTTCCCGCTTTAGATCCTAATGTAAAGAGCAACTCAAATTCTTTTAGTGGTAGCGTCACCGTTTGTTCTCCAACTGTAACTTCAAATGTTTTACGATTTAAAAGTACATTCCCCACTTGGATAGTTTGCGATACTGTAATTTGGTAACGTTTCAATAATGCCTTGACTCTTACAACTAATTCTAACGGATCAAATGGTTTCACAAGATAATCATCTGTTCCGAGGTGAAATCCTTTTACTTTTTGAGATGTTTCACCTTTAGCAGTTAGCATAAGAATCGGCATATCATAGTATTTTCTTAATTCATAACATAAATCATACCCATCCATATTTGGCATCATTATATCAAGGATTACCATATCAACTTTTACTTCTTCTATTTTTTTTAGAGCATCCAGTCCATCAACCGCCTCATATGTTTGAAAACCTTCTCGTTCTATAAATACAGAAACGAGTTCTCTAATGTGCGGATCGTCATCTACAATTAATATTTTAGGTATCAAGGAATCATATCCTTTCTGCTTAACATACTTTTTACAACTCTCTAAAATCAACAATCAGTGAAGTTCACCCTCACTGATTGTTTTCATTCTATAATGCACCTTCTTTAATTTTCAACTGCTGCGTTGCAAATTCACGGTACATGTCATGCGTTCGTAATAATTCGTCATGAGATCCACTACCTGTCAAATTCCCTTTTTCAATAAAGATAATTTTATCTGCATCTACTACAGTAGAAAGTCTATGCGCAATAACTAAAGTCGTTCTACCTTTCATTAAGTTATTTAAAGCCTTCTGAACAACCGATTCCGATTTACTATCAAGACTTGAAGTCGCTTCATCTAACATAAGAATTTGCGGATCTCGAAGCAGTGCTCGAGCAATCGCAATTCGTTGTCTTTGTCCTCCAGAAAGCTTCACACCACGCTCTCCCACTTCTGTTGCATACCCGTTTGGTAAATCATGAATAAATGCATCAACATACGCCATCGCTGCTACTTTTTCGATTTCTTTATCAGTCACTTCACCTTCAACACCGTAACAAATATTATCACGAATCGTTCCATCAATTAACGGACTATCTTGTGAAACGTAACCAATTTGACGTCGCCATGACTGTAATGAATATGCTGTAATTGGTTCTTCCCCTAATTTAATAACACCTTTCGTTGGCTCATAAAAACGTTCTAACAATGAGAATAAAGTTGTTTTCCCGCTACCACTTGGCCCTACAATTGCCGTTACTTTTCCGGATTCAATCGTGAAATCGATATTTTTCAAGACTTTCTCTTCTTCGTTATACTCGAAATGAACATTTTCAATCACTATCGGCTGCTTTGCATTTGTAACTTTCACACCAGTTTCATGGTCTTCTACTTCATACTCTAAAATTGTATTAATTCTTTCAGTTGCACCAATCGCCTTTTGGAATTGCGTAAAGAACATAGATAACTGACTCATTGGCATTATAATTTGAACTAAATATAAAATAAACGCTACAAGTTCACCTGTTGTTAATGCACCACTAGAAACTCGCATTCCACCGTAGCCTACGATAATAACAAGTAATGCCATTAATACAAACGACATAACTGGTGAAATTAAAGCTTGCACTTTTCCTTCTTTCAAACCAAATTGCAATAGCTTTTCGATACCTTTATTACCAGTTTCATATTCTCTTTTTTCTGTATTTGAAGATTTCACTAAGCGAATTTCTGATAGTACTTGTGTTAATACACTAGTAAAAGAAGCCGTTTCATCTTGAAGTGCTTTTGAAATCTTATACATTTTTCGTCCAAGTGGAACTAAAATTAGTACCGATAACGGAATAACCGTTAAAAGTAAAATCGTCATTTTCCAGTCTAAAACAAATAATACAATTAATGATCCAATAATTGAGATACCGCCTGTTAATAAGTTTGACAAATGCTCAGAAATTAATGTTTTAACAACACCTGTATCATTTGTCATACGACTAATTGTATCTCCCGTTCTGTTTTGATCATAATAAGACACTGGTAAGATAAGTACCTTTTTCCATAATCGCTCCCTAAGTCCAGCCACAATTTTTTGCCCGATATAATTCAGTAAATAAATAGACAACCCTGCAGCAATTGTTTGCATAATAAAGAATGCAACTAATCCAATAATTTGTCCCGTACTAATTGATGAAATTGAAAAATTATCGACTAAACCTTTTGTTAACATTGGAATAAACAAACTCGCTCCAGTTGAAAGCAAGCTCATTAATAAAGCGAAAATAAGAATGCCTTTCGGTGGATTTGTATCTTGAATGAGACGTAAAAACTGCCTCCAATTCCCTTTTTTCTTTTCTGTATTCCTAACTTCCATTGTCTTTCATCTCCTCGTTATAAACAAAACTATTATTTCTAAAACTAGAATACGCTATAAATGTAAACTGAATGTAAACACACTTTTTCTATTTTTACAAAATATACATATAAACGCATCTTTACAACAAGTATAAACATCTGATATTATTACCAGGTACTTATTATTATTCTATGCGAATTATAGACTACGCATAGAATATATATAACTAATTTTATCAATTAGCTAATTTAAAATACTATATAAATCTCCAGCATCGAAAGGAGTATCCTTTTTGCAAACAAATACACATTCCGAAAAGGAAACAATCATTTTTATTCATGGATTAGTTGGAAATCGCCGCGCCTTCAAAAAAGAGCATAAACGATTTTCTTCTTCCTACAACATTATAACTTATGACTTATTGGGTCACGGTGAAGATAAAGGAGAAGCTATTGAATTTTCATTGCAGCGGCTCGTAGATCAATTATTGAACTTGTATGAAAAAGAGGGTATTAAAGAGGCTCATATTTGCGCCCTAAGCTATGGCTGTTATATCTCTACGACATTTGCGCAAATGCACCCAGAAAAGGTACTAAGCATTTGTCATATTGGTGGACATTATAATAATCCTTCCCTTTTATATAACGTGTTTCAAAAATTTTGGGAAAAGCGAGGAGATGAATATTCCACTTGGCTTTCTCAATATGCAAATACAATTTTCCCAAGCGGAATATTAAAGGCAAATCCTTTCGCTGTTATTTCACGAAATATTTATTATCGCTTTGGGTTACAATTACATTCGTCTATAATTGCTCAATCATTACGTCATCGCTTAGAATTCGACTTAAAATCAAAATTAAAAGGACTTCCTCACCCTATATTATGGGTAATGGGTGAACATGATCATCTCTATAAATCTTGTCTTTTTGATTTAAAGTCTATTCTTCCAAATGTTTTATATAAAGAAATTCCATTGGCTGGACATGCAGCAAATTTGTTTCGTCCAAACTATTTCCATGATTTATATGCTAAATTTTTGCATGGAAATTTGAAATAAAGGCTACCCTATATTTCTAGTTTATATAACTATGAAAAAGGCTTCCCAAGTTTCCCTGGAAAGCCTTTTCTCTATACGAAAAGTAGTTTATAAACTACTTTTTCTTAGTATGCTTTTGTGTAACCTGTTAGGTGTTTAGACCAGTAAGAGTTATTAATTGAACTAATTCTTACACCAACACTTTCATTCTCTGCACTAATGAACTGACCGTTTCCTAAGTAAACACCCATGTGAGAAAGACCTGATTTATAAGTGTTAGAGAAGTATACTAAATCACCTGGTTGTGGATTGCTAGTTTTTGTTTTAGAGCTCCAGTATCCAGCAACTGTTTGACGTTCGCCTGAATGACCAGTTTTATTTAATACGTAGTGAATGAATCCACTGCAGTCGAAACCAGCAGTAGTTTGACCACCAAATACATATGGTGAACCATTTAAAGATCTAGCGAATGCAGCGATTGAAGATGTATCTCCACCTGTTGGCGCTGTTGGTTTTTGTACTTGGTTTTGTCCTTGGTTCGTACCTTGGTTACCACCAGTAACTACATTGTTCACTCCGCCTTTTACAAACTTAACAAAGTCTGCACTTACATAACCAGTGCGGCCGTTATGGTTAATTTTATACCAACCATTTTCAGCACCAGTAACGTTTAATACTGTACCGTTTGTTACCCCACCAATTACAGGGTTATATGTAGCTGGACCTGTACGTACTTTTAAAGCACCTGTGTTAACAACATATGAACCACCAGTTTGAACTGTAGTAGTATTGTTGTTTGTAGTTGGTTGCTGTGTTTCGTTAGATACAGCTGAACCACCTTTTGTTACGAAGTCTTTACTTACGTATCCAGTTCCACCATTGAAGTTAATTTTAAACCAATCTTGAACTTCACCTACAACTTGAACTGTTTTACCTTTGTTTACAGAACCTAAAACAGTATGAGACGCGCTTGGGCCTGTACGTACGTTTAGTGAAGAAACGTTTACTGTATAAGTACCTGTTCCTTGTTGAACAGTAGTTCCTTTATTGCCACCAGTTGTTACGAAGTCCCCACTTACATAACCTGTTTGACCATTTACATTAACTTTGAACCAACCGTTTTCTTGTCCAATTACTTGTAGTACTTGACCTTCTTTTACTTTAGAAATAACGTTATGTCCTGTACCAGCACCTGAACGTACATTTAATACATCAGCTGTTACTGTGTATTTTAATTCAGAAGTTGTTTCTACATTTTTTGTTTCAGTTACAGTCGTTTGAGTTTGTGTTTGAGCTTGTCCATTAATTTCTTTTAGCGCATCATTTGAAACTTGTGCATGAGCAGAATCCATTCCAGGAACTGCTACGCCTGCTACAGACGCTGCTGCTAAACCTGCGATTACTTTTTTCATAAGTTGTCTTTACTTCCTTTCCCTACTATCCTCTTGAGAAAAACTATAAACTTAATACTTTACAATATTATCAAAGTAAAATATTCATCCAGTTCCATTTTTTAGCAAGAGTTTTATTTTTCACACGTCGTTCATTTTAAACGAATGAAGTGAATTCCGTGTGAACTTCATGTGAACTTTACCATTAAACAGTGTGTTTTTGCAACGATTTTTTCAAATTTCTTATGTATTACATCAAAATCCAATACCTTATTAGTTATTTTAATATAAAATTCACACTTTATATCCAACATAAAAATTTCATTAATCTAATGTAAATACACAATAGTTTTCTAGAAAGTTCTTTTCATGAGGCATATTCTTATCATGACAAAAACACTTCGTTTATCAAAACGTATAATATTTTAAGAAAATTAATTTTCTATATTATCTATGATTTTAAACAAAGTGATAATTTGTAAGATTTCACACACAAAAATCCCGTCCCACTCGTGAGCATTCCAATTCCAAAAACACAATTGACGATTTGTTTTTTTACTAACTATGGAATCATTAGGGATTAATTGATAAAATATGTATAGTCACATAAAAAGAGGAGTTACATTCGTGGAAAAAATTATAGACGATCACATAAATAATAATATCGAACTATACTATGCTCTTACGCGATTATTATCATTTACAACATTTAAAAAGGTAACAACTATTGAAACAAAGAAATACGAATTAAAAGAGCAGATGAAAACAATTCAGCATACAAGTTCATACCATGTATAAGAAGGTGAACAGATTATATCTCTGTTCACCTTCTATTTTTCATTTTATTTTATTTGTAAACTTTCACTCGAGTTTCTAATGGCTGTGATTCCTTATCCCCTGCAGAGACCACTGGTTTACCAAATGGCATTTGCGCAATTAACTTCCAGCTTTCTGGTACATCCCATTCTTTTCTTACTTCATCATCAACTAACGGATTGTAATGTTGTAATGTAGCACCAAAACCTTCAATTTCTAATGCTGTCCAAATCGCAAATTGCAACATTCCTGAAGATTGTTGAGACCATGTAGGGAAATTGTCTTTGTATAACGCAAAGTTCTCTTGCAAACTTTCTACTACTTTACTATCTTCGAAATATAAAACTGTTCCATAGCCACTTTTAAATGCATTCATTTTCTCTTCAGTAGGGGCGAAATTATTTTCAGGTACAATTTTTCGTAACGTTTCTTTCGTAACATCCCATAATTTGTCGTGTTGTTCACCTAGTAATACAACAACTCTTGCACTTTGAGAATTAAAAGCCGAAGGTGTATGTTTCACAGCATGATAAATCACTTCTTGAATTCTTTCATCAGAAACTACTTGCTCTTTACTTATCGCATAAATAGATCTTCTGTCTTCAATTGCTGAGTAAAAATCTTTTGCCATCACAATTCCCTCCAAATTTTATTTGAGGCAGTATCATATGTACGAAGCATATAATGCCCCTTAAACTTATCAATAATAAGTTCTTAACTTAATATTATCAACAAACAAAAACAAACTCAAATGATACCCCTTAATTTTCCACTTCTTATACTCCAAAAAACAAAAAACAGCTTATCGTCATCCAAATCAGGATTCAAATAAGCTGTCTGTATTTTTTATATAGCGACCTACATTATTCCTTCACTTAATTAACCAATTGAAACGCATAGGACATTAGCTTTTGTGTTTCTGTAAAACGTTTTGTTTTACCTTTTGTGCCCATCACAACTGTAATAATACGACTATCACCTTGTTTTGCAGTACCTGTAAAACAATACCCTGCGCTATCTGTAAATCCTGTTTTCAGTCCATCCATTCCTTCTATATATAAACCTTTATTATTCTTGTTTAACATTTCATTTGTAGTTTTAACATTAATATTATTAAATGCTAACTGACTTTGACTTAAGTGCGTCACTTCTAATATCTCTGGATAATCTTTTATAAGATGATACGCTAATTTAGCTACGTCAGCTGCTGTCATTTTTGTTTCACTTCCATCAGGCTCCTGCAATCCGGAAGCATTCGCGAATTTTGCTGTATCTGACATTTCTAACTGCTTCGCTTTTTCATTCATTAATTGGACGAAGTTTTTTTCTGTCTTAGCTATATGTTCTGCTAAAGCGACAGCCGAATTATTAGCCGACTCAATCATTAACGCATGGTATAAATCATTAACAGTTAATGTGTCATTAACTTGCACTGGAATTTTCGCACCCTCTGTTTGTGCCGCTTTCGCACTTATTTTCACTGGATCTTCCCAGCGAACTTTACCATTATGTATACTCTCTAAAAGAAGATACGCCGTCATCATCTTAGACATACTAGCTGGCGCAAAAGCTTCATTTTCATTATATTGATAAATAATATCTCCATCACTCGCATCGATAATCATAGCTGCTTTTGCATCAATTTCCGGTGGTATGTACTTTTGTGGAACTACTTTTTCAGATAGTCCTGTTTTGGGTAGCTCTGCCACTTGTAAAGGCTGACCCTCTATATTGGTCCCACTCTTTTGAGCTCCTTGGAAAAAGAACCAACATATACCCAAAGTAATTACTAGTAGGATTGTTACCTTTCCCCATTTTAACCGCTTCATTTCAAAACTCCTTTAGTAAACCTTTTATACACTCACATTTAACCATAACAACAATCACTTTATATCGTCAAGATTAAATAGCATAATTATACATCTATAGCAATTATTATTTGAATGCCTTTTGCATATGTTATACTAAAAATAATCAAATTTAAGAATATTCAATAATAACACAAGACAAAAACACTATAAAATAGAAAGGATTGCTACAAATGATACTTCCAAAAACATTAAAATACGGTGATACAATTGGGATCTACTCCCCCTCTTCACCAATAACATATACTTCTCCAAAAAGGTTTGAGCGAGCGAAATTATACTTACAACAGAAAGGATTTCGCATACTAGAAGGCTCACTAACAGGTCAATATGATTTTTATCGTTCAGGGAGCATTCAAGAACGTTCTGAAGAACTAAATGAATTGATTAGAAATCCTAACGTTTCTTGTATCATGTCGACAATTGGAGGAATGAATTCCAATTCATTATTACCTTATATTGATTATGCCGCTTTTCAAAAGAATCCTAAAATAATGATTGGCTATTCAGACGCAACAGCGTTATTACTAGGAATTTATGCAAAAACAGGAATTCCTACATTTTATGGTCCAGCACTTGTTCCTTCTTTTGGTGAATTTGAGCCTTTCGTAGATTACACGTACAAATATTTCGCGGAAACTTTAATAACTGATCAACCTCTTCCTTACAACATAAACCAGCCGTTATTTTGGTCAGATGAATTTATTAATTGGGAAGAAAAAACGAAGGAAAAAGAACTTCGACCAAACAATTGGATTTCAGTAATTGGTGGAAAAGCTACTGGACGGATTATTGGTGGGAATTTAAACACTATACAAGGTATTTTGGGCAGCCCCTATATGCCACATATTCAAGAAGGTGACATTCTATTTATTGAAGATAGCTCAAAAGATGCAGCTACAATTGAAAGAAGTTTTTCATTACTGAAGATTAACGGCGTATTTAATAAAGTTTCTGGTATCATTCTTGGAAAACATGAACAATTCGATGATTGTGGTACAAATCGAAAACCTTACGAAATACTACTAGAAGTACTACAAAATCAAAAGATTCCTATTCTAGCCGATTTCGATTGTTGTCATACTCATCCAATGATTACTATGCCAATAGGTATTCAAGTAGAGATGGATGCAACAAATAAAACGATACAAATTTTAGAACAATGGAAAGTATAACTCTACTTTATTCAAAACAAAAGCTACGTATTCCCTTCTATTGTTTTACATTAGAAGACATGATACTATATATTTTGGAATGTGAAAGAATAAACAAAAACTATTTTAATATGCATTCTATATAATAAGAAGCTATTGATTATATAATGTACTTATACGTAAAAGAGAGTGAATATATGAAACCAACTATTAAAAACTATGTATTTTTACATGTGGCCTTCTTGATATATTCTATCATTATGGTTTACATGAAATGGGCAGCTAAGTTCCCCCTTGCTTCAATCTCATTTTTCATTGCTTATTTCGGACTCGTTGTACTTTTATTCGGATATGCAATCCTTTGGCAACAAGTAATTAAGCATTTTGAAATATCAAAAGCATATTCACACCGCGGGATTATTATATTATGGTCAATGCTTTGGTCAGTATTCCTATTCGGAGATACGATACAGTGGAATCATTTACTTGGTGCAGCTATTATTATCGTCGGAATTGTGGTGGTGACAAAAGATGAATAGTTATATGTTATTATATATTTTCGGGATAATTTTAGCTAATTACTCACAAATATTATTAAAAAAGGCTACTTTACAACAATATGATTCTAGAATAAAAGAATATGTGAATCCTTATGTTATCATTGGCTACTCTTTATTTGTAATTAATGCCGGATTAAATGTAATCGCCTTAAAGGGCATGCCATTAAAACAAGCATCGGCATTAGAATCATTAAGTTATATCATCATATTAATTTTCAGTTGGTATTTCCTAGGGGAGAAAATAACAAAACGAAAAATCATCGGCAACATTATTATCGTCGTTGGTGTAATCGTTTATTGTATACAATAATAAAAAGATCCGTTTGTAATAAACGGATCTTTTTATTATTGCCCTAAGTTTTGAATTTTATCTTTCAAATCACGAACTTGTTCTATCGTCTGCATGAGCTCAGAGTTTTTAAATTGCTCTACATCTATTTTCCCTTCCTCTACCTTTTTCATAGAGGCATCAATTAATGTATTTAACTTTTCATTATATCCGACAATTTGCTGGTGAAGATCCTTCGCTACATCTGGTGGTGTTAATTCATTAAAAGCTGGTATATCTTGTTTAATTTCACTAAGTTTCGTTTCCAATTCTTTTCGAGCTTCCCCATCATTAATAGCTTTTTCAGCTAATGCTGGTGCTTCATTTGCAAATGCACTTATTTTATTCACATAGTCTGTCGCCTTTTGAGCATAATCTATGGAGTTCTTCCCTTCCTCTACTAGCGAGCATCCCATTAAACCAATTGAAACTACAATTGAAAGTAAGATTGCTTTTGTAAACTTCATTTTTACCTCCTAAATAATTTTCATTCTTTTATACATTTATAAACATTTATTTTTCTTCTTATACATTCTAGAGAAATCATTTTTCTGCTACTAAAAATATAGACAAATGTATATTCTTAGAGTATTCCTGCTTCTACGTGTCCTGTCTCGCCAATCACTCGCTACTACAGTTTGCTGTAACACTCCACAGGCATAAATTCCGATGTAGCCCACCGTACATATATACAATCTATTTACGTTAGTATTGTATATTCTTTTGCTTGTAAAAGATTGATAGACGCATTTAAATCTCTATCTATTACATTTCCACATTCACATTCATATACTCGGTCAGATAGTTTTAAATCTGCTTTCTTTTGGCTACAACATGAGCATAACTTTGACGACGGATAGAATTTATCTACTTGACGTAGTTCGATTCCGTATTCCTTACATTTAGCCTCTAACCATATTTTAAATGTATAGAAACATTGTTGTGCAACTGCTTTTGATAGATGTTTGTTCTTCATCATACCTTTTACATTTAAGTCTTCTACTGTAATAAACGTTGGCTTGGTTTTCACCACAGCATTTACAACAGACTTTACATACGCTAACCGAATATTCGCTAGTCGAGCGTGTAGTTTTTGCACTTTAAGAATATTTTTGTTTATATTCGCTCTTTTATTGGTAGCAGATTTTCCACCTCTCTTTTTTATATTTTCATATTTTCGCGATAAAGAGCGTTGTTCACGTTTTAACCGTTTTTCTATCTTTTTTACTTTTACTGTTTTATTGATATTTTTGTGAGTTTTCCCATCGCTACGTACAGCGAAATCCTTCACCCCTAAATCAATCCCTAGACCTATTTTATTAGGTATTGTTTTTACCCTTACTTCTTCTATTTCACAAAGTACAGATACAAAATAGCTCCCTGCTCTTTGATATACTGTGCCACTTTTTACAGTTGCATTTTTAGGGATATATCCATATTCTTTTAACCTTACCCAACCAATTGTGGGGATTTTTACTCTATGCCTTTCTACTGTCCAATCTGTTTTGTTGTTTTTAGGAAAATAGCACTTCACATCTTGCTTCTTCTTTTTCTTATATCGTGGAAATTTAGATAAACCCTTAAAAAATCGCTTAAAAGCTTTATCCCCGTTCATAATCGCTTGTTTTACAGCTTTACTTGATACTTCTTTTATCCACTGGTCACATTCTTTTGTATAGACATTGTTCAACCATTTAGAAAAGTCATACCCACCTAGAAACTTTCCTTCGGCTTCATACAGCTCTTTGTTTTTAGAGATATACAGGTTGTAAACATACCTACACACACCAATAGTCTGATTTATTTGGGTTATTTGTTCTTTTGTCGGATGGATTTCTATTAGATATGCTCTTTTCATAAATCTTTATCCTCCGATATTTTCTTTTTGTATTTCCTTAACCGGTAAATTCTACAACTGAATACATGAACGATAGATATTAAGTCTTGAATAAGCTCTTCCTGTGGAGATAATTTTTCATTAGTTACAACAATAATCTCTACCCCAAACTTCCTAAGGAATTTTTCAAACCATTCATAACCAAAACGTATAAACCTATCTCTGTGTGCAATAATGATAGTTGAGACATTACCATCCGTACAATCTTCAATCAGTTTATTCCACTGTTTCCTGTTATAATTCAAACCACTGCCAATATCCTCGATAACTTCATCTACAATAACCCCTCGTGCATTAGCAAATGTTTTTAAAAACTCAATCTGATTCTCTAAATCATCTTTCTGCCCCCGATTAGACACTCGTGTGTAAATAACCGTTTTACCTACTTTATTTTCTTCCTGAATCCCATATAGTCTTTATACTGTTTATCTGTATAATATCTTCTTCCTTAAGGGTTTCGATAAGCAGTCAATACACCCTCGTTACCCCATCTCTGCAAAGTTCTTACAGATACATTAATTATTTCAGCAAATTCTTTTGGTTTATATTGTTTCATAGGTAGATTGTAACGCATCCATTTACATTTGTGTATTTTTTATATAACTGTATTTTTCTCCTTTTCAGCGTGTATTTCGTACGATATATAATTTTTTACATTTCTACCTCGTGACTACCTTCATTTAAATATAAAAACAGACATACTTATTTTAAGTATATCTGTTTTCGGGGGCTCATCACTCATCTATCCTGCATCAACTGCGTGTAAAATCCCGATTGGTGCAGGAAACACCCCCCACCACTTTATCCTCTTACATACCCTATTACCGTTACAATATCTATTTCTATATGTACACTAATAATATCTTCTATAATGTCGGTATATCCTTGTCCTAAAGGTGTTCCGTAATGTAATAAAATCTCCTTTTTTTCATACACTGACTTCGGTATTGTAAAAATAAATCTCCTCAAATTCCGTTCATCAGCAGGTTCCATAATTAAAATGATACCATCTTCTTCAAACATATAATCACGCCTTCCAACAATCCATTCACTATGGCTCAGTATTGCCTTGAAAGGCTAGGTTTTAAACACCCCTTCTCACAATATAAAGCTAAACTTTAATCATTACATACTCATCTCGCTACTACATCATATACAACGATGCCACGAATACGCGTAAAAAAACACAAACCTTGAATTATCAAGAATTTGTGTTTTTCTTCATTCCATTTTTATATACCTTTATCAAGCTCGTATAACCTACGATATTTCTCATTTTCTTTCAGTAGCTGTTCATGACTACCTTGCATAGCGATTTGACCACCATCAAGGAAAATGACTTCATCAACATGTTCAATCCCTACTAAATGATGAGCGATCCATAGAACAGTCTTTTCTTCAGTTGCAGAAAACATCGTTTCTATTAAAGACAATTCCGTTTTAGGATCTAAACCGATAGTCGGCTCATCAAGTACAATGATTGGTGCTTCTTGCATAAGAGTTCTTGCAAAAGCTACCCTTTGCCTCTCCCCGCCAGAAAATCTCATACCCATTTCATGCATTTTTGTTTGTAATCCATCAGGAAGAGAAGCAATATGTGAAGCTAGTTGTGCTTTCTCTAGAGCCTTCCATATCTCTTCATCAGTAGCATCTGGTTTACCAATTCGCACATTATTTCCAATTGTCGTATCGAATAAATGTGGTTTTTGGTTTAATACAGAAATATATTTTGACAAAAGGTTCGTATGAGCTTGTTCACCATTCAATAGAACTTGGCCATTCACCGGGCGTAGCGCACCAGTTAACAATTTTAATAAAGTAGATTTCCCTGTTCCACTTCTACCTAAAATAGCAATTTTCTTTCCTGCCTTTATGTGTAATGATACATCTTTTAATACAGGTTCATTACTATTCGGATAATTATACGATATATTATTCAGTTCAATATCTATATGTTTTTGTGCAACGTAATCTTTATCTCCAGGTAACTCATTTCCATCTTGCAGAACGCTATCACTTTCTACGCTATTAAGCCTATGAGCAGATTCTACATATGATGGAATTCGATCGATAGCATCCGATACAGGAATAAGCACATTTGTCACAGATAATGTCATTAATACGAAGGCTGCGATAACTGTAGGGGCAATCTGTTCACTTGCAGATTGATTTCCAGTCCACATAATCATTGAAATGACGACAATACCTACTATTAAATGAATGATACTGTCTCGAATATGGTACCAGCGTTTCACTCTTTTCTCTGTCTTTAACAACTGAGCATTTTGCGCTACATACTCATTAATAAATTCATCTTTTCTACCACTTGCCTGCCAATCAGATAACCCAAATACAGCATCTGTCAGTTGCTGATACAAACGATTTCTTCCTCGTTTCAAAGTAACATGATGTCGTTTCATCAAGAGTAGCGATACGAACGGAATAAGAAAAACGATAACTGCTAACATACACCCTGCGATAAGTGCAAATACTACGTCAAATGCACCGATAACAAGAACGAAGATGCTATATACAACTAGTGCTAATATACTAGGGAATATCGTACGCAAATATAGGTTTTGTAAATGCTCTATATCCTCAGACAATACACCTAATACATCACCAGTTTGAAATCGCGAGCGAAAAAATAACGCCTGCGGTTCTACAATTTTATATAGTTTTGTCCTCATTTTTTCTAATACACGAAGGACGACATCATGCCCAACTAAACGCTCAACATAATGAAAGACAGCTTGCCCTATACTAAACGCACGCGTTGCAACGATTGGAACATATACAGCCATTACATTTTCTGGTCTGAGAGCAGATTTAGAAATTAAATAACCTGAAATGAAAAGTAACATCGCACCTGAACTAACTCCAAGAAGCCCGAGGAAAATAGTCAAAGTCATCCTACCTTTATTTTGCTTTATATAAGGTCTAATCCAGTTACTCATCTCTCTCTCCTCCCTTTCCCATGAAAATGTAATGACTCTTTATCTAAAAGCTCTTCATATGTTCCACTTTCTATTATCTTGCCTTTATTTAAAATAACAATATGATCCATCTGTTTCATCCAATGCAAACGATGTGTTGCAAGAAATACTAACTTACCTTTAAACAGACGTAACATCGCTTGTTTTATTTCAAATTCAGTTTCAATATCAAGATGTGCCGTAGGCTCATCTAATAAAATGATTGGTTTATTGCTCAAAAGTGCACGTGCCATCGCAACACGTTGTTCCTGTCCGCCACTTAGCATACGTCCACCTTCCCCAATTCTTTCGTGCATCCCATCCGGAAGCGATGCAACAAGTGAACGAAGACCTACCTCATCTATAACTCTCTCAACTTCTTCATCAGTAATATTTGTTTCATAGAAACAAATATTATCTTTTAATGAAAGTGGGAAAATATAAGGTTGTTGCGGAATATAAGCAATGTTTTTTTGCCAGCTATCACGAGTAGATGTATCAATTTCCACACCATTTATAATCATATTTCCATCGGACGGATGTAAGAATCCTGCTAACACATCTATTAACGTTGATTTCCCTGCTCCACTTTCGCCAATAATGCCAATCGCACCGTTCCCTTTCCAATTGAAATGAACCTCTTCTAATATGGCCTTTTCAGATTCTTCATTATTAACTTTTATATTTTGTAATTTCATGCTGCTCAAAGAATTCCACGCTATATCTACATTTGATTCTTTCGGTCCCCTAGCTTTTTGTTGTTTTACGATCTCTTCAATTTGCTCCATTGCAATTTGTCCATCTAATGTAGCATGATAGTTCGCTCCAACTTGCTTAATTGGTAAAAAATATTCGGGAGCTAAAATTAGAATAGTAAGAGCCGGCAATAAAAGAATCGATTCGTCTATTAAACGAATACCTAAACCTACTGCTACAAAGGCAATTGATAAACTCGTAAAGAAATCTAGTGCAAAAGAAGAAAGAAAAGCAACTCGCAAAGTGCGAAGTGTTGCTTTTCTATATCTTTTACTTACTTTTTCAATTTTGCCTTCATGCTCCTGACTTTTCCCTAAATACTTTAATGTTTCTAATCCTTTTAGTGTATCTACAAAGTGATTTGAAAGAACACGATACGTATCATATTGGTTATCAGCCATTTTCTGCGCTGCTAATCCTAATAGAATCATAAATATAATAACGATCGGAATCGTTACAACTAAAATGATTCCAGACTCTATATCTAGTGTAAAAACATATAAAACAACAAGCGCCGGAACGATACAACTTCGAATCATTCGAGGGATCGTTAATTCAATATATGTTTTGAATTTCTCTATCCCTTCAATCGATAAGGTAACCAGATGACCAGTCCCGTTCGTTTGGACAAATCTCGGTCCTAATGTAAAATATGCTTCTATTAACTGTTTACGTAATGCCAATCCCGTTTTTTCAGCGAAACGCTCAACCAATATTTGTGATGTTCGCACTAATATTTGACGAGCTGCAAACGTGATTCCAAAATAAACAATTTCATTTAGTACAGCTTGCACTGTTTCTCCATGAAATAAAAAGGTAATCGCTCGTGCTAAAAAGACTGTCTGTGCAATAATACTACACGCCTCTAAAACACTAATAAAACTTAATGCTACATATAAAACTCGGCTACCAGGATACGATGGAAGTCCTCTTTTTCTTTTCATTAGTACTCCAAATCTTTTTCTGACTTAACAGGTTGTCTAAATACATAGAAACTCCATATTTGACTACCAATAACAAACGGTAAAATAGCAAGTGCAAAATAACTCATTAATTTTAATGCATAAGGCCCTGATGCCGCATTATAAATTGTCAAATCATTCGCCGCTCCTAATGAACTAATCATGACACGCGGGAACATGCCGATAAACACACTCGCACTTAATAAAATGATTGTTAAACTCGTCATAAAGAAAGCCCAACCATCTCTTCTTCTCTTATTTAATAACGTAGATACAAATAACGCTACGAAAGCTCCAATCGGAACCATTATCCACTCTGAACCATGTGCAACGAAAATATCTGTTTTCCATAACCCTACACCTGCAAAAACAAGAAGAATTATTAATGTAATAGGTGCGATTTTTGTTGCGGCAATACGTGCACGTTCTCGCAGTTTTCCTGTTGTACGTATAGTAAGAAATTGTAAACCATGAACAATACATAGAAGAAGAAACATTACTCCTCCAAGTAACGCAAATGGATGAAGTAACTTCATGAATCCACCTACAACATTTTTACTTTCATCAATTGGTACACCTACCATAAAGTTTGCAATTGCAACTCCCCAAAGGATAGGCGGTAGCAGACTTCCAATAAACATGCCCCAATCCCAAAAACCTTTCCATTTATGATTCTCTATTTTCGCACGGAATTTAAAGGAAACACCTCTTATAATTAAAGCAAGAAGCATAAATACAAAAGGAATGTAAAACCCACTAAATAGAGTTGCATACCAGTGCGGGAATGCCGCGAACATAGCGCCACCAGCACAAACAAGCCACACTTCATTCGCGTGCCAAAATGGCCCAATTGTATTTAAGTAAATTCTTTTTTCTAAATCGTTCTTTCCTAAAAATCTTGAAACTATACCTACACCGAAATCGAAACCTTCAAGTACAAAGAAGCCTACAAATAAGATTGAGATAACTACAAACCACAATTCATTAAGAGATAACATAATCTTCCTCCTTATCAAATGGATCATGGCTTTGATAATCCTTTTTCGCTTTCTTATTCGCATGACCTTTAATGATACGAACGAATAAGTAAATAGTAATTCCTCCGATAATTAAATATAGTGATGTGAATGAAATAAGAGAGAATAATACTTCTCCAAATGTAACGTTTGGAGATACAGCATCTTTTGTTTTCATAACACCGAAGACAACCCAAGGTTGACGTCCCATTTCAGTCATAATCCACCCTACTGTATTACCGATAAACGGTAGTGCAATTGCATATACCATTATTTTTAAATACCAAGGTTTTTCAGTTAAGCGATCTTTTCTTGATAAGAACCATCCGTATGCTCCAAGAAGCAACATGAACGTTCCACTCATTACCATCGCTCTAAAACTCCAAAACATTGTGTGTACTGGTGGAATATAATCTCCAGGTCCATATTTTTCTTCATATTGCTTTTGAATTTGATTCATTCCTTCTACTTGACCACTAAATTTATCGTATGACAATAGACTTAGCATGTAAGGAATTTGAATTTCAAACGAATTTTCTTTCTTCTCTGTATCAATTTTCGCAAATACTGTAAATGGTGCTGGGTCCTCACTCGTATTCCATAATGCTTCAGCTGCAGCCATTTTCATCGGATGTGTCTTAATTAAATTTTGCGCTTGTGCATGACCGAAAAATAATACCAATGCTGTTGAAATTGTTCCAACAACGATAGAAACTCGGAAAGACTTCTTAAACACCTCAGTCTCTTGTTGTTTTGTAATTTTCCATGCACTGACACCAGCAATAAAGAATGCACCTGTTGCAAGTGCCGCTGTAATTGTATGTGGGAATTGCACCCATAATTGTGGATTTTGAATAATCGCCAAGAAATCATTCATTTGTGCACGTCCATCTGCTGCCATTTCATATCCTACTGGAGCTTGCATAAATGCATTTGCAGTTAAAATCCAAAATGCTGATAACATTGTTCCAATTGAAAGGAGCCAAATACATAAAAGGTGAATTCGCTTAGGAAGTTTATCCTCACCGAATACCCATAAACCTAGGAATGTAGACTCAATGAAAAATGCTAATAAACCTTCAATTGCAAGTGATGGTCCGAAAACATCACCAACAAAACGTGAATACGTTGACCAGTTCATACCAAACTGAAATTCTTGTAAAATACCTGTTACAACTCCTACTGCGAAGTTAACAAGGAATATTTGTGTCCAAAACTTTGTCATCTTCTTATAAACTTCTTGTCCCTTTACCACATACAACGTTTGCATTAACGCGATGATAAAAGCTAAGCCAATAGATAGCGGAACGAAAAAGTAATGAAAAATCGTTGTAGATGCAAATTGTATTCGTGCCAATTCGAGCGTATCCATGCTAAACTCACTTCCTTCATAATTTTTATATCGTAATATCGATTGAATTGTATGAATTCACTTCATAATGAACAATCCAATCATTTGGAAATACAAAAGATAAATTCGTTTATGTACTTTTTGAAAATATAAATTGTCAGTTTTTTTGATAATTACAAAAGAACTTTTTTACACGATTTATCTTTTCACTATTTCTGTAGTGTTTTATTCGTTAATCGAATTGTATAATATACTCACATAATAAATTCAGCTGATTTTTGACGTATTATTGACATCATTTTGTCTGAAATATGTCATTTGTAATTTTTTTGAATTAAATTTTTCATATTATAAAAACGTATTTTTCAAACATAAAACAAACTCATTTATCAATAGAAATTACGTTTTTCTCTTCATACACTTGACTTTCTTATAAAAAAATGTCCTCGAAACCACTCTCAGAAAACACTTAATTTTTGTCAAGAGAAAAATGCATTTTCAAAATTCAAACGAATAATATTGTTATTCACAAATAGAAAAAAACTTCCCTTTCCCTAGACAAAAAGTTCGTTTTTTTGTCATTTTTTCAAACTGTATTCAGTTTGAATTTGTCCATCCCGCATCGAATATTAGCTCACGCCAATCGGGTGACCATTAAATAGTGGGATAAATATAAAAAAGTACCGAGAATAGATTATATTCTCGGTACTTTTATCATTATTTCGTTGTATATTTTCTAACAGCCGGCATAATTTCAGTAGCAATCAATTCAATGTTTTTCTCAATCTTATCAAATGGTACACCGCCAAAATCAATTTGTGCCATAAAACGTTGCTGTCCAAATAATTCATATTGGTAAAGCATTTTTTCAATTATTTGTTGCGGGCTACCTATCATTAACGCGTCACGGTAATCTACTGCATTTGTAAATTGTTGTTTTGGATACCCGCCACCACGTAGTGCAAGCATACCAGCATTAATATGAGGATAATATTCACTAAGGGCATCTTGTGAATTTTCTGCTGTATAAAATAAACTTGTAGTCGCAATTGGCAATGTCGCTGGATCAAAACCACTTTGTTCAGCAGCTTCACGATATGCATCAACTGAAACTTTAAAATTAACTGCTGGACCACCAAGTGTCGTAAGCATCATTGGTACGCCAGCGTGTCCTGCCTTAATTGCACTAGCAGGTGGTCCCCCAACAGCACGCCAAATTGGCATATTATTATTTTTAGCTCTCGGTATAATTACCGCATGCTCCAGTGGCGTTCTAAACTGCCCCTTCCATGTTACACTTTCTTCTTTATTTATTTTTAATAAAAGATCCATCTTCTCTTCAAATAATTCTTCATAATCATTTACATCGTAACCAAGTAAACTATATCCTCCAATACGAGATCCACGACCAGCAACGATTTCAGCACGACCATTAGAAATTAAATCAATTGTGGCAAAGTCTTCATATACACGCACCGGATCTGACGTACTTAATACTGTCGCAGAACTCGCAATCTTAATGTTTTTCGTAGCTTGTGCAATAGCCCCTAAAATAACTGTATGAGCTTGCGTTGTAAAATGTGCTTGATGACTTTCACCGATAGCAAACACATCAAGTCCTGCTTCATCCGCCAATTTACTTGTTTCAATTAATTCATGGATTCGCTTTTCCGCACTAACTTTCGAGCCATTGTGCGGATTTAAAATATGATCCCCAATTGAATATAGTCCAAATTCAATTCCTTTACTTGTATCAATTCGATATTTTTCCATAGTTGCTCTCTCCCTTTTAATTAAGTGGTGCTAACTTCTCTTCTATTTCTTTTCTTCTCTCTTCTAAAAATGGTGGTAAATCAAGCCCTTTTCCTAATTCTTCAACTGCTGAATCTACAGTAAATCCTGGTCCATCCGTCGCAATCTCAAATAAAATTCCATTTGATTCACGGAAATATAAGCTTTTAAAATAAAAACGATCGATAATCCCTGTTGATTGAAACCCTTTATCTTTCACTGCTTCATTCCAATAACTCAGTTCTTCATCATTTTTCACACGAATAGCTAAATGATGAATACTTCCTTTGCCAGGTCTTTCGCTCTCTCCCTCTTGCTGTTTCACCAAAATTTCTCCAAAAGATTGGCCAGCGATAGATTGATAAATCCCCTCATCGTCTGAACGAGATACTTCTTTATAACCAAACAAATCTGTTAGTGTTTTTGATAATTTATTTAAACTGCGCACTGTCATTTCAACTGTTCCCATACCTAAAATACGATGATTTTTCTCTACAGAAGAATCATCCCATGCAGTCCAATATTCAGGCACTTCTTCAGTTTTATTATTTAGTAGCACTAACCGTAAACCGTCCGGATCTTCAAAGTGCAGAGCATCACGACCCGCATATGTTGTAATTTCTCCATGAGTCACTTGCAATGATTCAAAACGTTTCTTCCAAAATGTAAGACTCTCTGACGAAGGTACGAGTAAACCTATTTGTGTGATTGCATTTGTACCACGAACTGTTCTACCTACATTCGGCATTTCAAAAAATGATAATTCAGTTCCTGCACTACCTGTTAAATCACCATAAAACAAATGATACATAAATGGATTATCTTGATTGACTGTCTTTTTCACCCGGCGTAGCCCTAACACATTTTGATAAAAGTCATTATTCACTTGTGCATTTTTTGTCACCATCGAAATGTGGTGATGTCCTGGAATTGTGTACATAATATTTCCTCCTCTAACTATCACTTGATTAGTCAATTGATAGTGTAAAAAAAATTACTCGTGTGGTAATTCTTTTTTTTCACTATGCTTATGAACTTTTGTCATTAACTCGTATAGTATTTTCTGTTCTTCCTCATTCAATACATCATCAAAAAATGATGATTGAAATGCAAGTTGCTCTGGTAATGATCTTTCTAATATCGCTTCACCCTTATCAGTAAGGCTAATCGTTTTTGTTTTCCATTCTTGTTTTCGTGCAATATATCCTTCTTTTTCAAGGCGTGTTAACATTCGAGAAATACCACCTTGTGTAACGGTAACCTTCTCCGCTAACTCCATTTGTGTAAGCGGTTGATAAATTCGTATTTGCATAAGTACATCAAATTGAGCTGTCGTCAAATCAAAACGTTTCAAAAACTCATTTGACATCTGATTACTTTGGTTCGTAAATCGTATTAATCGTAACCAGATTAACGATCCTATCGTATTTTCACGCATGTTTTATCACTTCCTATCGTTAATCTTATTATCACTTTACTACTCAATTGATAAAAAAGCAAGTATAAAGATTTAAATATCAATCAATATATAATTATTTTTAACTTTTAATTTCATTCATTGCTATATTTAAAGCTGCCACAGCTTTTGGCCAACCAACGTAAAAAGCCATATGTGTTATTAACGCAATCATTTCATTTTCTGCAATCCCATGTTGTTTAGCTATCCGCAAATGAAATGGTAATTGTTCTGTATTACCAAGGCTAATTAGTGCCGACACTGTACATAAACTCCTTTCTCTTAATGTTAAAGTGGCATCCCGCCACACTTCTTCAAACAATATCTCTTCACTGTAATGAACAAACGTAGGCGCCATTTCTCTCATTTTCTGTTGAATATAAAATTCAATTGGTTCATTCATCATTTTACTCCCCCTTCATTTTCACCAGTTGTGCCACTCCTTGACCAAATGACCAGTTTTCAGCAGCTGTCTCATTTAGTGTAATAAAAATATCAGCACCCTTTATGTTTGAACACTCAGAAATTTTAAAGGATATCGATTGGTACAACTCCCTTTTCTGCTTTATCGTTCTTCCCGGTCCACATGTAATAGAAACATGAATTATGTTTTCTGTTCTCTTTTCTTTTCGTTCTAGCAAATAATATGGATTATAAAAGAATTGGTTCGGTTGATAAGGTAAAAACATTTGAAAATAATCATTTTCAGGGATATTAAAATAGTCAATTAATGAAAGGTGAATACATTCACTTATCTTTTTCAACACTTCTTTATTTAATATATTTTCAGGATAATAAACGTTCACAAAAGGCATATATTCTCATTCCTTTTTCTTATTTTGGCATTCAATAAGATTTTATCGTGAGATGTGTAAAATCTCATAAATTGTAATACCGTTCATTGCATTAATTTCAGGCTTCTCTTCATAAAAACTAAATTGACTATATCCCCATTTATCTGGATTATAAACTAATATATTCCCTAAATTCTTTTCTATATCTTGCACATTTTGATGCACAGTATTAAATTGAGTCCCAATCAATGATTTACTTTGAGAGATACTTCCTGCATATTCAACAACATATCTACTCTTCTGAAAATCATCACTTAGATTAACAACTAAAGGAACACCAATATTAATTTGTTGCCATCCAAATGAGTCTAAAATATTGTCGTAATAACCATCAAAGATAAATCTATTCATCCCTTCATGGTTATTCCATATATATAATGGAGCGTAACAATTAAATAAATTTTCATTTTCCCCTGCTTCAGTAATTAAATATGCTTTAAAATTTAGGTCTTGAAAATCGTCTGTTTTATACCCATTATTTTTTACCCTTTGTCTAATTATCCCCATATCATAATCTTTTGGCAAAATGACCTTATATTGCATCCCAATCATGTTTATCACTCACTTTCGATATTATATACATAATGATAAATCGATGTTGGATCGGTGTAAAATAGGTATAAATTATGCTTGGTATCATTTATAATGATACCAAATAAGGGGTTGAAATGAATGGAAATAAATGATCTTATCATATTTAAAACTGTAGCTAATGAAGGCTCTATTAGTAAAGCTGCTAAAGAGTTAGGTTATGTGCAACCAAATGTAACTGAGCGAATCAAAAAATTAGAACAAGAATTAGAAACACCTTTACTACATAGAGATAACAAGGGGGTTTCACTGCTACCTTCAGGTGACATTTTGTTAGATTATACGAATAAAATATTGAATTTATTAGAGGAAGCTAAAAATGAAATTAAAACGAACACTTCTTACCGAATAGCGACGTCACAATCTATTTTAGCTAGTTATTTGAGTGTACGTATCAAAGAAAATTTCAGAAATTATCAAGTATATATAGAAAGTAGTAGCCATCTCCAAAAACTGTTACAAAAAGTTGATATGGTCATAACTTATGAGGATAATCTAGATTCAACCTTTAACAAAGTATTCAGTACAACAATTTCTATTGGCTTATTAAAAGCAAAAGAAAAGTGTAAAGTCGACTATTCAAAGGAACTATTTTTCGTTAGTAACGATACGAAGTGCCCCTTTAGAAATCGGACAATACAATTTCTAAAAGAAAACAATCTATCTCAGCGTCAACTTCAACAGTTAGACTCTTATTCACTTATTGAAGAATTTATTGCTGAAGGAAATGGTATAGCTTTTTTACCGATTAAAAATGATAAATTAGCACCAATTGAAGATGTGGCGATTGAAAAATTATCTATTAACTTCTTTACAACTCAAGACTTAGAAAAAGAGATTCCAGGTGAACTATTTAACAAATAAGGCCGTTATACTTGTTATATTTTTTCGGCAAATCGATATCCCTTGTCGAATCGCTGATATATTTCAAGTTGTGGTCGATAAATTTTAAAAATCGCCGATATAATCTCATTTACTATCGTACAGTTCACCAAAATAAAAAGAGATGTTACCTAGTTAAAAAGTTCAACTACTAGGACATCCCTTTTCATCTTGGAGACTTGCCTCATTATCCATACATTTCATTAGACTTTACACGTTCTGCTCCACCCCGGTGCTTTTCTCCTTCTTACTTCTTTTTAAATTCTTCAACTTCTTAAACGTTCCAACTAATCCTTTCGGAAAAACTAGAAGCACGATAATATACAACAAGCCAAGAATAATCGTCCATCGTTCAAAAATCGGATACTCAGTCGCTAGTTCTGATAAATAATATTTCAGTGATTCAATAATCCCAGCTCCAGCAATGGCTCCGATTAACGTTCCAACTCCTCCGATCATTGTCATCAATAATGCATTTAGCGTCATATCAATTGAAAATACCGTCGTATTTACAAAACGCAATGTGATAACGAATAATCCTCCGCTAATCGCAGCTACTATCCCTGCCACTACACTCGCGATAATTTTATAATGAAGAACTTTATACCCAAGTGCTTCAACACGTTGTTCATTTTGTGAAATTGCCTTTAATACTTTTCCAATAGAAGATTTTGTGAACAATCGTAACAAAATAAAAATAGCAATTAAACATATAAGTGTTACGTAATAATACGTAAAACGATCACGGAATATATCTGGTACACCAAATGTAAATCCATCTCCTCCATGAGTCAGTGAACGCCATTTTTCAGCAAGTACAAAAAACAATTGGGAAATAGCGAGCGTTAACATTGCATAAAAATGACTTTTCAAACGTAACGAAAGCAAACCGATTATATAGCTTACAATAGCTGAAATAATTACAGCGGCCGCTATTCCTATAAAAAAGTTCGTTATCGATACTCCTTGCCGATCAAATAATAGTGCTACCCCATATGCTCCTATACCAAAGAACATGCAATGACCAAATGAAACAATACCTGTATATCCAAGCAGAACATCAAAACTCATTGCGAAAATAGCAAAGATGAAGATTTGAGTGAACAAAATTAACAAGCTCCGTGATTCATTTACGAACGGAAATACACTTAAACAAATGAGCATAAATAATCCAAAGTATACTTTGATTCGATCCGATGTGCTGTTCACCATTTCACCCCTTTTCATCAACGAGCCCCGTTGGCTTCACTATCAAGAAAAATAGTAACATTAACATATTGATTGCAAGCGATAAATCTGGCATAAAATACGCTGTAAAAGCTCCGGCTAAACCGACGATTAAAGAAGCTATCGCCGAACCTTGTACACTACCTAATCCTCCAATGATAACTACTATAAAGGCTAAAATTGCGTACTGCATGCCCATCTCAGCGAAAATAACGCCTGAATATGGTGCAAGTAGGAAACCACCTAACGCAGCCATCCCCGCTCCTAATAAAAAGACAAACGAGAATATCGCTTTTACGTTAATACCAAGGGCCTGAACCATCTCTTTATCCATTACACCCGCGCGAATCATTAGTCCTATCTTTGTTTTTTTCAGCAGTAATAGTAAAGCAATGTAAATTAGTATCCCAACTAAAATGACGAATAGGCGATATTTAATTAGTATAACGCCTCCAAATGTAAAACTTCCTTGTAACCATAACGGTAATTTTGCCCCAATGGGATTTGGTCCCCAAAATATTTTGATGCACTCGCTAAGAACGAGCATTCCTCCGAGCGTAACGAGAAGCTGCCGAACATGGTTTCCATACACTGGCCTAATAAGAAATCTTTCTAAAATGAAACCAAGAAACATCCCCATAGCGACTGCTCCAATTAGCGCTAATAAATAACTCCCTGTCATATTGAATAACCAAACGCCTGTAAATGCTCCCCATGCAAATAAACCGCCATGTGCAAAATTCAGTACGCTCATTAAACCGAAAATAAGTGATAGACCAGACGCTAATAAAAAAATAAGCATCCCTGTCGAAACGCCGTTTACAAATAAGTTAATTAGCACATCCACGTTCTATCCCCCCGTATCAATGTTAAGAAATACCTAAATATTTATGACATGTTTCCTTATCCTCTCGCAGTTCCTCCATGAAACCGTTATGCACAATGCGCCCATTATCCATAATGTAGAAGTAATCACCGATTTGACTAGCCATCATGAAATTTTGTTCAACAAGTAAAACAGTCGTTTTCTCCTTCATTTTCAAAATTGCTACCATTAATTTTTCTATCATAATTGGAGACAGCCCTTTACTCGGCTCATCAATAAGCAATAGTCCATCACTATTGATAAATGCTCTTGAAATCGCCAGCATTTGTTTTTGTCCCCCGCTTAAAAGTCCGCTTTTTTTATACCAAAATTGCTTTAAGTCTGGAAAAAGTTCAAGCATCCATTCTAGCTTCTCTTCCGCTTCTTCCCCGTTTTTCCCCTTAGCAAGTACGAATGTCTCTTCTACCGTTAAATCATGAAAAACCCCTTGATTTTCCGGCACATAGCCTATACCTTTTCTTGAAATTAAATGTGTAGATAGTCCATTTACTTTTGTACTATCATAATAAACTTCTCCATTTGCTATCCGGTGAAATCCCATAACTGAGCGCAATGTTGTTGTTTTTCCAGCTCCATTTCTTCCAAACAATACAGTAATCGTCCCTTTCTCAACCGAGAGGGATACTCCTTGTAAAATATGAAACTGATCTAAATACGTCTCAATATTATTCACTTGTAATAGTGCCACTGTATAATCCCCCTAAATAAGCACTTTGTACACGTTCATCTTTCATCATCTCTTCCGGTAATCCTTCAGCCAATAACTCACCATGAAATAAAACGATAAGATGATCTGATAAACCTAACACCATATCCATTTTGTGTTCAATAAGTACAATTGTGCTCTCTGGATTCTTTTTAATATTTTCGATTACTTGTAATATAGCCGGAACTTCCTCAACTGAAATACCTGCCGTCGGCTCATCAAGTAGTAATACATCTGTCTTTAATGCTAACAACATAGCAAGCTCTAACTTTCTTTTTTCCCCATGAGCTAAATCTTTTGCCAATACGTCCCCTTTCTCGTGAAGTAGTACGGTTTTTAAAAGACGTCTCGCCTCTCCAGTTTGCTGCTTTAACTTAGCTGAATTCGGAAAGAAACTATAATAATCTTGAACGAATGATTGAACACTTAAACGCACATTTTCAAGCACTGTTAGCTCCGGGAAAATATTCGTCAGTTGAAAAGAACGACCAATTCCTAAGCGCGTTCGTTCTGAAATTGATAGCTTTGTAATATCTTGCCCTTTAAAATAAACTTCACCTTTCGTCGGAGAAATTTGCCCACTTAATAAATTGAATAAAGTGGTCTTTCCAGCACCATTCGGCCCAATAATTGAAATGAGCTTTCCTTTTTGTACCGTTAAATTAACATCCTTAATAACATGATGCTCACCAAAAGATACACAAAGATTTTTCGTCTCTAACAAATGTGTCACAAGATTCCTCCCTTAAAAGCGATTGTGTTTAAACTTTTAAAAGAAATGAGTATAAAGAGGGGATTCCCTCTTTATACAAATAGTACTGAAAATTCAGTTTATTTATTTTGAACTGATGGTTCTGTTTCTTTCATCGTTAATTCTCTCTCTAGCACTGGTACAGGATAATCAACACCCTCTTGCTTTTTCAACGTTATAGAATACAGAGTTTGTAATGCTTGATGATCTTTCTCTCTAAATTTCATCTTGCCTTTCGGTGTATCAAATTCCATTCCTTCCATTTTCTTAATAAGTGTATCTACATCCGTATCGCCCTTCGTTTTCTTTAAAGCTTCGACGATAGAAATTGCCGCTGACATTCCTCCCGCTGTAAATAAATCTGGAACAGCACCATTAAAACGTTTTTTATGTTCTTCTACTAACCAATCATTCACTTTATTTTTAGGAAGTGTGTGATAATATACAGAAAATCCTTGCATTCCTACTAACGCATCCATCGTTTTTAATGCTGGTATATCAGGTGCACCAGTAGAAATTTTAATGCCTTGTGCTTCCACATTCATATCTTTCAACTGTTTCCATGGAGAATTCGCACCTGCCCAAACGATAAATAAATAATCTGGTTTTGAGCTTATAATATTTTGAATATTTGCAGTGAAGTCAGTTGAATTTGTATCAGCATATTGCTCGTTTACAATATTCGCACCTAATTTCTTCGCACCAGCTTTAAATGCAGCAATTCCTTCACGACCGAAAGCATTATCTGGAGCAAACGTCGCAATCTTTACATCTTTTTTAGCAATTGAGGCAGCCCCTGCAATCGCATCTTGTGAAGAGCTTCTTCCTGTTCTAAAAATATATTTATTCCAGTTCTTCCCGGTAATACTATCCGCAACTGCCGGTTCTACAACCATAATCTTTTTATACTCTTCAGCTATTGGTAAAACTGCTAATGTATCACTTGAACTAGATGATCCGACTAAAAAATCAACTTTCTCTTCTTCTAATAATTTTGTAGCCTTCTTAACCGCTACATCAGCTTTCGTCTCCGTATCTTCTACGACAAACTTAATCTTCTTCCCTTCCACTTTCCCTGTTCCACCAGTTGCATAGTCTAACCCTAATTCAAATCCATTTACCGTTTGTTTTCCATACGATTCTAGCGGACCTGTTAATGAAGCAAGAACCCCTACCTTAATCGTTTTTTCATCTTCTGTACTTGTTTTCTTCCCTGAACAAGCTGCTGTTACTAATAGCGACCCTAAAACACAACCAGTAACCACCGTTCTTAGCCATTTACGTTTTTTCATCGACATTGTGATCCTCCCCATACTTTACTTTCTGTTAGAATCAAACACGCCAAATTCCCCTGTCCGTAATCATGACTTTAAAATTGATAATGGAAAACTCTTGTAGTAACCTCTACATTCGGCATAAATCTATGATCACCTTCCTATTAAATGGAAACGGACATACAATCAATATATATTCTGTTGTTCAAATGAAATTACTGTTTCATTACAGTAATCATCACGAAAAAAGCTACAAATAATTAACTTAATTCCTTAAGTCAACTATTTGCAGCTTACATAAAAACATTGATAGATCAACTACTTATTTATTTTCTACTTTTTCTAACCCTTCAACCAATTGTTTCTTATCTAGCCCTTCCCCTATTATCACCAAGTTTGTCGGGAAACCGAAATCCTGTTCTAATAAAGTTGGTACCCCAAATGAATATTGTAATAAGTGTGGGTACTTATCCCCATGGAATTTCACGAAACCTTTCACACGATAAATGCCATCAGGTAAATTTGAAAGCCATTCATATAATTTATCTTGATCGATTGATTTCGTAAATTGATATGTCATCGTTTGTATATGTAAATGCTGTTTTACATGTAATGTTTCATGCTCTTCATTACTTCCAAATTCAGCTTCTTCTATATCATTCAAAGATATATTGCAATACTTTGTTTCATACAATTTCGCATGATTATTGATTGCTTTTACGTCTTCAAATACTTTGTTCTTATCTTCCTCTGTTAATAAATCTGATTTATTAATGAGTATATGGCTTCCATATTTCAATTGCTCATGTAATAGCTGTTGTACATTTGCACTTAATACACTTCGATTTAACCATCTCACTGCATCTAATACGACTACTATAGATTTCACTTCAAGGAAAGGTGCTAGAATTGGTGATACACATGCATCTAACACTTCAATTGGATGTGCGACACCTGTTGTTTCTATATAAATTACATCCGGTCTTTCTTGTTGATATAAAGAATGTAATTGTATTTCAAGCTCTTCTTTTAACGTACAACAAATACATCCTTTTAGAAGTTCTCTTAACACATTCTCTTTTCCAATAATATCTGTATCTACCGAGTATTCACCTATTTCATTCATTAAAACAGCAACTTTTCGATTTTTCTTCTTTTCTGCTAATAATAAATTTTGCAGCAACGTTGATTTCCCGCTACCTAAAAAACCACCTAATATATGAATTTCTACTTTACTCATATGACCGACCATCCATTTCTCTACTTCAAATTTCTTCAAAGCGTAATTATTACGATTTATACTAATCATTTTATTAAAAGAACAACTATTTGTAAACAAAACTGCTAGATTATCGTTTCATTTTCATTCACTTCATGAGCAACTCTAATTCCGGACTCGATTGCCCCTTGCATCCATCCATGTGTTAACGTCGTATGTTCTCCTGAAAAGTGCACTCTTCCAGCTGTTGGTGTAATATATGGAAACAGTTCAAGCTCTTGTCCTGGCTCAAAAGCTGTAAATGCTCCGCAAGAATACGGATTTTGACTCCAACTAAAAGAAGCACCTGTTACAAACTCACTATAAACCACGTTACCATATATTTGCGCTAAATTTTTTAATGCATAACGAATACGTTCTCTATTCGAGAGACTATCCCATGTTAACGCCTCATCTGCCCACGTATAACTTGCTAAAACGATAGCTGCCCCTGGTGTATGAATGCCATAACTCGGATAATATGTAAAGCGTATAGGTAAATCTGTAATTGATTTCCCACCACACTGCCCCGCTCTTTCCCAAAATCTACTTTTGAACTCTATCGCAATTTTAGTCGCTGCAATATAATTCAATTCACGAATTGCCCGCCTTTTAAAATAAGAGAATAAATGATACGGCTGGACTTCTACAAAGCGCAAAGCTGAAAATGGAATTGTGACAATGGCAATATCACCCGTTATTATAAATCGCTCTAACGTTTTTTCACGGTTTACTTGCATCATCACTTTATTATCTTCTTGTATTATTTTTTCTACTTTATATGACATGAAAATATTATCCTTTAGCTGTTGTAAAAATGAATTTGGTAATGCATCCATCCCGCCCGTTATCTCGTAATATTTTGTCGTTGAAGTAAAAAAAATCATTTCCCGTAATACTTCAATTAAAGACATTCCCATATATGCTTCCATATCAAGAAGTACACCGATCATATCTATTGCTCCATCAGAATAATACTCGGTTAAAAAAGAACCGAGTGAATATGTTTTATACTTTTTTTCAACAATAATCCAGTTTTTATTAGGATCTTTCTTAATATAATTAAGTATCGGTTCTAATACCTCTAATATTAATTCTTCTGCCGTTTTCCCTCTTTCTGTTTCTAAAACTGGATATCCGAGTACACTTGGATCATTTTCAAACACATTCAATCTCGTTCTAATATTATTCGTATAGATTATATCTGAAGAAGTTTTATTAATAAAAAGATTTAACTTTAGTTTAAATTTACGAATGTAAGCTAAAGTTAAATCATGAGTCTCCGGAATACGCATAGGGCCTGCGTTAAAATATAATCCTGTGCTAAATGGCTTACGAATTGTATACACCCTGCCGCCTATTCTGTTATTTGCTTCTATAATCGTTACCTCGTGCCCAGCTTCTTTTAATAAAGATGCTGCAACTAATCCAGATATCCCCGCACCAGCAATTGTAATCCTTTTGGGGTTATTTGTTTTGGCAAGCCCCTCATGGATAATTTGAAGCATTTTTTCCATCGATAATGGATTCCCCATGCCAATTCCCCTTTTATGAAGGATTTTACTGAATTATATTCGTTTAGCAGGGTTCCTATGTTTCGGTCAAGTAATTGGACGGATATATTTTCAATTACTTGAATATCTTTTATAAAATGTAATAAAATAGATACGAAACTATAGAAGTAAGACGTATTATCTTACATAATAAAATTAACGAAATAGCGAGGAATTTTGAAATGAAAAAAGGTATTAACCGTGTTGTATTAGTAGGAACAGGAGCAGTAGGATGTAGCTATGCTTACTGTATGATTAACCAAGCTGTCGCTGAAGAATTTGTTTTAGTTGATGTAAATGAAGCAAAAGCAGAAGGAGAAGCAATGGACTTAAGCCATGCCGTACCTTTCGCACCAGCTCCAACAAAAGTTTGGAAAGGTAGTTATGAAGATTGTAAAGACGCAGATCTTGTTGTAATTACAGCTGGATTACCACAAAAGCCAGGTGAAACACGCTTAGATTTAGTCGAGAAAAACGCTAAAATCTTCAAACAAATTGTTCGTAGCATTATGGACAGCGGATTTGATGGCATCTTCTTAATCGCAACTAACCCTGTAGATATTTTAACTTACGTAACTTGGAAAGAATCTGGTTTACCGAAAGAACGAGTAATCGGTTCTGGTACAACACTTGATTCTGCTCGTTTCCGCTATATGTTAGGTGAGTACTTCGATATTGGCCCTCATAACATTCACGCTTATATTATTGGAGAGCACGGTGATACAGAACTTCCAGTTTGGAGTCACGTATCAGTTGGTATTCAAAAACTAGAAACACTTCTTGAAAAAGACAACACATATAACCAAAAAGATTTAGATGAAATCTTTATAAACGTTCGTGACGCAGCTTACCACATTATTGAACGAAAAGGTGCTACATACTACGGCATTGGTATGTCACTGCTGCGTGTTACGAAAGCAATCTTGAACAATGAAAACAGCGTATTAACTGTATCAGCATATCTTGAAGGTCAATACGGCCAACAAGACGTTTATATCGGCGTACCTGCTGTCTTAAACCGCGGCGGTGTTCGTGAAATTTTAGAAGTTGAATTAAGTGAAGAAGAAGAATTAAAATTCGATCATTCTGTTCAAGTATTAAAAGAAACACTGGCTCCTGTACTTTAATCAAATATTTAGTAAAAAAAGCAATCCAACTTATATTGGATTGCTTTTTATTTCCCCTCAATATAAACGTTACTATTCTCCATGGCAGAAAGGAGTGATTTCATGGATGATTCTTGGCCGATTGGAACCCTCCTTACTAGCTGTAACATCCTTAATACTCTTAAAAACACTATTTCCAAAGAAAAAATAACCGATGTTTTCACCAAGAGAAAACATCGGTTACATTTTCTATCATTTATTATCTTTAATCGGTTCATCATTAGTTACGTCAAGTATATCTAATAAAAAGATAAAGATTGGAATCCCGATAATAAGCCCCCATATTCCGAGGAAATGCTCTGAAAAGATAAGAATCATAAATGTATAAAAAACAGGCAAATTCGTTTTTGCAGACATAAATTTTGGATTTAAAAAATAACTTTCAAGAGCATGGATTACTGTAATGAATACTAGTATGTATACAACATACATAACCCCACCGACGTTATAGGCAATTATACAAAGTGGAAACAAGGAAATAATAACACCAGCAACTGGAATCAAACCGAGTAGAAAAACCATGACAGCTAATACAAGAAGCTGCGGAAATCCTAAAATGACAAGTGCGATTACAGTGAGAACACCATTTACAACCGCAATTAAAAACTGTGCTTCAATCACCTTTCCAAACGATCTTGCAAATCTTTCGCCGAAATATGCAATCTCCTCATAAAAAATCTTTAATTTACTATCTTTAAATTTGGACGTGAATGAAATAATTCGCTCTTTTTCTAATAAGAAAAATAAGCTTAAAATAAGAGACAATAATATTTGCAAACTTACCTTTCCTATGTTTGCTATTGATTGATAAATGACATCCACACCTTGTTCAATATATTTTGATACTTCCATTTCATTAATTGCTGAAAGTACGTATCTAATCATCTCATTATCAGGTGGATGTTGAAAAAACAATTTAAATTGATAAATTAATTGTGAAATTTGTATCGTTAGTACCGGTAAATACTTATACAATGTTGTGACAATAAAGGTCACTAATATTATATACAAACAAGCAATAACGACCTTCCTATTCACTTTCAATTTTTTTGAAATAAAGCGTTGAAACCGATCCATTAAAAATGTCAGTATAAACGTAATTAGGATTAAATTGATCATACTTTTTAATCCATATAATACAAGTGCTAATATTATTAAAACGAGAAACCGTTGAAACCCTCTACTTCGAAAGAAATTTTTCACTTCATTCATTAAGAATTAACCTCCCCCTTCAATGGATGGAATTGGATATATTACAAAATATGCTTATCCGTTGTAATACTATTACATTTTATGAACTTCTATAGACAATCTTTCTTACTAATTGGGAAGAATCCTTTTTTTCTTTTGGAAAATAATTTTTATATACGTATATCCTCCGGCACATGCCAATAGGACAATCCCTCCTGCGATAGACAACGTTACCTTTACCCATTTTTTTATGTTGTTCCCTCCACTCTACAAGTTGCTCACTAGTAAATTTTCATATTGAAAAAAGAGAGTTATCTTCTTAACTCTCTCTAGACAAAATGCTAAATGATACAATTAATTATTCCAATCAAATCATTGCTTTTTTTCCATTCGCTTCGCTAACAATTCCTTCACTTGGTTATAGGTTAACCCCGAATTTTTATTTAAACGTTTTACTTCCTCAACATCAGTACCTACCACTGTATATTTTTTATCATCATTCATTTTTCTACTTCCCTTCTCACTGGATTATTTCTTATATTTCTTCCCTAAATGCACATAAATTAACACCAATACAAAAAAGGAAGCTGTTTCTAATCACAGCTTCCTTCTCATTATATATTGTATTTCTTAATAAAATTTCACTACATCTTCAGTAGGTAAGAATGTTCTTTCTCCTGACTGTTCATTTGGTTCACCAAATGGCATTTGTCCTACTAAGCTCCACTCTGCTGGAATGTTCCAAGTTTCTTTCACTTCAGCATCTACGATTGGATTGTAATGTTGTAATGATGCTCCAATTCCTTCAGCAGATAATAGCATCCATACCGTATGTTGTAACATTGCATTTCCTTGATGAGACCAGAATGGGAACTGCTCTTTATATAATGGTGCATTTTCTTGCATTTTTTCTACTGTTGCTTGATCTTCAAAGAATAGTACTGTTCCTACACCTGCATGGAAGCCTTTTAGTCTTTCTACAGTTGCTTCAAAGTTTTCTGCTGGTACGCGAGCTCTTAGTGTTTCTTTTACGATATCCCAAAACTTTTCATGCTCTCCATCCATTAATACGACCATACGGCCACTTTGCATATTGAAAGAAGTTGGTGCATGTAAAGCTGTTTTTAAAACTTCTTCAATTCTTTCTTTTGTAATTGTAGCATTTTTTGTTACTTTACGAATTGAACGGCGGTTGACGATTGCTTCTTTTAAATTTGTTGTAGTTGCTGACATTTTAATTCCTCCAAATGTATGTTTTATAATTTATTTAAACAAATTAATTTGATTCCTCCATGACAAACGAATTAGCAATAGCCATCCGTATTACATTGCATTCCTTCAAATGAATTTGTTTTATCCTTCTCGATTTCTTTATCAATTACTCTTTGTAACGTTTCTTTACTAGCAAGCCCTTGAATGACTTCATCTCCAATCATTACAGTTGGGACAGCCATAATATTCGCTTCATCATATGCATGTTGAATTGCTTCTTGATGTTTTTCTTTATATTTACGAGTTACTAAAGCATCTTTAAATTCAGCTTCAGGAAGCCCTACTTCTACCGCTAATTTCGTTAAAACATCAATATCCTCAATGTTTTGTTCTTCTTGGAAAAATGCTGTGAATACACGGTGATGATACTCATTTCCAAGTCCACGTTCTTTCGCAAATTGACATCCTTCGAAAGCTAAATGTGTATATGGATGCGGTGAAACACGTGGTAATCGCATTTCAATTCCTAATTTCTTTGCAGTAGGAAGTATGAAAGCATCCCATGAACCTAATTTATCTGGCTCATTCCAAGGATCTATTTTAGAATATGGACTTGGACGCAATTCAAATGGCATCCATTCAATTTCTACATCTTTCTCTTTCGCTACTTCATCTAATGGACCTTTTGCTAAAAAGCAAAACGGGCATATAAAGTCTGAGTATACTTTCATTTTTACAGTCATATCTTTACACCTTACCTTTATAGTTGTAATCAATATAGTTACAATAATAACAAAAAAATATAGATATTATTTTACGAATTCATTTTCTCTTGCAAAGATTCAAATAACTGCCCCATCGTAATATTTCTCAAAACTTCTTCCATCGCGGATTGTGCTTGAATTAAAATAACTTCTAACACAGCTTGAATATTTGCTCCAATTGGACAATCTGGATTTGGTTGCTCGTGCATATGAAATAGTTTGTCTTCTTCTACTACATTCACTGCGTGATATACATCTAACAATGTGATTGCATGTAAATCCTTTAATAATCCCGCACCACCTGGTCCACGATTTACGTAAACAAATCCAGCTTGTTTCAAGTAAGACATTATTTTGCGAATTACTACCGGATTTGTATTTACACTTTCGGCCATATAGTCCGACGTACAAACTGAAGATGGATTGTTTTTCAAAATAGATAAAATGTGAACAGCTATAGAAAAGCGGCTACTAATTTTCATCGTTATCACCACCTCGATGTAATCATTATAGTTACAACAAAAAGATAAGTCAATCCTTTTTATAGATTTTTTTAAGCAAATAAAAAAAGTGCCTCATTACAATATATGAGACACCTTATCTTATTCTGCAAATAACTCTTGAAATTCTTCAATAAATAACTGAACAGCAAGTGAAGCTTCCTTTAATGAAGGAACAGCTAAAGCAATCTCTCTCCACACTTGCGGCTCCAATTCTCGCGTTTGCACGTTCTTTGGTAAATTCGTTAAAGATAATTCAGCTAATATTGCAATTCCTAATCCTTCTTGAATCATATTTAAAGATGTTGTTACAGTCGAAACCGCATATTCAACTCGAAGTGGCACGTTTGCTTGTTTGAACATATCAATAATCGGTGGTTCATATCCACCTTTAAATAGTATAATCGGTTCGTTCTCTAAATCACTTATCGTAATAGAACTTTTCTTACAAAGGGGATGATCGTCCCTTAAAACTACAACCATCTTCCCTTTCGTTACTGGGACTATTTCCATATCTTTATTCGGTAAAATGACAATTCCAATATCGATAACTCGTGATAATAACCAATCTTCAACTTCTTTTAGCGCTCCCTCACAAAGAACTAATTGTAAATTGGGATACTTTTCACGAAAGATATTAATCATTTTCGGTAAGAAATACGCCGAGGCACTCGGAAAACTTCCTATACGAATCGTTCCAACTTCATGCCCTTTCTCCATCGCCACTTCTTGTTCAATCTTCTCAACACCATTCAAGATTTCTCTAATATGTACAAGAATTCTGTTTCCAACATCCGTAACGATTAACCCTTTTCGTTTATCACGTATAAGTATAGTAACTCCTAACTCTGACTCAATACTTGAAATCGCATGACTAACAGCTGGTTGCGTCATATTTAACACCCCGGCGGCCTTCGTAAAACTCCCTAATTCAACCGTTTTAATTAAAACTTGAAGTTGTGTAATGGTCATAACTAATCACTTATACTCCTTATAAAAAAGATTCATTTTATTTATCATAGTCGATATCATATCATAGTGAAATGAATAACAACAAGGAGGTCTCACAGTGACACAGCTTTCTCGAACTAAGACGGCCATAATCCTTACCTTTCTCGTTTTTATGTGGGGAATCAATTGGCCGTTATCTAAATTTGCTCTGCATTACACACCACCCGTACTCTTTGCAGGGATTAGAACATTAATAGGAGGATTTATCCTACTTATTTTCGCATTACCAAAATACAAACAATTAAATTTAAAAGAAACTTGGCATTTATACTTTATTTCATCTTTACTCAATATCATTTTATTTTACGGACTACAAACTGTCGGACTTCAGTATATGCCCGCCGGACTCTTCTCCGCAATCGTATTTCTCCAACCAGTCTTACTCGGCATTTTCTCATGGATTTGGCTTGAAGAATCAATGTATGGCTTGAAAGTTTTCGGACTTATTCTCGGATTTATTGGTGTAGGGGTTATTAGCTCTAGTAGTTTAACTGGACATATTTCTATTATTGGTGTGCTACTTGCTTTAGGATGCGCTATCGGCTGGGCACTCGGCACAGTATTTATTAAGAAAACTGGACACCGCGTTAATGCCATTTGGATGGTAACACTTCAACTTATTATTGGTGGATTTTGCTTAATCGGATTCGGTTCAGAATTTGAAAGTTGGTCTAACATCGCTTGGAGTATACCTTTTGTAAGTGTACTACTCTTTATTTCATTCTTCGTTATTGCAATGGGGTGGCTTGCTTACTTCACACTTGTTGGAGCTGGTGAAGCGAGTAAAGTTGGAGCTTATACATTCCTTATCCCTCTTATCGCTATTATTGTAAGTTCAATTTTCTTACATGAGGCCATTACAATTAGCCTATTTATTGGACTATTATTTATTGTGGTGAGTATTTGTTTTGTAAATATAAAGCCGAAAACACTTACTGTAGGGCAGCAAGTTGAAGTGAAATAAATAGATATAAGAAAGAGCCTACTGCTTGTAGGCTCTTTCTTATATCTTACTTTTTACGACGTACTACAAAAATACACGTACCCACCGATGATGCAATCGCTAAAATAGATAAGACAATTGCTATTGTTTGCATATTACTTGTACCTTCATTCTTTTCCACACTAGACACTTCTCCATGTTCTCCCGTGAGTGATGTACCTTTTGTAATCGTCGTAAGTGAATGTGGCTTCTCAGCTTTCTCATCGCCTGTCCATTCAACAATTTCTCCGTCTTTGTATTGTTGATATGCATCCCAAGCTATTTTTTGCTCTTTATCTGGATTTTTAGCAACGAAAGTAAATCGCTGAAACTGACCAGGTAAAATCCCCTCTCCTGTTGCTTCCCATACTACAGTTTTAACTTTTCCAGCTGCGTCTTTTTGTTCTTCTACTTTCCATCCTGGCACTGGCTCATACTGTTGAAACTCAACTCCAGACGGTATTTTCAGTGTGATTTTTGTTGTCGCTACATTTTTTTCAACGGGTACTTTTATTGTGTAAGTCTCCCAAGAGTTAACGTCAGAAGTTACTGGTTTTACGGTTACATGAGCACTAACAGGTAACGAAAAAATTCCCATTGCAATTATAGTCGCTATCACTGTTGTTCCTAATTTTTTTATACGTTTCATTTTCTTATAACTCCTTTTTGACTATCTATAAGTAAGAAGTTCCTAGCGGCCACCTACAATAAATTTAAAATCTAAATCGAAGCTATCAAGAGATTTTGTTAATCCATGAACATGTATATTCCAGTTTCCTGTCATATTAATATACATCCCTTCCGCTTCATATTCTCCCGGTGAAACTGCCGAAACTTTAAATGAACCTTTGCCCATATTCATATCTAATGATTGAGTCGTCAATACGATTTGTTCCATATCGGTAACAGGCTGTCCATTCTCATCCTTTACATTAATATGGAATGTATTCTGTCCTACCTTATTAGGACTTACATGTAAAGTAAGTTCATATCCATTATCTACTTGTTTACTCTCTGTAAAAGGTCCAGTAGGGGGCATCGGTGGTGTTTGTACGTTTGTCATAAAGGCTACGATTATGAAAACGATAATCCCAACAATAAACTCTACTTTCACTGAAGCTCCTAACCTTTTCTGAGCTCTCATTCTCCCTTTCACATAATGAAAAATCCCCAATATCCCCATGCAAACGAATAAAAGTATCTTAGTTAATAAGGCTAATCCATACTTCGTATCAAATAGCGAATGGATCGTTGGAATAAAAAATGTACTATTAAAAAGACCTGTTATTAATATCACAATGACAGCACCTGTTGCCCATGGTGAAAAACGCTTAATCGCATCCCAATACATAGTCCACTTGGCATCCTCTTTACGCAAAAGAAGAATAATCGATGACAGACCACCAATCCATAATGAAGCTGCAAATAAATGTAGAAAATCCATAGCGATAGCAATTTCTTTAAACTTTAAACCATATGCGTGACTATTTAAGGCCTTCATTATAAGTAAACTAATGAACAATACAAGTGGAATGCTCCATACTTTAAAAGACGAGAGCTTTTCACGTTTCATCGCAAAATATGTAACAATCATGAGCGTACTAATAAGAGCAATTTGAGTGATCCATACATAGCCAAAAACAGATAACTGTAATGTTTCTTTTAATAATAAAGGATCGAATGCTTCTAGCCATGAAACATCAGCGTTCATTTTCGCTTGCAATGGTAAATTGAATAGTAAACTAATGAATATACCAAATAATGATATCCATATTACTTTCTTACTCCTTGATTGAACCTCAATTCCCTTCCCTTTATAAATAATAAGATTAAAGAATAGAACTCCTAAAAATAGTGAGAAACTTGTATATAAAATTCCGCGTTCCACAATCATATCGATTTTGGGAACATAGCCCATCTCTTCTACTTTTATATCATCTGTTCCCGCTTCTGCTGACCCAATACGGAATGGAATAACTCCTTGAATTGGATGTCCATCAGCTGAAATAGCTTTCCACTGAACAGAGTAGAGACCATTTTTGAGATTCTCTTTTAACCCAGCTTCTAATAATTTTTTATTACTTTTATCTATATGAGCATCTTTTAAATCTACTCTTTTACCTGAGGAATCTCTTACAAACAATGTATTAAATCGTGAAACTTGTATATCCTCATCGAATTCAATTTTCACAACAGATGGCGCTTTCTTTAACGTTTCATTTTCCGTAGGGTTTGATTTCACAACATACGCATGAGCAGATGCGCTTTTTGGTATCAATATAATACACACGCATGCTATTAATACCCATGCCCCTAACCTTCTTATTACTTTCACACTCATTTCACTTCTTTCTTTTTCGTCACTACACTTTCATTACTTTTTACTTTCTAAATTTTATTTTTCGATAAAATATTAACCTGATTAAATATAAGGTTCTATACCGTATTACTCTCTATTTATTTCTCACCTCTATACTTCCAATATAATAGTAGCTACCTTCATGGATACTACTTACATTTTTAAAGTCAATTATTATTATAGCATAAAATATATTTATATAAGTTTCCGAAGAAGAAAAGTTATCGTGAATCATTTGTGAAGAAAGTGTGAAATACATAAATAAAAAGGTGTTACGTTATTACGTAACACCTTTTCATTTATTTCTCTTCCGGATAATCACAATACTCAATAATCGTTCCCTCTGTATCCGCTGGGTTAAGGTAAATTAATCGTCTACCATGTTTATTAATTCGAAGTGTATGTTCTAACGTTCGAATACCTTGTTCTTTTAACTCTTCTAAAGCTACATCTAAATCATCGACACGATAGGCAACGTGATGAACACCTTTACCTTTTTGCTTTATAAATCGTGCTATTGGAGAAGTTGTATTATTCGTCGGCGCAAGTAATTCAATTCTATCACCATCTACTTCAAGAATGGCTACTTCACTTTCAACACCGGGTGCTTCACTTACGTATCGATCTATTAAAGTTCCTAACAAAACTTTTTCATAAAAGCGTATCGTACTATCTATATCACGAACTGCGATCCCGATATGATCAATTGTTTTTTTCATTCTATTTCCCCTACTACTTTATTTTTTCTATCCTTATCAATATTAACAAAAAAAGTTATAGAAACAAGTTCTATAACTTTTTTTGTTTAACCTATTTTTTTATTTGCTCTAGCTGTTGGTTGAACTTGATTTTTCACTTTTAAAACGCTAATACCATACCCGATAAATCCACCGATAATCGCTGGGAAGATCCAGCCTAAACCTACTTCCTGCATCGGAAGGAATTTAGTGAACACTCGGCTTACCACTTCAATGTTAACTCCAGCTGCACTTAATCCATCAAATAAACTGATGATAAACGTTACGATTAAACTCACTTGATAAACTTCAGCTCTTCCTTTGAATAACGAGTGGAAGAATGTTAAGAAAATCAACACGATTGCTAGTGGGTAAATCGCTGTTAATACAGGAACAGAAACTGAGATTAATTGCGTTAATCCAACATTCGCCACAATAGCACTAAACACACATAGCGTAATTGCAATTACTTTGTAAGGAACTTGCGGGAATAACTTATGGAAAAATGAAGAACATGCTGATACAAGTCCAACGCTAGTTGTTAAACAAGCAACTGTAATCATTAATCCTAATAATATTCCACCATATGATCCGAAATAGTAGTTCGAAACTTTCGCTAATACTTCTCCGCCATTTTCTAAATGTCCAAGCTTCGCAACACTTGAAGCTCCCATATAAGAAAGTGCTGTATAAATCATTGCTAAGATAGATGCTGCAATGATTGTTGCTTTTGCACAAACGACCATAATTTGTGTTTTCGTTTTCGCACCTTTTTCTTTAATTGCATTAATGATAATGATCCCGAATACGAACGATGCAAGCGTGTCCATTGTTAAGTATCCTTCTTGGAATCCTTTAAAAAATGCATGTGATGTATACCCTTCAACTGGTGCTTGCATATCTCCAATCGGATGAATAAAAGCAACGATTACTAAAATACCGATGAATGTTAATTTAATTGGCGTTAATATTTTTCCAACAATATCGACAATTTTCGCAGGATTTAGCGAAAAAAAACAAGTGATGCTAAAGAATATAATTGTAAAAAGAATTAAAGGTGTAGAACCTAATCCCTCTGGCATAAAAGGCTTAAGACCAATTTCATAAGAAACGTTCCCTGTTCTTGGTATTGCAAATAACGGACCGATCGCTAAGTATAAAACTGTTGTAAACACAATCCCAAATACCGGATGAGCGCGACTTGCTAATGACTGTAAATCGTCTTTACCTGAAATTCCAAATGCTAATACACCAAGTAATGGCAATCCTACTCCTGTTACTAAAAATCCAGCGTTTGCAATCCATACATTCTCCCCCGCTGATTGACCAAGCATAGCTGGGAAAATTAAATTCCCTGCTCCAAAAAATAGTGCAAATAACATTAATCCGATAACTACTATGAACGAAAACGGTACTTTATTCGTCATAATAAAACCCCCATTCAAAATTCCTTATCTCATTTCCAATTTTAACTAATTGAATTTTCTGAATATTTAATTTAAGTATCAACTATTCTTGAACTCATTATAGTTTGATATATAATATTTTGCAATACTATTTTCAAACTTTTCTTTTATTTTATAAATATACATTTTTTAACATAGAAACTAGACTAAAAAACCAACATGGTCATCCATGTTGGTTTTTCTCTTTTGCTATCCTAAATTAAAATTTTGCAGCTACTTTCTTAACATTTTCTAATCCTTCTTCAATGATTTGCTTTGAACGATCTGGATATTGATTGTGTCCTTCAATTACTACTGTCTCTGGATTTGTAATTCCCCAGAATCCAAGTACGTTTGTAACATAGTTAACAGCCATTTCCATAGGAGCCATTTGTTCTGAAGAATAATCTGAACCACGAGCACCTAATACAACCGCTTTCTTATCTCCAGCTAAACCTTCTGGACCATTTGCTGTATATTTAAATGTTTTTCCAGCTTGAGAAAGGTATGAAATATACGTGATTAATGGTGCTGGCACTGTAAAGTTCCATAATGGGAACGCAAATACAACCTTATCAGCTTCTAAAAATTGATTTAAATATTTATCTACTGTAGCAACGGCCTTCTCTTCTTCAGCTGTTAGCTCCATTCCTTGACTACGTTTATATCCACCTGAAATAGCGATATTTCCGTAATAAGGAAGATCTAATGCAAATAAATCTAACTCCGTAATTTCTGTATTTGGATTTGCTTCCTTATAAGTACTTACAAATGTTTCATACATTTTTGAACTAATTGCTTGCTCCGCTGGACGATCGTTTGCTTTAACAAATAATACTTTTGACATTTTTTTATTCTCCTCTACATTCGTATTTTCTTCTTTCTTACCAAATAATGAGCTAAATAGTCCCATTTTCTTCACCTAATCTTTCTTTTCATATTCATTATTCATCATCATAAAAATTCTTATTCTAAGAAAAAGTTCCAATAGATACCTTAAGTTAAGCTATTACAACTTTTCGTTATTTAATTACCTTATGTAAGTGATTGTAATATAGTCACTTACTTTAGTCAAGTAACTTTTAATAAAAAACAAAATCTCGAATTAAAAACATTAACTAAAATACAATTGAACACCAAATACATCTTTATTACTTGTATAATAAACTTAGAGAGGAAAATTCATATATAGAAAGGATTTATTCATGAGCACTATAGAAAAGATTCAAACTTTTATTATTCTTTTTGCTGTTACATGTGGCATCGCACTCGGACAATTTAATATCATACATACGTATTCAGACAAATTCATTGTCCCCTCCTTATTTTTCATGCTATATGGATTATTCCTCAGCATCCCATTAAAAGAAATAAAAAATGGATTTCGCAATTTAAAATTTGCTGGAACAAGCCTTACCATTAACTTTTTATGGACACCTTTCCTTGCTTGGGGATTAGGTGCATTATTTCTTTCAGACCACCCAGCACTTTGGGTTGGATTTATAATGTTGATGGTTACTCCATGTACAGATTGGTACTTAATATTTACTGAAATAGCGAAAGGAAATGTAGCACTTTCTACAGCCATTTTACCCGTAAATTTAATTTTACAAGTATTACTGCTTCCAATTTATTTATTTTTATTTGCTGGTGTAATGAAGACTGTAGCGGTTTCAGTTTTAGTAGAAAGTATTGTTATTGTAATCGTCTTACCATTTTTACTTGCACACGCTACAAAATTCATTATGAATAAAATGAAAAAAGCTGACGCACTCGAGAATAAAATCATTCCATTTTTCAGCTCTGCTCAAATTGTATTTTTAAGTTTAGCAATTGTAGCGATGTTTGCATCACAAGGTAAATATTTACTACAAAATATGAATGTCGTTTTATTATTACTGATTCCTGTTCTATTGTTCTTCATCATTAATTTTTTACTAGGACAATTTATCGGGCGCATCATGCATTTATCTTATAAAGATACAGTAAGTCTAAGCTTAACAACGTTAGCAAGAAACTCGCCTGTTGCACTTGCTATTGCTGTGACCGCTTTTCCAGATGAGCCTCTTATCGCACTTGCACTTGTTATTGGACCGTTGATTGAGTTGCCAGTACTTGCTTGTATTTCACAAGTGTTGTTGCTTATTAAGAAAAACCAGCAATACACATAATAAAAAACGTCCCAAAATGGGACGTTTTTTATTATGGAAAGATTACATACAACACTTATTTCTTATTTATCAATACAAATGAAATAACCGAAACTACAAACGTAATAATACCAATTATAATAAATCAATCGGCTCTAAAAATTTTATATGTTATAGAAGATTAACTTTTCGTTACATTAACAGATCCTTTCTAATTAAAAATTATAGGAAAAGTAAATGTAACGAAAGCTGCCCAAAGTCCGTAGATTGGCAAATACTTAGTAACGGCATCTTGGATAGTTAAAGGCCCGGATTTGTTTTGTAGAAAACGCATATAGGAGAGCATAATCCAAATTAGGTTTGCCCAGATAAGTATGTTTACTCCTAAAACAGCAAGTCTATTAGGCGTAATCCCATAAGAAGAAAGTCTGAACACGATGGCTGACAAAGCCACACTGTCAATGATAAGCGCAAGAACAATTAAGGCAAAATTTATATAATCTGAAATGTTCTTTTTCTTGTCTGAATCGCTCTCGATAATGGAAAATATGGTAACGGCCAATACACCAAGGAGTATTCCGTTGAAGACTATCAGGAAATTGCGGTCCAAGAATGGATTTTTTCCGACACATATAACCGTTATAAGATAGATCAACAATGTGATCAGGACAAGAGGACTAAAAATTTTAGCTATATATGGTGTAATATTCTTAGCAAGTTTAAGATTCATTGATACCAGATATGTAGCCACAATAGCAAGAGCGGCAGCACCAAATAAAACAACATTACTAAAATAGAAGTCTTCTATATTCAAGTCAACAAACCTAAATAACTGCATTGTTAATGCTGCTAGTACCATTCCGCTAACTGCCATGCTGGCGTAGAGAATACAATATTCCAAATTAAATTTAATATAAGCTAACCTTGTACTGCCTTTTGAATATTCATTTCCTGTAAATGCAAGACCTACCAATACCCATAAAAATATGGGAAGGTGTAAATAAGCAAGGATAATACTATCTTTATAATTTAATGGCAACATATTAAGATAAAACCCGGAAATTAGGAACAGCGCTGCAAGGGAATAAATAACACTTTTTTTCGGAATATTATTGTAAACAAAATAGGCAGCAATAAAGGGCATTATACCAAAAGCCAGGTTAATTGGAGCAATTGCTTCCTGTTCGACAAAGTGGAAAATGATTCTGGTACTTATCCCGGCCAGAATAGCTAAAATACCCATGAATAAGAAACCTTTTTGAAGCAAGGAAGTTTTTTCTGTATTTGCTGTCTCCTTGAAATGCAATCTTTCATACCAAACACCAAGAACCTGAGAATCAGGGTTTTGTTCCCATGCATGTGAGAATGACTTTTTAAAAGCTTTCGGGTCTTTTCTATACATTCTCTCCAACTCATGAGGCTTATCAATATTTTCAATAATCAAATTGTTAATGTCCATAGTTATACCTCCCCTAATAATTGTTATTTTAAGTTTCCTCCACAATATTTAACTGTCTTCTTCACTTTTGTATTCTAAAATATCTTCAGGCTGACATTTTAAAGCCTTACAAATTGCCTCTAAAGTGGCTAATCGAATCGCTTTTGCCTTTCCATTTTTCAATATAGAAAGGTTCGCCATTGTTATTCACCTCAGACCGTTAAATCATTTTCTGATTTGATATTAATTGCATCTTGTAAAAGTTTTTGAAGAACAGCCGCAAAGACTGCGATAACCATCGAAGCAAAAGGAACAACCAATCCGACAAAGATAACTCCTGATGCGTCTTCTACTTCTGCAAAGATATAGAAGAGCGGCCAAACTAGCACATGCAAAATACTGATTGTGATGGCACAGTATTTGATTTTCTTTAAAACTTTTACAGATAAATCAGAGAAATCTTTATTTTTGTCAATATAGCATAAGAGTTTGAAAGCCTGATACAAAGCAAAATAAAAAGGTATAGCCGATGCATCAAAAGCAATGAAAACGAGATATTGTATAAAAGCAAACTGTGGAAGCAATTTTACTGCAAGATTCGCCATCTCAGGCACCAAAAAGATGCACAGAGCAAGAACTGGGACCCCTAAAAGAATAACAACTATTTTTAAAAATAACGTTGTTACTTTTCCCATAAAAAGCACCTCACTTATTTATTCTGTTTTTGATTCTAATATATTTTTTATCGTTTTACAATAAATTTTTATCAATTTAAATAATATTTTTATTGCAGATTTTGTTTTAAGAAAAAAATATAAAGCATTCCTCATTCAAAGAAATGCTCTATAACTTTTTATAAACATCGGTGTAAGTTACTTTCAGTTGTTCTCTTAATTGCTTGTTTTCATTTTCTAATTTTTTATTTTTCCTTTATATAAAAGAAATGATAAAGATAATATAAACATCCTATTTAATACCATCTTTTCAAACAATTATTTTAAATATTTTTTAGTATTAGTACACAAAAGTCTGTAATTATAAAATAAAAAAGCATGACATAAAATTGTCATGCTTTTTTATTTGTTGAAACCCCTTTGTCCTTGTATAAAAAAGTTCTTTACTAATAAGTAGTGTAATTACTGCGTTTTCAAATTAGTAAAGAACTTTTTTATCTTTTATTTATATAGCTACAGTCAGTTTCGAAACTTCCTCAAGTAAAGAACTTTTTTATTCCGACTCAATATTTTAAATAAAAATTAATGTTTAGAATCATTTCTGTACTAATAACGATAGAAATGAAATAGTCATACTATTAAATTCAAGAGATTGTGGATTCCCACTCTTAATTGAGACGCTGACTGAACCTACATTAGAGAACTGACTTTCTTAATGTTTTGAAAGAATTCACACAGAGAAATTAGTCTTTGAGTAATAAAAATGAAAGTAATCTAGTCTATAAAGAGGATTTTAATCAATACATAGCTGTCTCTTATTATTTTTCATCTACACTTCTCCTTTTTTGTAGATTAATTATACAACTACTGAAAATTGATTCTCCCCTTTTAATATACATGTGTATATTATGTTACATGTGACACTTTAGTATACAAATGCATTTGATTTGTGAAAATTCTTGGAGAATATGTGTTGTCGGAAATATAATATACTCTTTAATATGGAGGAACTTTGAAATATGAAACAGAAACAACAAAAACAACTAACCGCATGGCGCCCTAAAGGTTTTTTTCAGTGGCTATTAACAGCCCTTTCAGTGGTACTAATACCTCTTACTGCCATGATGGTATATTCTATTTTTTATCCAACTAATGCTCTTAGTGTAGCTGGTTTCCTTGGAATGCTTGCATTGAGCACTCCATGGTTTTTATTAATTCTAACATCTTTCATCATAGTGCTATTAATACTTGCTTCATGGAAGAAAGTTAAAATCGCTCGATTCATTTTGATTCCGCTATTGTTACTATATATTTTTTTAAATGTAGAGCCAATTATAAAAATGGTGGACTATGCTAAAAAAGAGAATGTTCAAGTATCTCTTTACTCTCACTTTTTTAACAAAACAGAACTATCATCAAAGGTTACAAAAGATATCGTATATGGAAAAACTACAGATGGCGTTGAGTTAAAGCTTGATATGTGGCCCGCCAATGAAAAATTGAAAAACACACTTACCCCCGCTGTTATAAAGGTACATGGAGGCGGATGGGTTGAGGGAAGTAGAGCGAATACCCCTCATTGGAATCAATGGTTAAGTGAATTAGGATATACTGTTTTTGATATAGAATATCGCATGCCTCCTCATGCAGGATGGAAAGATGAGGTAGCTGATGTGAAATCAGCAATAGGTTGGGTAGTAGAACATGCGGATACTTACAAAATTGATCCTGAAAAAATAAACTTAATGGGTGATTCAGCAGGTGGAAATCTTGCTATGCTTGCTGCTTATAGTATGGGAGACACAACTTTACCACCATCCACCAATGTACCTCAGGTAGTTATTAGAACTGTAATTAATCTCTATGGACCGGCAGATATGACAAAGTTTTATCAGAATAACCCTAGTCCGGGCTATGTGCAAAATGTTATGAAAGAGTATATAGGGGGCACACCTTCACAATTTTCTGATCGTTATCAAAAGCTTTCTCCTATCAATTATATTGGAGAACACACACCACCTACTATTACGTTTTTAGGAACGAGCGATCGTATTGTTCCAACAGAACAAGCTAAAATTTGGGATACGGAACTTTCAGTGAATAACGTTCCTCACGAGCTCTACCTTCTTCCGAGAGCTGATCATGTTTATGATGGATCACCAGGTAATTTGAATACTCAATTTACTTACGAGAAGATCAAGATATTTCTTCAGAAATATAATAAATAAAAATCAAGAAAAAATAGTAGATAAAATTGATTTTCAAAAGAGCCCTAGATATTTAGGGCTCTTTTGTTGGTTCTGTTGCAAAGTTTTCGAAGCGGCTCATGCCCTATATAAACAAAAACAGAGTTTGCAACCAAACTGCGTTTTTTCAACGTACAATGAATTGCAGAAATTATATATTGTTGCATAATATTTGGCGATTCTGAACCAGATTCTTTAAATTTTAAAAAACTTAGCAATAGAATCTTACAAACTGAGTGTTTAAGTATCTCGTCAAAGATACGGGTGAGGTTGCGAATGGTGCAATTGATGTCACGGCGTATTGGCATGAAAAATTACATCGTTCAAAAAAAATTTTATTTTAGGATAGAATGACATGGAGGTTTTTGCAGAATATTTAGCGCGTATTGATAACCCTGGGCATCGGGACCGAACGGAAGAAGTTTTGAATTGGATAACTAAGGAATTTCCAAATTTAATGCCAAAAATTGCGTGGAATCAGCCTATGTTTACCGATCATGGCACATTTATTATTGGTTTTAGCATAGCCAAACATCACCTGGCAGTTGCCCCTGAAAAGGCAGGAATTGATCATTTTTCTGATGAAATTGTGCAGGCTGGCTATGGATCACACCAAGCAGTTGGTACGTATCAAGTGGGATAGTCCGGTTGATTTCTCATTACTTGAGAAAATGATCGAGTTTAATATTTTGGATAAGGCAGACTGCTCAACTTTTTGGCGGAAATAAAAAAATCGGATTATTAAGGATGAACTGAACCCCAATAGGTCCACTTTTTTTAAAGTGTCCACTATTCGGGTTTCGGTTCAGATTGAAGTGAAAATATTAAGAGAGTGTTTTAATCAATAAAACACTCTCTTTCCTTTTGTTCGTTTATCAAGGTTATTAGTATGAGTTTAATCAAAGATTATTCAAAGGTTACACCAACGATAACATATACATTATTCGTTTCTTTAGCCTCCAAGTAAAATACTAAGTTTGATTTATCGCAACTCATACTGTTAATCCATTCAATTAAGATACCCTTACAATGGAAACAGCGGCTTATCCAGCAATTTTATCTTTACTTTCTGATTTATGCAAGATAGATTCACCTTCAACATCTATATTTGGAAGAATCTTATCCAGCCATTTTGGCATATACCAAGCTGCTTTTCCCATCAATGTCATAACAGCTGGAACAATGGTCATCCTAACCACAAACGCATCAAATAGAACTCCAAATGCTAGACTCATACCTATAGACTTTACAATTGGATCTGGCATAAGCATAAAGCCAAGAAATACGGCTATCATGATTAATCCTGCTGCTGTTACGACTCTTCCGCTGTCTCTCATCCCTGCAAGCACAGCTTCCTTTGGATTACCTGTATGTGTGTAAACTTCCCGCATACGACTTACAAGAAACACTTCGTAGTCCATTGCTAATCCAAAAAGAATACCGATTGTAAGAATTGGCAAGAAGGCAAGAACTGCACTAGAAGAAGGGAAACCAAATAAACTTAGAAGATTTCCATCTTGAATAACATACACGACAAATCCTAGTGTTGCAATCAAGGAAAGCAGGAAGCCTAAGACTGCTTTTAAAGGAATCAATATGGATCTAAATACTAGCACTAAAAGAACATATGCCAGTCCGACTACAAGCACAGCAAATATAGGTAATGCATCATTTAGCTTTTCCGCTATATCTATATTGACTGCCGTTGTACCAGTAACTAATAACTCAATGTCATTTTCTATTTTCGTTGTATCTGATTTTTCTCGAATATGCTTCACAAGATCTTTTGTTTTTATATCATTGGGTCCCGATTTTGGGGTCACAGTGATAATATAAACTTCACCTGAAGAATTAGGGAAAGCTGGCGTTACACTCTTAACATTCTTTAATTCACTAATTTCTTTTGTAATTTCCGTTACTGCTTTTTGTGTCTCTTGTGGGTCTTGTTTTTTACTATCTACTTTTGCTGCCACAACTAGCGTAGAGTGAACACCTTTTCCATACGCTTCTGTCATGAGATCATATGCTTTTCTTTCCGTTGTATTTTTTGACATGGTATCCCCGTCATCTGGCAGTCCTAGGTTCATATGGAAAAAGGGAATACTAATGACAGCAAGTAATGCAATTGCCACTAAAGAAATAACTAACGGACGTTTTGTAACAAATTCCCCCCACTTATTCGAAGGTACTTTCCCTTCTTTTTCACCTGTAATTTTTTTCAGTAATTTATTTCCTTTAGAAGGATGAAATCTATGTCCTACCATGCCTAGTATGGCTGGCAGCACAATGATGGAAACCAATATAGCACATAATACACTAATAGATGCTGCTACTCCCATCATGGTCAAAAAAGGAACCTGCATGATAGATAATCCAAGTAGTCCAATTATTACAGTGATACCAGCAAAAACAACAGCGCTTCCTGCAGTACCAGTTGCTATAGCAATAGACTCTTTGACGGAATGCCCTTCGCCAAGCTGTTGTCTAAATCGATTCATAATAAATAGAGCATAATCAATTCCAACGGCTATTCCTAACATGGTAGCCAAGGAAAGCGTAACATCCTGGAATTCAATATAATTGGAACCTATCGTCACCCCAAGGATTCCAATTCCTAATCCTATCATAGCAGTGATAATAGGCATCCCAGCTGCTAGCAAAGATGTGAAGGTAATCGCCAAAATCACAAAGGCAATAATGATTCCAATAGCCTCCGATTCTCCATGTGATTCAGATACAGTGAATTTCACATCACCGGTTAACTCTGTTTGGATTCCCTCGTCACGAGTCCGTTTAATTTTGTCTAATACATTCTTCTTAGATGATTCCTTTATATCTTTAGCATCATCTTTGTAATTTACAACAGCATAACCTATGGTCTTATCTTTGTTTAAATTCCCTAGTTGAATAGGGGGTACAACTGATTCAACATTTGAATCATCTTTTTGAATATCAGACAGAGTATCCGTAATCACTTTATTTATGTGTTCCGAATCTAATGTCTGATCTTTTGGTGCTTTAAAAACTATTTTAACTTGGGCACCAGCGCTTTGAGATTCAGGGAATTCCTTTTCTAGCAACTTACTTGCCTTATCAGCTGGTGTACCTGGAATCGTTATCTTATCAGTGTAAGAAGAACCTAAACTTCCAGCTAGCACTCCCAATATGACTAAAATTCCTAGGGTACTAAAAATAACACCCTTCCCATGGCTTGCTGCCCAATTACCTAATTTGTAAAGATACTTTGCTATTTTAATCGCCTCCAACTTCGTTATTTACAATTTTGCTACTTGTAGTCGTCATATTCATTTATTAATTTTCTCTCTGCTTTCTTTATTTTTAATACATTTGTATACAAAAGATCACATGTAATATAATATACATATGTATATTAAAAAGGGAGAATCAATTTTCAGTAGTTGTATAATTAATCTACAAAAAAGGAGAAGTGTAGATGAAAAATAATGAAGAGCAGCTGGATTTACGTATTAGACGTACACATAAATGATTGTGGGAGTCTTTATTTGAATTAATAACAGAGTCAAAACAGAAATATAGTTCCATTACCATCAATCAAATCTGTGATCGTGCGATGGTGCATCGAACAACATTTTATAAACATTTTGAAGATAAAGATGCCTTATTGGCAGTTGGAATTAAAAAAATTCAAGAGGAAGTTCTTCAAATACCACTTTTCGATCGATTAACTAAGCCGTTTCAAGTGACGGAACAATTCTTACATCATAAAGAGCTTGGTAAAATGTTAGAGTCACAAATGGATGATGAGCAATTTATTAGCCGTTTATATTATCAAAATCGTGAAATAAAGAAACTGGAGAATCAAGAGCTAAATCGAATTTGTAAAAATCATACGATACCAAATGAGTTAATTATCGAATTCTATTCGGGTGTCACTGCAAGGTTAATTGCATGGTGGTTACAAAATAGAAAAAGTGTTTCAGCAGAAGAAATGGATCGATACTTTCATCAAATGATCAATCAAGATATTTTTGGATTTGAATTAGAAGATTAGAAATCATTTTCAAAACGAAGAAAGGGCGTCCCTCCGTCATTTTTGATGACTTTTGGGACACCCCAATTTACCGGACAACTTGGCCTAGCGGTGAACCTTCAGCAGTAAGCTGGATAAAGCCTGCCCAGCAGCTGAGGTCTGTAAACTTGCCTCCAAATTGAAGCCTGGAACCGATTCAATGCGAGAAAATGTTTCCATAAAAATTTTGAACGTTTTGTTAGCTTCCAATCTCGCCAGTGGCGCACCGAGACAGAAATGCGGCCCATTGCCAAACGTTTGATGCCGGTTGTTATTTTTCCGGTGAATATTCACAGTAAATGGATCTTCGAACACATCCTCATCAAAGTTTGCCGCGCTATTCCAAGTGATCACCAAATCACCCCTCTTCAATTCAACGCCTAGAACATTGTTGTCTACTTTCACTTCACGGTCCAATGCAATAACGTGGAAACGGTAACGCAGCATCTCCTCAACAAAATTAGGTACGAGATTTATATTGATTCTTAGTTCTTCGTAAAGTTTAGGAGCATCATATAGCAATGAGTAGAATGAATTAGCCAACAAAAGACTTGTTGTTTCAACACCCGCCGCAAGAAGAAACATAGTCACACGAACAACTTCTTCATCCGTAAACTTTTCTCCTTCGATTTCAACTTGAATCAAATCAGATAGAATGTCGTCTGAAAGCTGTTTTCTTTTTTCCACAACAATCGGATACAGATAATTAAAGTACTCCATCGCTGCCTTCGCCTTTTGTTGACCCACCTCCTCGGCATTTTCACTATTGAACGGCATGAACAATATATCGACCCATTTCTTAAACAGCAGCTTGTCTTTATGTGGAACCCCAAGCAAATCGGCCATTACTATGATCGGAAGAGGGGTTGTAAAATCTTTGACAATGTCGATCTCCGACTTATCCCCCATTTCGGCAATCAAATCGTTAATAATCTGTTCAATACGCGGCTCCCAAGCTTTGAGACTTCTAGGGGTGAAAGCAGCCGAAAGCAGAGAACGTGACTTACGATGTTCCGGTGGATCCGTTTCATTAATCTTTAAGCGATCCGGTACGCTCCCTTCCTCTGTGCCTGCTCCGATCTGGGAAATGGAACGGTAGCGTTTACTTGAAAATAGTTCATAGTCTGTAAGAACTCGCTTAACGTCTTCATATTTGAAAACATTCCAAGTATCCGTGCCTGCATGATAGTAAATTGGATGCTCCGTCAGCATTTTTTTATACCAAGAAAATGGAGCAAATTCTTCGGATTTAGTTTTAAAACCCTTAATTTCAGAAGTTGAAATAACTTTATTTTCCATGCAAATCCCTCCCTGTCTAATCAAAGTACAATAGAACAAAATTTGACTACCTAATTCGTCTGACCCAGAAACATACTCCCCTTAAAATCCCTCCTGTATTGATTATTTTTAATACCTTTGTATACTAAGGAGTATGTGTAATATAATATACATATGTAGATTAAAAAGGGAGAGTCATATTTCGAAAGTTGTATAATTAATCTACAGAAAAGGAGAATTGTAGATGAAAAGTAATGAGGAACAGCTAGATTTACGTATTAGGCGTACACATAAATTATTATGGGATTCTTTATTTGAATTATTGACAAAATCAAAACAGAAATATAGTTCTATTACCATTAACCAAATCTGCGATCGTGCGATGGTGCATCGAACAACATTTTATAAACATTTTGAAGATAAAGACGCGTTATTGGCATCTGGATTTAAGCAATATTACGAGGAGAATTTTACCATCCCGCTTTTAGATCGATTAACTAAACCATTTCAAGTGATGGAACAATTTTTACATCATAAAGAAATTGGTAAAATATTAGTGTCACAAATGGATGATGAACAATTTATTAGATTTATGCATTATCAAACTCATGAAATGAAGAAGCAGGAGAAACAAGAATTAAATCGACTTTGTAATAATCATACAGTACCAATTGAGTTAATTATCGAATTCCATTCTGGTGTAATTACAACATTAAGTGCATGGTGGTTACAAAATAGAAAAAATGTTTCAGCAGAAGAAATGGATAGATACTTCCATCAAATGATCAATCAAGATATTTTTCAATTTGAAAGGGAATGAATAGAGGCATTTTTGGTGCAAGAAATTGATGAGATTTGAACATATTTGTATAATCCATATTTAATATTATCGCCTTCGAAAGAGACAAGTTGACTGATGTCAGTGGAATTCTTACTAACATTGTTTCAATATATCTCATTCTTTTTCACAATAACCACTATGAGGATGACTTTGCTATCATTTACATACTCATAAGCTTGTTGAAGATAGCAGACAAAATGATCAATCTTTTTTGTGAAAATAGACTTATCACTATTAAAAAGTGACCTTGTTTTGATCAAACTTTGTTTAAAACGAGATCGTTTTCTTTATATTAAAATCAATGTTTGTTGTCTTTGTATAAAAAAGTTCTTTACTAATAAGTAGTGTAATTACTGCGTTTTTCAAATTAGTAAAGAACTTTTTTATCTTTTATTTATATAGCTACAGTCAGTTTTGAAACTTCCTCAAGTAAAGAACTTTTTTATCCCGACTCAATTTTTCGGACGATGTCTATATTACTTGATTGAAGGCTATTTTTACTTTGTTCACATCTCCTAATCAGCCATTTCCCAAAATTAAGATGCTACTTTGGTAATCGTCAAATATTCCCCTACTATTTGTAAATAACCCATGAGATATTCTTCTTACATACTACTAAAGAGCACTATTATTGAACAACATAAGTAACAAAGGATCAATCTTTTTTCAAAGTGGATGCTTTATTTTTGTTGTAAAATGCTGGATTGTGGGGTATTTTTGATTAACCTTTATTTCAAAGCTACAATAATATAAACACGAAAAGAGAGTCCCTTTTCCCAAAAGGCACTCTCTTTTTTCAATTAGATAGTTTCTCCATGCTCTAAACAAAGTAGATTAGCTTTAGCTGATTTTCCTACCTCGATTGAATAAGTTATACTATCAAGACCTAATGATTTGGCAGGCTTAATTGTATAAGCATCAATAGCTGCGTATACATCAGGTAAACCTTCTTTCACCAATGCTTAGCCTGATAGCAATGGGATATGGGATTCTAACATGAAATAATCATTTTAAGGTTTTTATAAATTTATTTTGTCGCTTTTCGTCCTACTAATACCCAGTACAGAGATAAACTAAAAAGGGTAATTAGTGCGAGAATGAATAGGATGTTACTAAACATGGAAGCATCTGGATTGCTTATAATCCCTAGGAAATTTGTTCTCATTGCGGAATGGTCCATCATTGCGGCTGTATAGGCAATTCCGATTGACATAGCGACACTAAGTGTTAAATTATAAAATCCGATTGCTGTTCCTGTTTTTTCTTTCTCAATCGTACCAATGCAAGAATCAAGTAATGGTGCATACATGAATGCAAATGAACTAGAGAATAAAATCATGGATATTATGAATACAACAACAGAAGTTTTTACAAAGAATCCGCCTAATAGTAAGCTGACTATAATACTAGACATAGCGATTGTAATACATTGCTTGCTTCCCAAAACCTTCGCAATTTTTCCAGAAAGAGCCCCGACTATCGCACCTGCTATATAGCCTGGAATCAATAATAGTGAAATGCTATCTAGCTTCAAACCATAAATCTTTTCAAGCAAAAATGGAAATAAGAAAATATATGCTAACTGTACAGAGTAAATTATAAAAGCAACTCCAAGCAATGAGATAAACTGTTTATTTTGAAAGAATGATATTCCGATAAAAGCTTTTGAGTTCTTGCTGATATAAGTAAGGAACAAGGTAATTGCAACAATAAACATCAGAAGATAAATCCAATTGAAATCGGTAATATATAGTAGTAAGGATGCTGAAATGGCTCCAACTAGAACTAATCCTACTACATCTATATTGCTGTTTTTTGCTTCTTCCTTAGGAAGATACTTTAAAATAAAAGGAAGAGTGAAAAGTGTTACAAAAGAAACTAAGAACAGCGTTGTCCAATGGAAATACGTCGAAACATAACCTCCAGTTACTGCCCCTATAAGCTGCGAAAGAGCAAAACTGCTTGTACTTAATCCTAAAAATTTCTTTTGCTCATTTACAGGTAAATGTTTTGTTACAAATATCACGTATAAAGTTTCAGCTGCTGCTAGACCGGCAGTTTGGATAACTCTTGAGATAACAACTAGTAAAAATGAGTGTTGAAAAATATACCCCATAGCTGAACCGACACATATTAAAATAATACCAATGCTAAAAAGTTTTCTAATACTAACGGAATCCGCTAAAGTTGCGTAAACCACTGCCCCAATTCCAATTACAAGACCAGCTAATGTTGCTTGCCAGCTAACTGTTGTCACTGAAATTTGAAAATCCTTTGCCATGTCAACAGAAATAATCTTAAACGAATTGTCAATTACTAAACATAATAGAAATAACAGTAAAATTACGGGTACTGCTTTCTTAGCACTATATTCTTGAGTTTCCTTCATGCTCACATCTTCATTAATGATAGACATAGCTATATTCCTCTTTTCTTGTTGTTCAGGAAATTGTCTCCCTTTAACTATCAATTGATCCTTTTGTCAAAGAATCGTTTCAGTAATTTCTACATTTGTTGTTTCATTATTTAGGCTTCCTTGCACACAGTTATACCGATTTTCCCCTTCTTATAACGTTCAAAAGGAAACGTTTTCACAAATAACAAAAAATCGCCCACCCATTCAAAGGTTTTCATATATCCCCTACATGAAAATTTTCTGTCTCTACAGAAAGTTACTCTAAGAATTTAGCTCCTATTTTCGAAAATATAAATGTCAATACATGCTCTTACATGTATTGACATTTCATATTTCTACACTTTACAAACAAGCCTCTAATGCAATTTTCATCATTTTATCGAATGATGTTTGTCTTGCTTCAGCACTAATTTGCTCATGGGTTACTAAAGAATCCGAGATAGTTAGTATACACGCCGCTTGTTTTCCTAATATTCTTGCAGTATGGAATAATGCATAGCTTTCCATTTCTGTACAAATACAATTATGTTCATTATAAAAATCAACATGATTTGGAACATTAGTTTCATGATAAAATACATCACTTGAATGAATTCTACCTCTAACAATAGGAGAATGAATGCTATTTGCAGTATCTTCAATTTTCTGCGTTAATAACTCACTAGGAAGCTGAATATCACCATTTACTCCTGCTTGGGCCTTTGCAAATGTTGATTCACTCCATGCACTATCTACAAGCACAATATCATGTATGTTTAGTTCTTCTGTATAAGCTCCTGCACTACCAACACGGATAACATTTTCTACATCATAAAATTTATATAATTCGTATGAGTATATTCCAATACTTGCCATCCCCATACCTGATCCCATTACAGATATTTGTTTTCCTTTATAAGTTCCTGTATAACCAAACATATTACGTACACTATTAAACTGCACTGGATTTTCTAGATATGTTTCCGCAATATATTTCGCACGTAACGGATCTCCTGGCATTAAAACTGTTTTTGCAATCTCTCCAACTTTCGCGGTATTATGAGCTGTTGTCATATTATAATCTCTCCATTTCTATTTTTTAATTTAGTTAACCGTCAAGAACTAAAATTCTTACTCATTTCACATATCGAGTAATCTGTACAATTTATTTCTTCATTAAAATGTATTCGTTTTCACAATTAGGCAAAAAAACTGGTTTTCCCCAATTTCTTTCTAGCTTTTATTGATTAATAATTATCTGAAACGCCCTTTTTGTCATCTAATACGATTGCAACACTTGCACTTGCGCCAATTCTAGAAGCTCCAGCTTCAATCATTTTTTCTGCATCTTCACGTGTACGAACACCACCTGATGCTTTTACACCAACGTTTGGTCCTACTGTTTTACGCATTAATACGATATCTTCAGCAGTTGCTCCGCCAGTTGAGAATCCAGTTGAAGTTTTTACGAAATCAGCGCCAGCTTTTACTGATAATTCACAAGCACGAACTTTTTCTTCATCTGTTAGAAGGCAAGTTTCAATGATTACTTTTACAAGAGCTTTTCCTTTTGCTGCTTGTACTACTTCATAAATGTCTTTTTCAACGAATTCGTTGTCGCCATCTTTTAAAGCACCTACATTGATTACCATATCAACTTCAGTTGCACCTTTTGCGATAGCATCTTTTGTTTCGAATGCTTTTGTTTCAGTCGTGCTTGCTCCTAATGGGAAACCGATTACAGTACAAACGTCTACATCATGTCCAGCTAATTCGTCAGCCGCTAGCTTTACCCATGTAGGATTAATACAAACAGAAGCGAATTTATATTCCTTTGCTTCTTCGATTACTTTCATAACATCTTCTTTAGTTGAATTTGGTTTTAAAACTGTATGGTCAATTAACTTTGCAATGTTCATTTTCTTCACTCCCCATATCTTTTAACAACTTCATTCTAACCCCGACTTGAACAATTGTAAATACGCTTATGAAATTTTGTTCAAAATTATTTAAGATAGTGAAATAAGTTTTTAAAATTGACACAAAAAAAGGATACCCTTTTAACAGCTCCCTCATAAAACATAGTATTTATTCATTTATAAAATGAAACTTTAATTAGTAAAGGGGAGCCCTCCATCGCCATCAAGCTAAGAAAAGAAAATACCCCAAAACAAAATTTTTTCTCTATGTTTATTTGTAAACGTCAAAGGTCAATGGATGTACCTGTATCGTGCCGTGGATTCTGAAGGAAATACCATCGATTTTTATCTGAGGAAGAATGAAAAAGAAGCAATTAACAAAAAGAAAAAAGTGCTATCATTTCTGCGAAAAATGATAACACTCGTTTACTAACTGATGAGTAAAAAATAACATATGTTATTTTTTGAAACGGCATAATATCAATCGAAATAACAGAACAAGATGCGCACTTTCTAATAAAACAACTTGCTCATTAAGTTGAAAATTAAAACTCACCTACATTTTTCGGACGATGTCTATATTACTTAATTGAAGGCTATCTTTGCTTTGTTCACATCCTCTAATCAACCATTTCCCAAAATTGAGATGCTACTTTGGGAATTCGTTGGTCTTTTAATTTTACTATTACAGGCTCTAGATGAAAATCAAATTGTTTCAATTCAAAAAGCGTTGTATGTTCTAAAAATGGTGATGTGTAATCCATACTTGGAATAACGGATAATCCTAGTCCTCTACTAACAAGTGCTACAACCATCCTTATATCTTTACACTCGATAATGATATTTGGCTTGACTTGATGTTCATCAAACACTTTGAAGAGGTCTTCATTGAAGGAGAGTCCTTCCATTGCTCCTAGCATAATGAATGGGAACTGGGCAATCTGTTCAATCGTCACATGCTGTGATGAAAACGATGTTGCCCAACTTGTTGGAATAATCACAGCGGTTGGTTGTTTTTTTAATATTTTCATCTCATATTGTTCAATATTGCCCAATCGTAAAAGTAAGGCAATATCAATTTCTCTTTGTTCTAGTCTTTTTAATAATTCTTCTGAATTTCCTGTTACTATATTTATTTTAACATTTGGATACCGTGTTCTAAACATACTAACATAGTCAATAAGCATATTCGAACATGTAGACGATACACCGATACTTACTGTTCCTTCTATACCTTGTTCAATTTCTTGAATTCGCTGCTTTACATCTTGAATTTGCATTAGTATTTGATTGGCATATTGGTATAGTATTTCACCTGTTTCTGTAAGCTCCCATTTTTGACGATATCGATGAATTAAAGTTGTGCCAAGATCATTTTCAAGCTTTTTTAATAATTGACTAAGTGGTGGCTGCGCGATATGGAGCACTTCTTTATTACTGCCTTTTCTTCGACCCTCTATCACTTTGGTTAAATGATAAAACAAACATCGTATTAAAACTAACCTGCCGTTTAGTTAAAGAAGGATTTTTAAACAACTTTTTTATCTTTTATTAATATAACTGCAATCAATTCCGAGACTTCCTTAAGTAAAGAACTTTTTTATTTCGACTCAATATTTTAAATAAAAATTAATGTTTAGAATCATTTCTGTACTAATAACGATAGAAATGAAATAGTTATACTATTAAATTCAAGAGATTGTGGATCCCCACCCTTAATTGAGACGCTGACTGAACCTATATTAGAGAACTGACCACATCTTTATAGATTTTACATCTCTTTTAGACAAAATAACATCGATTAATTTTTATCCATTACATCCACATTATTCTTTTTCAAGGCCCCACTGTAACCTATTATGCGATTTGACTTGCTCTTCTAGATAGTTATGAACCTCTGGAACCAATGGCCCCTTATAAAGACTCGCTAACGTTTTTATTTTAGAAACAGTAACTATTTCAGCACTGAGTTTATTATCTAATAAATGTTTAATTCTCCTTTTCTGAAAATCCTCCCTAGTTTCTAAAACAGAATCTACAAATGTCCTTAACTTAGGATATTTCTCCCCTTTTTTTGATATAAAGTCATGATGTATGCCTATTTGCATAAAAAGAGAATTTATCGTAATTCTCTGTAACCCTCCCTTCTCGCTCTCAAATGAAGCCCAATTTGTAATAGCTTTTTGAGCTATTTGCAAAAACTTATTGTCCATTTTTGTATAGTAATTATCAGTGTATTTACGCCCCCATTCCGCAGGTGGCATATGTTTTTCTAACCATGCACTATCATATTTTTGTATCCAGTAGAATACTACCGGGTGTAATGCTTTTAGTTGAGTACGATTTAGGTTGGGATTTTTCTTAAAAATAACTTTCCACTCTTCTTTATACTTTTGAGTTTTTTCTTCCATGGAAAGCCCATTAGTTCTTCTCTTAAAACGAGTATTTATATTTTGTTTACCACTAAATATTCGTTTTTTTATTTCTCTCACTGTACTTCGGCTCATTTTTGTAATTCGGCTGATTTCTGTTATAGATACATTTTCCGATAATAATTTTTGAAATTCATTGTCCCATAAATCCCCCCTATCAATAATACGTATAGAAAATTTAGTAACCTCAAGAGGAGTTTGTTCAGGTAAAATCAATCTATATTTGAATCCGCAACTACAAGTAAAATCTCCCTGCAATCTTCTATAAGCCTTGTGTATATTAGTTTCTAATGTTTCTACACTTTTTTCTAAATAATGGTCTGCTAAGGGATTCATACAAGTCCACGGCCCTGAACCAAATGGTTGATAAATGTAATTATTCTCATAGAATTCTCTCGCACTACCGCATAGCAAACGCATTATTAATATATGCCTTACTGGATGTAATTTTTTAATTCTATTCGGTTCAGTAATAAATCGCATCCAAGATATAGGATTATCAAGACTTAAATATGAATTTAATAACTCTAAAACTTCCTTAGGATAAAAATCTAGCAACTTCTCTGCTAACAAATATTTTCTTTTAGTTATCGGATAACAAATTCCATGTATTTTTAAGAGTTCCATGTATTTATCATAATAATAATGATGTGGGTGAACTGTTAATTTCTGACCAAATACATATTCAATATCCTCAGCAATAGCTAGTAAGATTTCAAGTGATTTGTTACTGACCTGTATTTCTTCTATACTTGATTGCACATCATTAATATTTGGTATAATAAAGTGGTTCCATGCCTTTTTAAGATTATATCTAGGGAGCTTGGTTAAACAAATTTTATGTTTTGTACAAACTAATACCCCTGGCACCTGATGAAATCTATTCCAGAACCCTTCACCATACATTTCAAATTGATCTTTTAGACATTTTTTACAAAAATATATGTGTTCTTTTCTTTTTACATCATCATCAAGTTCTCGAATTATACGCGTACCATACGAAACTCCAGATTGTCCTTTGACCTTAAGTAAAACTTTATGATAATAATTCGATTCTATAAATTGGCGAAGGAAAGGTAATATAGAATGATTTTCTATAAAATAGTCAGCCGTTAACCCTTTGGATATATCTTTTAGTTTTTCTACAATTAAATTAACTCCACTAGGAGCATCAACGTCAAATTTTTTTGCATCACTTCCCAATAATTTTAGCAGCGTTTCACGTTTAGATTTATGTCCAGAGTGATAATGATAACGAGCTATAATACTATACAATAACTCATTTTCATATGGAGTTGGAAAATAGCAAATCATAATAACTCCTTTCTAATAACATTTTTAATTTTTTCTTGTTAACTTATTTACAAATTAGTTGTATCCTGAACTTAATAATTGAGAATTTATGTCCAATTCTTTAGAGATTGTTCAATACATAAGTTTTGACTTTGATCCAAATTCAATTTTTTGCTTTAATTATGTTTTTTCATCCTGTATGTTTTCTACTAATCCTTTTGATAAAGCCAAAGATGCTGCTTGCTGCAATAAAAATTTAAAGCTTTTCTTTTCTCCATATTCCTCTAATACTTTTTCAACAGAAACTTTAGCAACCTCGTAGTCAATCTCCATACCTTGCAATTTTTGAATAATCCTTATGTCTATATCATCTTTAGAATTTTGATTACACAAGGTTTCTTGCTGATCCATAAAATAGTTTACATTGACTACATTAGCTACTTCGTTCAATCCAGAATCTAATGTATCGTCTAATGTACTCAATACTATATCTTCATACCTTGCCATATTAGATTTTTTCCCTGTTTTCATCGCTTTAAGAACTGGTTGGAGTGACTTTAAATAGTTCTCAGAAACTCGTTTAATGACGGTAGGGGTTATGACTTCCTTTTTCTTCTTCATGGTTTCCATTTGTACCAGCATAAATAACTTCACTGCAATTGCAATAATTCCTTGACTGTACTCATACATTACTTTACTTAATTCAGGAGTCAACTCTGTATACTCTCGGTTCCATTGATAGCGCCATAACCCTTTTAACAACAACTCCCATTCTCTATCTGTTTCTCTATGATGCATCCAAATTAAATCCCCTTGGCCACACATTCTCCGAATCTGTCTCAATGCTCTTTTATACAACACTTCTGTTTTTGGTGTCCCAATAAATATGATTGGGATTTTGCATGTATTATTTAAAGTAACAAAGAAATTCAGCATTACTTCTTCACCTTGACTTTTGGCTATACTTAGATGTTGAATTTCATCCACAATCAATACTCCAATGCCATGTTGTACTATATGACTTTGCATAGCTACAATAAGTCTAGAAACAGTAACACGTGACTTAAATATTTCTTGTGTATATTGCGTTCCTAACACACTGTCGAGTTTTTTAAAAAATGCTCCTATTAAACCTTTCAGTGTACCATCATGAGAACAATCTATTTTTAAATAAACAACTTGCTTTCTAATAAACGGTTGATTTTTATATTCTGTATGTTGAATTACCTGCGGATAAGTAGAGAGCAATCTGCTTAAACTTCTTGATTTTCCAATACCTGAAGTTCCAATTATCATAAAGCCTTCTCCAGGCACTTCATCACTATTTGTTAAAGGCATTTCACCTTTTTGTAAATTATCGTATATTTGCCTGAGTAATAACTTCTCTTCCTTATTCATAGGGTTTCTATACAAATATCCTTGTCTAAGAGCTCTATCAAAAAGATTATACAGAGAAATCTGTCTACCATATGGCTGAAAAAAACTGTTTAAACGCATTACATAATGGCAACGTAACTCTTTGGGATGTAATCTTTCCTCTTTGTTAAAATGTGGATAAACCGCTAAAGACTTGTAAATGTTTTCCGTATTCAGTATAGGAGGCAAAGTCTCTAAGAATGGATTTCCTTCATACTCCTTTACTTGTTGAGGTAAGTATACCGCCTTAGGGTGATCTATGTAGATATCATTAACCATTTTCTTCCCCATAGTTTCCTTCCTCCATTAGTTCTTCATATAGTTTTAGTTGTTCTATCTCATATTCATTCAATTCTGCTTCTTCTTCACATCCTAAAGATAATGTTCTTTTATGTAATTTCTCGCCCTTTTCTTCTTTATTTTCCATTAAAAATGCCTCTTGTGGTTGACGTTCAAAGTTATCTTCTTTTCTTCTTTCTTTAATATTTTTTATTTTTGCTTTGTTACTTTCTTCAAATATCGGGATAATACTTTTTGTTCGCTGCTCTGCATCAGCAACAACTTCTTCCACTCTGGACTGATAAGTTAATTTTCTTTCTAAGCTCTCTTTTGCCTTAATTTGCTTTAATTCTCTCTCTGTTTTTTGTAAATATTCTATCTCACTTAAGCTTTTACCATAATAGGCACTAGTCTTATCCATTTCACAAGCAATATAACTCCCTTCGCTTTCATCTTTAATATGAATAAACGTCATGTTTCTCGGATCAAAGAGTACCCTGATTTTCCACCCTTTATTTCTAGCTTTTTCAAACCAATGTTCTTGTATTGCTTTTGCACACGTATATCTCATGTTTTTATATTTAATTCCTTCAGCAGAAACCCTTCCTACATCTACAGACATGAAAGCAAACTTTAATTCTTCTTTTGGAAATGTCCTTAAGATACCTGAACATTTTTCAATTCCCCAGTTCCAAATATTATTTGGAGTTGGAACCACTTGATCTCTTAACATCGCTTCACTTAATTCATAGTGTTCAAGGATTTTCTGATTATGCATTCTTATATATTCAATAATGATTTTACGAATATCTTGAATTGTAAGAACTGCCTTTAGGCGATAATCTGGTGCCCCTCGTTTCCCAAAATTTTTTTCAACATATCCTGGTAATAATGGTTTTGCATTCTGTTGTAGAACCCCCAATGCACGCTCTACAATACCTTTCAAATCAGCTCTATATGGAGGGGTATTTTCAAGACAAATATTAATTCTATTCGCTAGCTTTTGGGCTTCTTTTCCCACTAATTCTCCTCGATCGGCTAGTAATGCCGCTGGCAAATTTGATGCTATCCATTCACCTGGCTCAATTGAAATTCCCAGATTTCCACAATACTCTACTTTATCGCTAACTGCACAATAAAGTGCTAATCTGGCCATCTCTAATGAAGCCGATCTGGTATCTACATGAAAACCAACTATCATTCTGCTAAATACGTCAACTACAAGATATAAAGTTGGTCGTCCTATTATCGCATTATAATTATTCGAAGATACAACATAGACGTCTGCGATTGTAGAATCAATTTGATATAAACTACCTGGTCCATAAACATAATCATTTGATTTTCCTAGGATAGCTCTTTGAGTTAAATTATGTTCTTTTTCCCCTAAACGTTTTATTGCTACCTTATGTGAACTGGTTAATTTTTTTGCCCAATAAACAAATTGATCATATGAAGGTGGATTTGCATCTTCTTTAAACTTCAATACAGTCTCGCTACCAAATTTCAACTTATCCATAAAATTTTCCGCTAGAAACCTTTCATATGTGTAACGTAGGGAGTTTTCTTTTTGGTTCATATAATATTTTTGAAACGCATTAACGATAAGTTTTTTTACTTGCTGTGTTATATTTGTTCCTTCGCCATGGATATCTTTATCTTTTTTTTGTCTACCAACTTTTTTATGTCCAAGGATTTTTTCTTTTCCTTTTCCACCACAATTTTTATAATTATCAACTATCGCTCCTTTATTTTGACCATTTTTCCAATACATTCTTAACAACTTATATAGAGTTGGCTTCGTGTATCCTTGCTGAATATACGCCTTTAAAATTTCTCCTCTTGCCTTTCTGTCAAATATAGCCGGAATATTCTCTTGTGATAATAACCGTTGAATTAAGTGCCAATTCTTCTCTATACGTTCCCTTTGCGAGGCATTTAACTCCTCCTCCATATATAACTTATAATAAGGATCTGATAGACTTACTCTAATCATGTCATTTTGAATATCAGTTATAATATCAAGTACATTTACCTTGATAGGAAGAGCATCATTATCATTTAAGGCAAAAATGTACATGACTTCTTGTTTAGAATCTATCCATAAAACTCTATAGTAGATTTTATCTTCATCTGTATCTTCTTCTAAAATCATATTATGGTATAAAACGGTCATAAAAGGCCTCCTTATCTACATAAAAATCATCCCTTTCTAACATATGCATTTTAAAATCTTGTTGTAAGTTAATCTTTATAACATGGTGAAAAACCAAAAAGTTAAAAAATGTTAATACCGTTCCATTCCTTAAACTATTTTCTCTTGTAAAAGCTTCTAAAGAATGTTCAAGACATACGGTAGATTTATTTAGATACACTACAAACTTCTCTAGTAGATGAATCATTTCTTTGGTCAACGTAGGATAACTTATAACTATATTTGCATTTCTAATTCTTTTTAAATTATTAACAAGCGGAAGAGGTATATCTTGTTCGGTTATAATTCCCCAATCTATATTTTTTTGTTCCCAATAACAACGTTCAATTTCAAATTTCTCCTGAACACGCTTTTTTCCTAATTCATTTGAGGGTTTAACTGTCCTTGCAATTATTTTTTCACAATGATTTTCATTTATCGTGATTATAAAATCTGTACTCATGACATAAGGTGTATTGCTTCTACTATCTGTTGGATATTTAATCTTCTTTTCCTTAGCAATCTCCATTGCTAATTCTAAATCTAGTAGTGGATATTGCTCCCGAATATCGATAACATGCTTTGAGTAATCTAACAATAAAAAATAGTTATACTCAAGACGAGATAAAAAATGGTGCATTCTTTTTGTTTTAAGACCTAACTCCCTAGATACAATACCGTTTGATGGAAAGTCATTTACTGTTATCCAAGGCAGGTATTCTGAACCTTCTCCTAATCCTCTGCCTTCATCAATCCATTTTTTCATCTTTCCCCACGTCCACATTCTTGCTCTCTTCATGATTAAACCGTCCTCTCGTAGTAACAGCTTTTATTAGGGTTAACAATATGCTAAATATTCAAACATTTAAACCGGAAACTCTATCGAGAAAATCTATTACTTAATAAATTATGTGAATTTTTTATCCATTTAATTAAAAAAATAGAAGGCATTCGTATGTTTAAGCATACGAATGCCTTCTATTTTTATTATTGATATAAGTTTATTAATACTTGTTTTAACTCTGGTTTTATTGCAATAATTGAGCGAACCGCCTTTACTTGTTGTTCCGCATCTTCAACATTAGAAGCATGACCTAATTCTAACATTAATCCCGTTGCAACTGTACCTGTACGATTACGTCCACCGGAACAATGGAAAAATACTTTCTTATCTTGTTCAACAGCTTCTTTGACAGCTGCAATTGCAGTTTTTACTGACTCATCTTGTCCCTCTACACCTTCTACAATCGGATAAGCATGACGTGTAGTTTCAGCTGGAAATCCTTCTGGTTCTTCTCCTCCAGCACGTAAGTCAAATACCTCTGTAATTCCATGCTTTTTCACTGCTTCTTGTATAGCGTCAACTCCACCTATATATACTTTTCCTTTTACGAGTTCATGGAAGTTAGTCATGTTTGTTAGTCTCCTTAATTATTATTTAGCAACAATTCGATCCGCCACTTATTACAAGGCCTGCACCTTGTTGATCTTCTACATAGTCTAGTGTCAATGTATTTACAATTTCAACAACCTTTGGATCCATAGCAACTTCTATACCGTTTACTGTTTCTTTGACATCATTTTCTTGTGCTTCGCCTAAATTAATACCGTAGCTAGGACCACAGCATCCGGCACCATCAAATGTAAAACGTAATGTTGTAACACCATTTTCTTTCATAGCAGTTTCAATAAACTCTTTTGCTTTATCTGTAATATTCATTTTTATTTCTCCCCTTCACAGTAACTAATTAAAATGTTTTATTTTACTAACTCTTTAAGCTTCTCATACCCTACAATATCTTCCGATTGCCAAGGGATGATAACACAGTTATTTTGTGATTCCTTTTGTACTTCTTGAATCCACTGTATTTCGGACTGTGCTCTTCCTCTTAACACGAAGTCACTTGTATGTGTTGCGTAAAAACTTTGATTGATAACCCACCATTTCGGAGTAATATTCGCACGTTTTAAGTCTTCTTGTAGACGGCTTGCTTCATGAACTGGTGTTGCTTCTGCAAGCGTTACAATTACAACGCTTGTTTCTTCTGGATTACGCAAACGTGGTAATAAGTTTTTCACAGACTGTGGTACTTCACCCGTAGAACGTGCAATTTCCTTATGATACGTTTGTGCTGCATCTAGTAACAATAATGTATGACCTGTTGGTGCTGTATCAATTACTACAATTTCATCATTAGCTCTTTCAACAATATCCGCTAAAGCACGAAAGACTGCAATCTCTTCCGTACAAGGAGAACGTAAGTCCTCTTCGAGATACGCTAAACCTTCTTCATCAACTGTATCTTTTGCTTGCTCTATGACTTCCTTACGATAATTTTCAACTTCTACTTTTGGATCAATTCGGCTTATCGTAATATTCCCTTGTTCTCCATGCATGACATAATCAATATGTGCTGCAGGATCAGTTGTAGTTAGGTGTACATGGTGTCCTTTTTCAGCCAGACCAACTGCAATTGCTGAAGCTACCGTAGTCTTTCCAACACCACCTTTTCCCATTGTAAAAATTACTCGTTTTCCTGATTCTGAAAGATTCGTAATCAATGTCTGAAGTGAAGGAATAGAGACGGTATTTGCTTCTTCATCCGAAATCGAGAGATTTTCCATTGGTTGAACCAGTTTTCTCATATTCTCTATCCCAGTAACATTAAACGGTACTAATGGGATTTCATAAGTGGGAAGATTTTTTAATTCTTCTGCCATGTTTTCTAACGCGCGTGATTGTCTCTTAAACAGTGCATTTGAGACATTATCATTTTGCATATAGTCTTTCAAAATCCCATTTACAAGTAGAAATTGATTACTAACACCAATTTCTTTTAATTCATGTGCTGCTCGTTCTGCTTCTTGTAATGGAGAACTATCTGGTCGTGTGACAAGCAATAACATCGTTTGGCTCGGATTAGATAGTGCCTGAACCGTTTGACTATATAACTCTTTCTTATCACCAAGTCCTGCTAGTGGTCCTAAACAAGAAGCTCCATGAGTACTTTCTTCTAGGAAACCACTCCAAGCCGTAGGAAGTTGAAGAAGACGTAACGTATGACCTGTTGGTGCTGTATCGAATATAATGTGATCAAATTTCGATGTTAATTCTTTATTTGTAAGTAACGTAGAGAATTCATCAAATGCGGCCATTTCTACTGTGCAAGCTCCAGATAATTGCTCTTCCATCGTTGCAATAACAGCATCAGGGAGCTTTCCACGGTATGGACCAACAACACGTTCTTTATATTCATGTGCTGCTGTTTCAGGATCTAAGTTTGCTACTTGTAGATTTGGAACACTTGGAATTTCTTTCGGTTTATTCGTAAGTTCTATTTCGAACACATCTTGTAAATTAGAAGCTGGGTCAGTACTTATTAATAAAACTTGTTTCCCCATATCAGCTAACGTAATGGCTGTTGCACATGCGGTGGATGTTTTACCTACGCCACCTTTTCCAGTAAAGAATAAAAATGGTGTAAATGTCATTGTGCTTGGATTAAATAGGTTTGTCATTGCCTTTCACTTCTTTCTCTATTTTTTAACGTTTAAATTTAAACGTATCTTTGGCTTCTGACTTAACTCTTCTTCCGTCATATTCGTTAATTGTGATAATTCTTCATTTGTTAAATGAACTCTTTCTTTTACTACTATTCCATCTACTAAAGTTACAGGTAACACATCTGGTCCTTTATCCATTAATAACTGACTAATGACACTGTTATTAGCAAAAGCGTCTGGTTCACTCGCAAGATTATAACGAGTAACATTCATACCTTTATTCTTCAAATTGTTAATTGCTACTGAAACACGAATTAACTCCGGGTCAACACTCGGTCCACAAACTCCTGTAGAACAACACATTGCAGGATCAAAAATTTCAATTTTTTTCATCTCTGATTTCTCCCCTTCTTTATAAAAAAGCCGAGAAAGAATTCTCGGCCTATTTTGTTTTCAATTATTCTCCTGTTTCAGCATACTTTTTAATGCGTGCGCCAATTTCATCACGAACTCTTTGGAATACAGACCACTCTTGACCAGCTGGATCATCAAATCCCCAGTGAACTCGTTTTACATGCGGTGGTGTTGTCGGACATACATCATTTGCGTGACCACAAAGTGTTACAACAAGATCCGCTTTGTCTAAAATGTCGCGATCAATAATATCAGATGTTTGATCCGTGATATCAATGTCTACTTCATTCATTGCTTTAATCGCATTTGGATTTACTCCGTGCGCCTCAATACCAGCAGAAAGTACATTCCATTTGTCACCTAAATACTTTTTGCCCCAAGCTTCTGCCATTTGGCTACGACAAGAGTTTCCTGTGCATAAGAAGTAAATTTTTTTTTTGTTTTCCATGATAATTCCACCTTTTTATGAATAGTTATTTTGGTTGTGTTTGAAAGTATTTACGTTGGAACCAAAGTGCAACATTTACAAGTGCAATCATAACTGGTACCTCTACTAAAGGTCCGATAACTGCAGCAAACGCTGCACCAGACTGGATTCCAAATACACCTACAGCTACAGCAATCGCTAATTCAAAGTTGTTACTTCCAGCTGTAAATGCTAATGTTGTTGATACCCCATAACTTGCACCGATTTTTTTGCCCATAAAGAAGGAGACAAAAAACATGATTACAAAATAAATGAGTAATGGAATTGCAATACGTACAACATCAAATGGTACGCTAACAATCACTTCTCCTTTTAGAGAGAACATCACAATGATTGTAAATAGTAATGCGATTAAAGTAATTGGACTAATCTTTGGAATGAATACTTTTTCATACCATTCTCGTCCTTTCGTTTTTACAAAAATCAAGCGTGTTAGCATTCCTGCAATGAATGGAATTCCTAAATATATAAACACTGATTTTGCAACCTCTGCCATTGTTATATCTACAACAGCTCCTTCAATTCCTAACCATTCTGGAATGACTGTTACAAACACATACGCGTATACTGAGAAAAATAACATTTGGAATACAGAGTTAAAAGCAACTAACCCTGCTGCATATTCTGTATCACCTTTTGCTAAGTCATTCCAAACGATAACCATCGCAATGCAACGCGCTAAACCTATCATGATTAAGCCCACCATATATTCTGGCTTATCCTGTAAAAATATAATTGCTAAGGCAAACATAAGAATAGGACCAATAATCCAGTTTTGTACAAGTGATAATACCAATACTTTTACATCTTTAAAAACGCGCCCCATCTCTTCGTAGCGTACTTTAGCGAGCGGTGGGTACATCATTAAAATTAAGCCAATCGCAAGCGGGATAGAAGTTGTTCCTACCTGTAGACTATTCATTCCATCAACGAATCCAGGTGATAGATATCCAACTCCAATCCCTACTGCCATTGCGAGAAAAATCCATAGGGTTAGATATCGATCTAGGAAAGATAGACGTTTTTTCCCCGTGTTGCTCATCCTCCTCACTTCCCTTTCTAACTATTTATTAACAACCACACCGGAGTGTAGGATTGCTCTTCACAATTTGTTTAATTTTCTCTGTTTGGTCTGGTACATGCGCTAAAATATCTTCTAATAGCGTGTATAAATCACTTGCCTGATTTAAAGAATAATAAATCCACTGACCTCTACGCTCTTCCTGCACTAAACCTAAATCCTTTAACTTTCGAAGATGCTGACTGATAGAAGGTTGGCTCATATCAAATACTTCTAGAAGTTCACAGACACAGCATTCACGTTGCTTAAGGATTGATACAATTGTTAACCTTGTTTTATCTCCTAATAGTTTCAGTAATTGGGCTGCTCTTGTTATCTCTACAACTGTTTTTTCCATATCTACACCTACCTCGTTATAATTATATAAGCATATGCTTATATGTTGTGTAAAAATAAAATGTATTATTCCTTCAAGTTACTTTATTCTCACTTTCAAAATAAGTATATAACTATTTGCTTATATGTTCAACTGAAAACTCTCACCTTTACAGAATCTTTACATTAAGTTTCCTTATTTAAAATTTGAATTCTTTTTCTTATCCCAAAGGATATAAATGATAAATCCTATAGGTCCTGTTAAAAAGATAAATATTAACCATATCAGAAAATGTTGCTTACTAATTTTATTTTTCTGATATTCGAGCGTAACATATGTACACATAAGAATAATCAAAAGATATATACCTACAATGAGCAATTGATCTAACAAAAACCTATCCCCCCACTTTTTATAAAAAGTAATTTTGAAACATTTATTATTTAATCATATCATATAAGTTTATAATTATATACTTATATGAATTTCATAGCTTACAATTATGCGATTAATAAGCTTTAATTGAAATACTTCTAATAATAAGCTTTTCATTGTTCTTACTGTAAGTACAAGTTCATTTAAACTAGTTTTACTTTAATGCTTAAGATGAAATAAAAGGAACCATGAGCCAATAAGATATACCTTTAATTGAATAAAAGTTAGTGGTCAATAATGCACCAATAAATCTAGAATTTTCAAATGAATCTTTTAATGACATAAGTAGTAGAAAGTTTCTTTTAACATTATGTTTTATATCAATTCCTATTTTCCTGTTTCTGAAAAATGCTTAATACGTGTCCAAATCCCATCTCACACACGCTGGAACTCAGACTACCCTTTTCCGGCTGGATCATCAAATCCCCAATGAACTCGAGGCACATTAAGAGGTGTTGTCGGACACGCAGAACCTGCGTGACTGTAAAGAGTGACTACTAAATCAGCATTGTTTATCCCATCCTTCTGCCATCTGGCTGCGACATGAGTTTACTGCACAAAGATTGGCTTTTTATTTCCACAAAATATATTAGCGTGTGATGCCCGCTTTATATCGGCAGGATCACTTATAAATATCTTGACTGACATTTGCAAATAGTATATATTCATTCGAGATAGATTATCATTGTCAATTATATGACTGGGAGAGACATGTATGATTAGAAAAATTTTCAATCTTAAAAACGTATTGCTCACAATTTCGCTTCTTATGGTTGTGGGTGTAATTGTATGGCAAGGTATATATTTTCAAGGGAATCCTGATCCAACTGCCAAAAATATAGGTACTGGGTCAGCCATTATCAATACAGCTATTCTCGTTTTCAGGGAAGGGCTAGAAGCGATACTAGTTTTATCCGCTATCATTTCTGGATTGGTTCGCAAGAAGCAAGATACTGTTTGGAAACCTATTGCTTTAGGATCTGGTGTTTCGTTATTAGCAACAGTGGCAACTTGGTTTATTGTTATAGCTATTATTTCTTCGGTAAATGCATCTGAATTGAATATTCAGGCATTTACAGGCTGTTTAGCAGTCATTGTTTTACTTATCATTATGAACTGGTTCTTTCATCAAATTTATTGGACAGGCTGGATTAAACTCCATAATCAAAGAAAAAAAGAAGTTACTTCTAACAGCGGGGAAATTGTACAAAAAACCACGTTTTGGTCTCTATTTGTTATCGGTTTAACATGCATTTATCGAGAAGGATTTGAAGTTGTTCTATTCCTTCAATCTCTGCGACTAGAAGTAGGCTCCGCTATCGTTTATCAAGGTGTATTAATTGGCTTCGGTTTAACGATGATTGTAGGGGTCCTCACCTTCTTAGCTCAAAAACGACTACCACATAAAAAAATGTTGGTATTTACAGGGGCATTATTAGTAATGGTTCTCGCGGTAATGGTCGGTGAAACAGTACAAGAAATGCAGTTAGCTGGATGGATAAGCACAACACCGATTCATAATCTTGTGATTCCTCAATGGATGCAAGTTTGGTTTTGTGTATTCCCAAATGTAGAATCTTTAGTTTTACAAGGGCTAGCTGTTGTGTATGTATTAGGTTCTTATTTTGCACAACGTTACATAACAAAGCGAAAAGCCATCAAGAAAAAAATCATTACAGAAACTGGAAAAGTGATAGCTTAAACGTAAAAGAGAAGCAACCTAAGGTTGCTTCTCTTTTTATCATTATGCCTTTCCTGTATTTTTACAAGAAGGGCGAATATTAGACTTTTCCTTTTCATTCGACTTGGAACAGCGTTCTTATTCTTTAACCTTTAATAATCGTAAGCTGTTCAATGTAACTAATAAAGTTGCGCCCATGTCAGCGAATATCGCTATCCATAGCGTTAACCAACCAGGAATAACTAAAAGTAAAGCAACAGCCTTAATAGCTAAAGAAAAGGTAATATTTTGTTTAATAATTGCCAAAGCCTTACGGCTCAAATTGATGGTATAAGGCAATTTACTTAAATCATCAGACATTAAGGCAATATCGGCTGTTTCTAAAGCAGTATCCGTGCCAGCTCCACCCATTGCAACACCAACCGTTGAAGCTGCTAGAGCAGGTGCGTCATTTACACCATCTCCAACCATTGCTACACTTTGATGCTTTCCACGAAGTTCTTTAATGAAATTCAGTTTATCTTCTGGAAGTAAATCAGCTTTAATATCAGAAACTCCAACTTGTTTTCCGATAGCTAATGCCGTTCTTTGGTTATCACCTGTCAGCATTACTGTTTCAATTCCAATGTGATTCAATTTATGGATAACTTCTTTAGAAGATTCTCTTATTTCATCTGCTACCGCAATGAGCAAGAGGATTTCTTTTTCTGTACCCAAAACCATTACGGTTTTCCCTTCTGTTTGCATACGATTAATGTTTTCTTTAATGCTACTATCAATTGAACGATGTAATTCTTCAAAAAGTTTCGGACTTCCTACATAATACATAATATTATTTACTTTAGCTTTCACGCCTTTACCCGTAATGGATTGGAATTCTTCTATAGAAACACCATTAAAGTTCAATCCATTTTCTTCGGCTTTTCTCATTATGGATGAAGCAAGTGGATGCTGTGAACCTTTTTCAATAGCTGCTGTAATCATTAACAATTCATTTTCATTTCCACCATACGTCACCACATCTGTCACTGATGGAACACCTTTTGTTAATGTACCTGTTTTATCAAACGCAATCGCTTTAAGGGCTCCTGTATTTTCTAAATGGATGCCACCTTTGATTAAAACACCGTTTCTTGCAGCGTTACCTATTGCAGTTACGACAGCAACGGGAGTGGAAACAACCAAAGCACAAGGACAACCAACCACTAACACGGCTAAACCTTCATAAATCCATTTGTTCCAATCCCCTCCAAAAAACAGAGGAGGCACAACAACAATTAATAAAGCCAAAACGATAATCGCTGGTGTATAGTATTTTGCAAATTTATCAACAAACGCTTGAGAAGGTGCCCGTTCAGCTTGAGCTTCCTCCACTAAATGGATGATCTTCGAGATAGTCGTATCTTCTACCCGTTTGGTTACTTTTACTTCGAGTAATCCTTCCTCATTTAACGTTCCTGCAAAAACCTCATCATCAATCGTTTTTGTTACTGGAACGCTTTCCCCTGTAATAGCAGCCTGATTAAGCGTAGAAGTACCTTTAATGACCATACCATCCATCGCTAATTTTTGACCAGGCTTAACGATCATAATATCGCCTACTTGAATTTCTTCAACGTGGACCATCATTTCTTCATTGCCACGGCGAATTAACGCTTCTTTTGGAGCTATATCCATCAATGATTCAATGGATTGGCGAGCTTTATCCATTGAATAACGTTCTAATGCTTCACTGACGGCAAATAGGATAACAACAGTTGCCCCTTCACCCCATTGACCAATTATTGCAGCACCAATAATGGCAATGGTCATTAGCGTATTCATATCGAAATTTAATCTACTTAGATTCTTAAAACCTTTTATAAATAACGAATATCCACCAATTAGAATGGATGCAATATAACCAATCGTCGGAATAATATGTCCTTCTCCTAATTGCTCCCCAATAATCCAACTAACCACAAGTAAAACGGCTGAAATATACACTTTAATGTTTTCTTTTTGCTTCCAGAACGGCTCACGTTCTATTCTTTGTTCTTTTTCATCCCGAATTTTTAAATTTTCAAATGCTCCTGCTTTTTCTAGTTCTTCAATTGTTGTCGTACCTTTAACATAAACTTTAGATGCTCCAAAGTTTACTTTCACATCCTCAACACCTGGCAATTCTTTAACATTATTTTCAAAAATGGCAGCACAGTTGGTACAAGTAAACCCTTGAACACGATAGGCTTTCATTTCTTGTTCAAATATTTTTGCTTTCTGATCAGACATTGACCTTCACCTCTTTCTTATGTGCTAATGCAATCATCATTATCTGTCTAATATTTTCATCATCTAACGAATAAAAAGCTAGTTTTCCTTCTTTTCTATGTTTCACAACCCCCTGCTTATGAAGGGTCCGTAAATGATGAGAAGCATTTGCAACCGTGACGCCTACAATATTTGCTATATCACACACACATAACTCTTCTTCTTGACATAAAGCATAGGTGATTTTTGCTCTATTTTCATCAGCAATAGCTTTTAACATTTGGGCAACACTAGAAATATCAACTGTTTGTAATTCACCTTGTATTCGATTGACCTTTTCTTCGTCATAACAATAAATCTCACAAGTATCTTTCTTATTCATTTTCTCACTCCATTCTCATTCAAGTTTTCATTTGAATATAGTGTATCACTTTTTCTAACTGATATTCAAGTGAAAATTTGAATGAAAATAAAAATTTGATTATTTGTAACAATAAGTCCCTTTAACGAACGTTTTTGGTGGTGTTAATTTACGATATTTGTAATAACGTATAAAATCCGCGAAATAACGGCAGCACCCCATGCCCATCAAGTTAAGAAATTGATTGTTCCCCAAAACGAAAAAAATGACATGAATTCTTATAACTAACAGTAGAGATATAAAATTTTTGTTTTGGGGATATCACAAAATCTTAGCATGATGGACATGGGCACCATATCAAAAAAAGAAAATTGTGCGTTTAGGCAAAATTTGGACGCAAATTAACCGGTTCCCTGTACGTTAAGGAACCGGCTTATTTACTTTACTACTTTTTTATATAATTTTTATCTCGTAATGGTCTTAGATTATTAAAATTTGTTTTTCATTTAAGTTCCAAACATAGTCACCTATTAACTCCCATCCAAGTGGAGATGCTAGTTCGCATGCTGGTTTGAAACTTCCATAAAGTTTAAGATTGTATTCATTTTTTCGTTATATCACTTGCATTAAAGTATCCTGGTAATAGATGTTCAATGGTTGTTTCTTTGATATCCCCATTTAGATTTGCAAGGAAAATTTTCGTATCTTTTCTTGCAAACTCAGCGATTACTTGTCTACATGCCCCACATGGCGATACTGGACCTTCTGTATCTGCCACAATTGCAATGGCTTTCACTTCTTTTTCTTTATGTGAAACTGCATTAAATATAGCAGTTCTTTCCGCACAATTTGTTAATCCGTATGAAGCATTTTCAACATTACATCCTAGATAAATCTTATCATTTTCAGTCAAAACTGCGGCTCCCACTTTAAAATTTGAATACGGTGTATACGCATTTTCTCTCACTTTAATTGCTTGCTTTACTAACTCAAATTTGTCCATTTTTTCTTCCTCATTTCTATATTTTAAAATTTCATTTCGACTGACTCATTTAAATGAGGTTAGTGTACAAATATATCTACATTAACAATGTCAGCCTGATAGCCAACTTATTAGCTTTAATGGTTCTGATGCAAACCTCGAATGCTGTCAAAATACACACAAAAATATGAGAGTAATTACGAACATTCAAATTTTATATTGATTTCCGAACAACTCATTCTCATGATAATACAACATTCATGTTGTATTATCTACGTAATCATTTTTGTAACAGAACCTCTTTCTTAGTATCTGGTTTCAAAACTGTATGATCAATTAACTTTGCAATGATCATTTTCTTCACTCCTCATATCTTTTAACAAATTCATTCTAACTTTGATTTGAACAAATGTAAATGCGTTTATGAAATTTTGTTCGTTCTTTTTTGAGATAGTGAAGAATCGTATGTTAGAATTTCTACGCCAAGGAGATACAGTAGTAGTAACAGATTTGACTCGTCTTTCTCGTTCTACAAAAGATTTAATTGAAATTGCCGAACTCATTTCTCAAAAAGGTGCAAACTTGAAAAGTCTAAAAGAAGCTTGGCTTGATACAACAACAGCACACGGAAAAATGCTCTTTACTGTTTTTGCAGGGATTTCTCAACTTGAAAGAGATTTAACCTCTGAACGAACAAAAGAAGGAATCATAGCAGCCAAGAAACGTGGGAAGCATCCCGGAAGAGCAAAAACTGATGAGAAAAAGGTAAATTATGCTTTATATCTTATAGATCAAGGGATGAATCGTACGGATGCTGCAGAAAAAGCTGGTATCTCTCACATGACGCTGTATCGTAAAATACAACAAAAAGATAATCAGCAATACAAATGAATGGGACAGAGTAGAAATAATATATCATTATTTGCTACTTTGCCCCTGGTTACAGTAACGCTGGTACTGGGCCTTCAATGCAAAATAAACAAGTATTCAACTAATTATAGTTAAACACTTGTTTTTCAAGCTATGCTATAAGTTTTTATGTTTTTTCACCCTTTAAATGCTTTATAACTTAAAAGCATTAGCACTTTTATACAACGTTATTTATACTACAGATAATAATTTCTCCATAATCATCACATCAACATGTTCCCCGTCCATTACACCCTGCTTTTCAAACACTCCTACTTCACGATAACCCATTTTACGATATAACCCTTGACCTAGATTATTAAAAGAAAAAGTAAACAAAACAAATTTATAGAATTCATTTTGCTGTCCGGTCTTTTCTAAAGCTAAAAGTAACTTCTGTCCTAAACCTTTTCCACGATATTCTCTCTTTATGTATATAGATAGTTCCCCTACACCCCGATAAGCGCATCGATGACTATATGGATTAATGGAAGCCCAACCGACAATATGAGAATTCTCTTCCATGACAATTACCGAATATCTTTTTTCTCGTTGAAATAGCCATTCCATCACATATTTATCTGTTTTTATTTCTGTCTCTAAAGTCGCAATACGATCCTCGATACCCTCATTATAAATATTCGTTATCTCTTGTATATCTTGTTCGGTTGCTCTTCTAATCTCCATGCATATCTCCCCCTAATACCTCTTATTTATCTCATAAAATTCTTATAAAATTTATTAATTTAATTAGGCTGTTTCAACTCTTGATAAGCGTCAAGGAAATTCTGATAAGTTTTCTCTCCTAAACTATTGTCTTGGAGCCCGAACATACTTTGAAAAATATAATCTTTTGCATCTTCAACATTGCATTGGCGGGCATTCATTATTAACCGCATATAGGATAAAAAATAATCCTTTTTTAAATTACCTGCATGATTAATAATCATTTCATTGTGTTCTCCTTTCAAACTTAATTATTCTGTAAGGAGACGTAATATAAATTCCTACTCCTTACAGGTACTTTCCTTAAGAACACGAATCTGTTCCACAACATGAATCATTTACTTTGTTAGAACTTAAATTTACACTGCAAACACCAGTCTCTGGCAAATCAAGTTCAACTTTTTCTGCTGATTCATAGTCTCCAGTAAGATATGCGACGATAGATCTAACTTGTTCATAACCTGTTGCCATTAGAAATGTCGGTGCCCTACCATAACTCTTTGAACCTACAATGTAGAAATCTTTTTCTGGTTGGCGAAGTTCTTTTTCACCGTGAGGTCGAACTGTACCACAGCTATGCAAATTAGGATCAATAAGTGGTGCTAATGTTGCTACGCTTTCAGTAGCAGAATCAATAGAAGTACGTATTTCACTTATTATAGATAAGTTAGGACGATTACCTGTATTTACAATCATCTCATGAACATCATTAATTTTTATTTCTTGTTCCTCTTGATGACCTAAAATGTCCATTCCATCCTTTGTTCTAACTACGTGTTGGATTTTATATGGTGTGATTACTTCCACACTTCCTTCATCAACTAATTGATGAATACGGCTACCTAGAGCACCACGTGCTTCAAGAGCATCTTTTTCCTCTCCACCATAGGCTTCTTCCGCACGTTGTTTCCTCATGATCCAAACAATATTAGTTTTTGGATTGGATTCTTTTAATTTAGCTAACTCTAATAAAGCATTGATTGCGGAATGACCACTTCCAACAACAGCTACTCGCTTATTTGCATATCGTTTTTGCTCTTTCCCTAAAATATCTGGAATTCCATAAAAAATATGTTTTTTGAGAGATTGTTCTTCTTTCAACCAAATACCATTAGAATTTGCAGGATTCGGATTTCCCCACGTACCTGAAGCATCTAGCACCGCTCTAGCTTCATAAATTTGAAGTACACCTTCTTTTTCTGTATAGATCATGAATGGCATTTTTTCACGATTCGCTGTTTTCATTTTATCTGTATCTTTCCTACCTATAGATAGTACTTTAGTATTCAGGTGGATAAATGGTTTAATTTCTGGAAGGTTCGCAAGCGGCTGTAAGTATTGTTCTACAATTTCTTTTCCTGTTGGTAATGCTTTTATGTCTGGTGATTCCCAACCATGCTGTTTAAGAAGAGAAAAAGCCACTTTATCTATGTTATATTGCCAAGGTGAGAATAGTCGCACATGTCCCCATGTAAGAATGTTGGCCCCTACATTTTCTCCAGCTTCTAATAAAATAAATGATTCACCATGTTTTGCTAAATGTGCAGCTGCAGCCAACCCTACGGGTCCGCCTCCAATAATGGCTATTGGTAACTGTTTTGTTCTCTGCATATCAGTATTATTTTGTAACGTTTGATTTTCCGTTCCGCAACACTCTTGTACTTTGAATGAAAGTTGAATAGGTTTCATGAAAAAATCCTCCTTATTTTATCTAAATTTATAAGTGTAGTTCCTTAATTGGATTCTTTAAATCAAAAAAAATTGATTTAAAAACCAGAATGATTATTCAAGTTTAATCACTTATCAAAAAGTTATATTAATCAATAAAAATTGATTTAAGATATATTAAAATGCTATTTCGTCCCAACCAAAGTTATGACATAGGACGAAATATACAGCATAATTGCTCAGATAATAGTGCATCTACTTCTTTTTTATTAATGTTATAGTAACTCCATGTTCCTTTTGTTTCTTTCGTAATAAGGTTCGCATCAAGTAAAAGTTTTAAATGGTACGAAAGTTTTGATTGTGATAATTCAAGAACACCAGTTAAATCACATACACAAGTTTCTCCACGCTGACACAATTCGTACAAAATGTGTAACCTTTTTTGATCTGCCAATGCTTTAAACTTCTTCTCATACGTTTCAAAGGTTTGGGTAGTTGATTGAGTGTACAATTTAATTTCTTTCATGGTAATTTCCTTTCATCAATTTTTTTTGATATTTATAATATATACGTCTTCCATTACTTTTGCAACTAATAAATCAAAAAAAATCGATTTATTAGTTGTCATGGAAACAACATTATTCGAATATTAGGAATGATGTTAATGCGAATCGTTTTATACTTTTATCTATACCTCTATCAGTCGTTGTCCTACTATCGATATCAAAATAACAAATATAAACATTTAAATCGAAAGACCTTAGACCTAAATAGTAGTGGCATTGTATAATAAGCATCAGTCCATTATTGCGATAATTTTTTTATTAAATAAAAAAAAGAACAACACTGCTACCTCAAATATTAGTTCTTTTAAGTGTTGAAATCAGCGTAATTTATATATTTCCCCTATAATATTACTATGTCAGACATTTTTATACTTAAAATGATTTCTTATCCATTATGATTCTAGGGGGATACATAGTGAACAAAATTAAAATCGACTTTTTTGAAGAACTAATCTCAGCACACAATACAGGCTTAATTGTAGGAAATGGATTCAGTATGAACTTTGATAGCTGTTTTAGCAATATTTATGGCCGTTTAAAAGAAGGAAGCTATGCTTTATCTAAAAATGGTGTATTTTCCATTTCACCAGGTGCTAAACCTCATACTAAAGCAATAATCAAGGAAAATTATAATAATGTATTAAGGTATGTTCGTACCCTTAATCAAAAACAATTAGAGGAAATTTTTAAAGATGCTGTAGCTTTTGCAGGACTTATTACAACAAACTCAACTATTTGGGATTTTTTAAATCAAAATAAACATTTAAATCGCTTAAAAGTTGGACCAGATATGCTAGAAATCACGGAAAATATCTATAGAATTGGTAGTACTAAAGGATTTCAATTTGTTAATATTGAAAATTGGCCAATACTTATATGGTTATTTCACTTGATTGAAGACCTAGCTGAATTTAAAAATTATAATCAGCAGAATAACCGTTTCATTACCCTTCTTAAAATAGGTGGACGAAAAAGCATATCGCCGCCTAACTCAGCAGGAGATGTAATCGTGAAAACAAGATTTAATGGTTTTGCCATTTACTATCGTTTGCTTATGTTGACTATCATCTTTGGAAACGGAAAAGCAGTTGATTTAAAAAATACAGAGTATGCGGAAAAAGTTAATCGAAACTCGTTGACATGCTGGTTACAAGAATTCAAAGAGCTGTTCAGCTTAAATTATGATCTACTTCTGGAACAAATCGTTCATCGACCTGTAACTTATCTACATGGGCATTTCCGAAATAATGCAGCAGGCTTTTCATATTTTCAGTCATACTCTATGAGATATGGTGATAAACAATATTATACCAACGATATAATATTAGGTGACTACACTACTACGAAGGTATTAGATCAATTCATACATTCCCTAGCAATGAAAGATATCGCCTTTGAACAACCACGAGTTGATCCATTAAACGAATTAACATTAAAAATGAATGAATCCAACATAAATCATATTGTATTTTTTGGTATGCATCCAGAAAATGATTACCATATTTTAAGTGGGATATACCATAATTTCTTAATAACTAAACAAGATAATCCCATAATTACATATTGCTACTTTAATGAACAGGAGATAGAGGATTTCACTAACACTTTCTATAAGGTTACTGATTCAATATACAGAAATAAAAATTTAATTCCTCTGCATTTTGTTGATTCTAAAGAAGTTATTAATCGATACTTTTTGTAAATCTATATATCAAGTTATATTATAACTGGTAACTGTTTAGAAAATAAAAAGCATGACATAAAATTGTCATGCTTTTTTATTCCTATCAATATTTTTTCAAACCTAACCTGTTACAGAACCTTTTACTCAGTAAAGAACTTTTTT